>CAXMQQ010000019.1:0-101111 GCA_964195545.1 uncultured Acidimicrobiia bacterium | reverse complement strand
CTGGCAGACGAGTACTTCGAACACCTCACCGAGACAAACCCGACCGAAGCACATTTGCGCGGCGACTATCGCTACGCCGACCGGTGGGAAGACTTCAGCCGTGAAGCCGAAGACGCCAACGTTGCGAGGCTCCGCGAGTTCGGAGCCCGGGCCTATGCCATTGACCCGACAGACTTGTCGACGGACGACGCCCTCACTCGCGAGGTTCTGATCTTCGAGACGGAAACGAACGCCGCGCTCGAAGAGATGCACATGGCCGAGTTCGCCGTCGATCCGATCTTCGGCTCCCAGGTCTATGCGAAGTTGCTCCCGCCGATGATGTCCGTGCCGACGGCCGAGGTCGCCGCGGCGATGATCGAGAAGTACAAGGGATACGGGCGCTCGTTCGATCAGATGACCGAACGATTCCGCCAGGGCGTCGCATCCGGTCGTACACCGGCGGCGTTCGCCGTCGAAGGCGTGATCGCTCAACTCGACGAGTGGCTTGTCCTCCCGATCGGCGACGACCCTCTTCTGAACACACAGGCTCCTCCCGACTTCTCCGCCGACGAGGCCACGGCGTGGAAGGAGGAACTCGGCGATGTGGTTCGCGAGTTCGTCCGACCGGCCGTCGAACGGCAGCGTGATGCCATTCGCGACGAGGTGCTCCCCGTCTCCCGCCCCGAAGGCAAGGAAGGCCTCCACTGGCTCCCGGACGGCGACCTCGTCTACGCACGCTCCATCCACCGCTACACAACACTCCCGATGCAGGCGGGTGAGATCCACCAGGTTGGACTCCAAGAGATCGCCAGGCTCGCCGACGAATACCGCGAGATCGGCTCTGAGGTGCTTGGCACAACGAACCTCGGAGAGATCTTCGCCCGTCTCCGCGACGATGCCGACCTGCATCACACAACCGGTGAAGGCGTGCGCGAAGCCGCCGAGGCAGCCTTCGAGAAGGCGCGAGCCGCCATGGGTGACTGGTTCGGCCGCCTCCCTGTCGCCGACTGCCTCGTTGCCGAGATCGAGTCAGGAGCGCAGGCCTTCTACTTCCCCGCCGCAGAGGACGGGACACGCTCGGGGATGTTCTTCATGAACACGGCAGACCCATCATCGTGGGGTACGTTCGAGGTCGAGGCCACGGCGTTCCACGAGGGGATTCCGGGGCACCACCTCCAGCTCGCCATCGCACAAGAGCTCGGCGACTCCGTGCCGGCGTTCCGCCGCCACGGCCACATCGTCGCCTACGGAGAGGGATGGGCGCTGTACACAGAGCGACTCGTCGACGAGATGGGTCTCTACGGATCACAACTCGACCGGATGGGGATGCTCTCGGCGGACTCGATGCGTGCCGGCCGCCTCGTCGTCGACACAGGCGTCCACGGACTCGGTTGGTCCCGGCAGCAGGCGATCGACTACCTGACCGAGAACTCTCCCATGACGCTGCACACGATTACCGAGGAGATCGATCGCTACATCGCGTCGATGCCGGGTCAGGCCCTGTCCTACATGATCGGACGCCTCGAGATCCAGCGGATGCGTGCGGCCGCAGAGGAGCAGCTCGGTGATCGCTTCGACATCAAGGGCTTCCACGATGCCGTCCTCACTTCCGGGGGCGTGCCGCTCGAGACCCTCGACCGTCTCATCTCCGACTGGGCAGCCTCGGTGTGAACGACGACCTGAAGCGGCTCGGCGACGAGTACTGGGACTTCACACTCCGCTCCGAGCCGACCTCCGCTTCGCTCCGGGGTTTCCACGAGTACGACACCGAACTCGAGGATCTCTCGCGTCAGACCGAAGACGATCACATCGACACGCTCGAACGGCTGGCCGTCGCCGCTCAGGCCATCGACGTTGGGGGCCTGACACCGGACGAGCGCGTCAGCCGCGAAGTTCTCGTCTTCGAAACGTCGACCAAGGCAGAGACTCTGCATTCCCGGATGGCGGAGTTCGCTGTTGATCCCTTCATGGGGATCCAGGTTGTGTTCCAGCAACTCGCCGGTCAGATTCCAATCACCGAGCCAGTGCATGCCGATGCGGCGGTCGAGAAGTGGTCGAAGATGGGCCGGATGATTGACCAGGCAATCGGTCGCCTCCGACAGGGAATTGCCAAGGACCGAACTCCTCCCCGGATCGGAGCCGAGAAGGCCCTTGCCCAGATCGACACCTACCTGAAGTCCCCCATCGAGAGCGATGCGCTCGTCAACCTCACAGCCCCACCGGCATGGAACGATGATCAAGTCGCTGCATGGCGAGTCCGGCTCACCGAGCAGATCACGACTGTGGTCCGTCCTGCATTCCGCCGATACCGAGCAGCGATCGCCGACGAGGTTCTGCCTCAAGCACGCCCGCCGGAGAGGAGCGGCGTCGTCTGGTTGCCAGACGGATCCGAGATCTACAGCCGTGCCATCCGCAGACACACCTCTCTGGGCCTGGCGCCGCTGGACATCCACAACGCAGGCCTCGGAGACATCGCAGAACTCGGAATCGAGTACGCGGAACTCGGAAGCTCCGTACTCGGCACCGATGACGTTGCCGCGATCTACGAACAACTCCGCAGCGACGGCGCTCTGCGGTTCGACGATCCAGACTGCATCGTCGCTGCGGCTCAGTCTGCGATGGACCGCGCCGAAGCAGCCATCCCTCGGTGGTTCGACAGACTGCCACAGGGCCCGTACGTCATGGCTGAGATGCCACCGCTCGGCGCCGACGACGCTCCACTGGCCTTCTACCTCCCTGCCGCCGAGAATGGGTCGCGGCCGGGCACGTACTTCGTGAATACGACATCACCGACCACCCGGACTCGCTTCGAATCCGAAGCACTGGCCTTCCATGAATCCATCCCCGGGCACCACCTGCAATTGACGATCGCCCAGGAACTCGAAGGAGTTCCCGACTTCCGGCGCAACGCCTTTATCACCGTCTTCCACGAGGGATGGGGGTTGTACTCGGAACGTCTTGCAGACGAAATGGGTCTGTACACGGGCGCCCTGGAACGCTTCGGCATCCTGTCATTCGATTCGTGGCGGGCCGGCAGGCTCGTCGTCGACACTGGGATCCACGCCCTCGGCTGGTCGCGACAGGAGGCGATCGACTACCTGGTTGCCAACTCCCCGCAGGCGACGAACAACATCGTCAACGAGGTCGAGAGGTACATCGCCTGGCCAGGTCAGGCTCTCGCGTACAAGACCGGCCAGCGGGAGATGTTCCGTGCACGGAACCGGGCGATCGACACGATGGACGACCGCTTCGACATCCGAGCTTTCCACGACACCCTTCTCGGATCTGGTTCGATTCCGATGACGACCATGCACCGCCTGGTCGATGACTGGGCGACGGCTTCGGCTTAGTCAGAACCGTTGGTGAAGGCCCTGTACACGGAGAACGCGTATTTGGCTTCGTCCCCATCTCGAAGACGCCGAAAGAGGTCCGGGCCGATCTCGCCACCCACGTAGTACAGGCGGTATTTGCTGGTCGGCGGGAACGTCAATCGCGTCGCCGACCTGACCTCGATCTGCCCGTACTCGCCCTGGTCGGCATCGACCGAGCGTATGAACTGCGGAAAAGGACCGTCCTTCGCAGCGACACGGCCGTTGCCCACCCTCACGGTCCGCCGGTTGACGATCCTGGTGAGACCAAAGTAGCCGCAGGCGAGCAGAGCGAGGATGACGATTGGTGTAGCGAAACCGTCGAAGAGGGTGCTATTGGCTATCGCTATCCAGATGAAGAGAAACCCGAACAGGGCGGCGAAGAAACTGAAGATGATGTGCGTGAAGTCCCCCGACCGGTAGGTGCGTCGCGTGATCGTAAGAACGCCGTTCTCAACAGACGAGGTCATCTTGCCCGGGTCGACGTATTCGGTCATCTGCCAACGATAGGCGTTTGGGTCGGTGGTGCCACGGCGGAACACCCCTCCTGTCAGCAACTGCGCCGAGAGGACAAGTCGGGTTACTCGATACTCAGTGCCGAGTGAGCCCGGCGAGGCCGGGGTTGCGCGGAGAGGGAGGGATTTGAACCCTCGAGGGAGCTTGCACCCCCTACTCGCTTAGCAGGCGAGCGCCTTCGGCCGCTCGGCCACCTCTCCAGATTGGGGCAAGGTTATCAGTCCGCTCGTCGTTGCCGCTCCGATGCGCTGCGAGAGCGTCGGCTTCAAGGGGCCGGTCAGAGATCGGAGCGATACCACTCCTCGACGTTCCAGGTGTGGGCCGCCTGGCTCGGGTTCATCACGAAGTTGGCGATCTCGTCTTCCCAGACGGCACCAACGATCAACCGCGAGTACAACGGCAGGATGACCATCTGATCGGCGAGGATGTCCTCCGCCTCAGCGATGAGAGCTTCGATCTCGTCTGCGTCGACCGTCTCGTTCATCAGGTCTCGGACTTCGGCGAATCGTTCGGTCTCCGCACCGCGGACCGATGAGCCCTCTGTCCCCCATCGGTAGTAGTTCGATCCGTCGGGCGGTGGCGCTTCCGGGTCGAACATGTCGTGAGTGGCGACGAGGCCGGCCAAGCCGGGGGAACCCACCCACTCCCACTCCCCGATGTCCCACGTGCCGTTGTCGAGCGTCTCGCCGAAGAAGAGTTGCGAGTCCTGGAGTTCGAACTCGAGTTTGATGCCGACGGCCTCGAACATGGGCTTCAACGCCTCGCCGATCCGAATCGGCACGTCGCCGCTGCCCGTCGTGCTGTAGACGGCGGTGATCGTCTCGATATGTTCTTCCTCTTTGACCGTCTTGATCAATTCGCGCGCCTCGTCGGGATCGTACGGATAGCGATCCCAGGCTTGATGGGAGAGGGAAGGGGAGAAGGCGTCAACATAGGACGGCAGCGGGTCCGTGTACTCGCTGACAACTTGGGCTATGGCGTCCCGGTCGATCAGGTGGGCGACGGCTCTGCGGTAATCGAGTCTGCTGTTCAGACTGCTCTCGTTCATCTCCAGGCGACCGGGACCGAACTGGAAGTTGATGTGCTCCCACACCGGTCCGGTTGGCAGGTCGACTCTCGCGCCTTCCGAGTTGAGTGCGACCAACTGGTCGATGGTATCGGGGTTGGGAGGAGGTTGGATGACGTCGACCTCACGCTCTTTGAACGCCCGGATGATCGACTCGGTCTCGGAGACGAAGCGGAACTCGACGGCATCGAGATACGGGAGTTGCTGACCTGTCTCGGGATCGGTCTTCCAATAGTTGTCGTTCCGTTCGACGGTGATGTGGTCGCCCTTCTCCCAAGAGGTGAGGATGAACGGCCCGCCGGACGGCCACATCTTGTCGTTCCAGTCGACAAGGAAGTCGGAGTCCTCGACGGCATGTTTCGGAATGAGGATCCGGAAAAGTTGCTCGTAGAGGATCGTCGGCTGACCGAGTGTGAACGAGAAGGTCTTCGGACCGGCCTCGAACGATTCTATCGACTCGTACACCTCGTCGATCTTGTAGCCCGCGTTGGTGTCCGGACTCAGGAGCACTTCAAGTGTGAACGCGAAGTCGTCACCCGATATCGGCACACCGTCCTCCCACATCGCCTCATCACGGATCGTGTAGTAGACGGTCATCGTCCCCTCTTCGTTGACGATGACGCCACCGTTGTCCGTCGTCGGGAGCTCCGTCACGACCTCCGGGACGAGTTCGAGGGTGCGCCCGTCTATCTCGTAGACCCCGGTGAAGTAGGCCTGTCCGACGATCGACACGATGAAGTTGTTGCCTCCGGGCGCGAACGGGTTGAGCGTTGGCGGCTCCAGGTCATCGGCAACGATGGCGGTTCCCCCGTAGGGGTTGCCGATGCGAGCCTCCGTGGTCGTCGTGCTCGGAGGGACCGTGGTGGTCGTCGTCGTGGTGGTCGTCGTCGTGGTGCCGAGCGTTGTTGTCGTGGCGGCCGATTCGGTTGTGGAAGCGCACGCGGCAGCGACGAGTGCGCTTGCGACAAGCGCTGCACCCATCCGAACAGTGAGTGGTCTCGGCATCACGCTGAGGCTAACGGCCGCACCCCGAATGTTGCTGCCGTCAGGGTCACCATCGAAGAATTGACTCCCTTCGTCAGCAGCTTCGCCGCTGCCACCTCCCCTGAGGGTGAAGAGGAAGAGAGGAACTCGCCCGCGTCGTCGCTGACGCACCTCTGCGTCCCTCCGTCCTTCGACTGAGGGGACACGTCGGTCAATTCACTGCGCCCGGCGAAGCCGGGCTACCGCGGAGGGGGAGGGATTCGAACCCTCGGAAGCTTGCGCTTCGCTGGTTTTCAAGACCAGTACATTCGTCCGCTCTGTCACCCCTCCATCGACCCGGCCTCGCCGGGCGTAGTCGGTACTCCGTGGTCGGTACTCCGTACAAGGCGCCGAACGTTCGGCGCGGACTACGGAATACGGACTGCGTCACACTGACTACATCCGGATGCTGAACATCCGAATCTCGCGGAGGGGGTGGGATTTGAACCCACGGGACCGGAATCCGGCCCAACGGTTTTCGAGACCGTCACATTCGTCCGCTCTGTCACCCCTCCATCGACCCGGCTTCGCCGGGTGTACTCGGTGCTCGGTACACCCGATACTCAACTGCGGGTCAGGCGGTCGGGAGTGTACCGGGGTCTGTATGCAGTCGACCTAGCGCGTGGCGGCAAAGAACTCTCTGAGCTGTGTGGCCGCCTCGGATTCCCGGACGCCGGTGACGATCTCGCAGGTGTGGTTCAGGCGTTCGTCCTGGGGGATGTTGTACAGGCTCCACACGGCACCAGTCTTCGCATCGGGTGCGCCGTAGACGATCCGATCGACACGCGACCAGACGGCCGCCATGGCACACATCGCACAGGGCTCAAGCGTGACGACGAGCGTGTGCCCATCGAGATGCCAATTTCCAAGGGCCCGAGACCGCTCGGACAGGACGAGCATCTCGGCGTGCGCTGTTGCGTCGCCTCGTTCCTCTCGTCGGTTGTGATCGCGCGCGACGATCGTTCCAGCCCCATCAACGAGGACGGCACCCACCGGAATGTCCCCGTAACGAGGAGCCAATGAAGCCTCTTCGAGTGCCGCGCCCATCGCTGTGTCCCAATCCAATACTTGACCTTTCGCTTCTACACTCCCCATCTTATGGAGGGGTCGCATAGTCTGGCCTAGTGCGCACGCCTGGAAAGCGTGTAAGTGGAAACGCTTCGAGGGTTCGAATCCCTCCCCCTCCGCGGTTGATCCGAGCGTTACGCGTCCGGATGGAGCCGGTACTCCGTAGTCCGCACCCCGAGGATCGGAAGTCATGCGTATTGATCCTGGTTGGTTCGATCCTTCTCTTGTTGATTCTGAGACGGTTGACCTCAATGAGCAACTCGAGCGACTTTCGGCGGGGCTTCCGAATCCGATCGAGGTTGGAATCGACACGCTCCGCGAGGCCCGCCTGAAGGGTCGGGGGCTGTTCGGACCGATCATCCGTTCTGAGAACGGCGTGAACCGGACCATCCCCGGGCCTGCCGGCAATCTCGGAATCAGGGTTTTCACACCGGAGACCATCAACGGCATCTACCTCCACTTCCACGGCGGCGGGTGGGCCATGGGTGCAGCCGACTACCAGGACGGACGCCTCGAAGAGACTGCGCGGCGGGCCGGGGTCGCCGTGGTGTCGGTCGACTACCGACTCTCCCCCGAGCACCCCTACCCGGCACCAGCCGACGATGCAGAGACCGCAGCCGCCTGGATCGTTGAGAACGCGGCCTTCGAGTTCGGGACCGATCGAATCGTCGTCGGAGGATCCTCGGCGGGTGGCCACCTCTCCGTCATGTCGATGCTGCGGATGCGAGACAAGCACGACTACACAGGCTTCGCCGGTGCAAATCTCACGTATGGATTCTTCGACCTCTCTCTCACACCGAGCGCTCGCAATTGGGGTACTCGCATGCTCGTCATGGACACCGCCCTGTGCCGATGGTTCGCCGACATGTACGCGGACGGTACAGACGCCACAGATCCAGACGTCTCCCCGATGTACGCCGATCTGTCCGGCCTACCGACGGCGCTCTTCACCGTGGGGACACTCGACCCTCTCCTCGACGACACCCTGCTGCTCGCTGCACGATGGACGGCCGCTGGGATCGCTACCGACCTCACCGTCGTACCCGGAGCAGCACACGGCTTTGCTTCGGCGCCGACCCGCGACGGCAAGGCCGCCCGAGAGCAGATCGATCGCTTCATTGCCGAACGAGTCTCCTGACGGTCACGTTCGACCAGGGGCTACCATTGCCGGACCGTGCTAGGCGGGGCGCTAGGGGTGCCCTGAACTCGAAATCCTCTTCATGCGAGGCTGAATTCCCGTCCGAGAGCGGTCGGTATTCGGGACGAGCGCCGG
Source organism: uncultured Acidimicrobiia bacterium (assembly GCA_964195545.1). GTDB lineage: Bacteria > Actinomycetota > Acidimicrobiia > Spongiisociales > UBA5794 > JAHEEL01. The sequence continues at coordinate 92,818 of CAXMQQ010000019.1, read as the reverse complement.
GATCAGTCGATGTTGAAAGCTGGGTCCCACAACGGCGGGACATCGCGAATCGGGTCAGGTCCGGAAGGAAGCAGCCCTAAGCGAACCGTCCCGGGTGTTATGGGACAGCCCAGCCTGAGTCGACGTCCCGGAACGCGCCGGATGTCGCCGCTCGACGGCGGGTGCACGGCTCTTTGTCATGCAGAGCGTGACAGAGAGCCGAGTACTCAGTAGTCAGTACTCAGTACATCCGACGAAGTCGGATCCTTCTCCAGAATTGCTCCCCAGACGAAGCCCATTGGACCCATTCGCCAGGTGTCGATCAGGCGCAGTGGCGACGAAGCGAGCAGCACCTCGGGTGGCGGATGCTTGTCGAGAGTTCGGTGGAGATAGACGTACTCCTCGCGGGCACCGATCGTCATGCCCGCAAGCGGAAGAGCCACCGACGTTCCGACACGATGGATGGAACTCTTCAACGAGCCCTCCGGTCGGCCGAGATCCACGACTCCGAACCTTCCACCGGGCCGAAGGATCCGGTGCACCTCGGCCAGCGTCTCATCCACCGAATCAAGGTTCCGGAAGACATAGGCGGAGAAGGCTGCGTCGAACGAGTAGTCGGCGAATGGGAGTCGTTCACCGACGGAGACGACACGCTTCGCTGCATCGTCGAGGGCAAGCATCTCGGGGGATGGGTCCAACGCAACGACCTCTCGATCCCCGAACACGGCATTGGCTGCACCCGTGCCGGCCCCCAGGTCGAGGATCCGCCCCTCCGGCAGTCGGTCGATGGCCGTCAAGCGCCACGCCTGGTCACGCCCGAGCGACAAGATCGAATTCAGCCGGTCATACCGCCCGGCGATGTCGGTGAAGACGGTTCCATTACTCATGGGATGCCCTGAGAGTTCGCAGTAGGTAGTCAGTGGTCAGTACTCCGTACGGACCTGGACTGGGGCTGGCCCGATGCGTACTACGTAGTACGTAGCACGTAGTACTACTGAGTTCCGTCGCGGAGCGCTGGAACTCAGTCCAAGACATCAAAACCTGTGTAGGCGCGGAGGGCTTCGGGAATCACGACCGTTCCGTCGGCCTGCTGGTGGTTCTCGACGAGGGCGATAAGGGCCCGGCCGGTGATCGCTGTGCCGTTCAACGTGTGGACGAGTCGGTTCCTGCCGTCGTCATCCTTGAATCGGATCTTCAACCGCCGCGACTGATAGTCGGTCGTGTTCGACGTCGACGTGATCTCGCGGTAGCGCTCCTGGCCGGGAAACCAGGCCTCGATGTCGTACTTCTTCGCAGCAGGCGCGCCGAGGTCACCGACCGCAACGTTCACGACGCGGTACGGGATTTCCAACGCTTGCACCAGTTCCTCTTCCCGGGCGAGCAAGAAGTCGTGCTCCTCACGGGAACGGTCGGGGTGCACGAAGCTGAACATCTCGACCTTGTCGAACTGGTGGACACGGAACATGCCCCTCGTGTCCTTCCCATATGTTCCAGCTTCCACCCTGAAACAGGTCGAGAAGCCGGCGTATCTGACCGGCAGGTCGGCTGACTCCATGATCTCGTCGCCGTGCATGGCGACCAAGGGCACCTCGGACGTGCCAACGAGGTAGAGGTCGTCTTCCTCGACCGAGTAGACCTGGTCACGCTCGGCGGGGAAGATCCCAGTCCCGAAGAGCGCCTGCTCACGAACGAGTACAGGAGGAAGAACCGGAGTGAACCCATGCCCGTCGAGTTGGTCCATGGCCCATCGGACCATCGCCATCTCCAGGAGGGCAAGTCTCCCCTTCAGCATCCCGAAGCGGCTCCCGGAGATCTTCGTTGCTCGCTCCATATCGATGATCCCGAGCGCATCGCCGAGATCGACGTGGTCCTTGATCTCGAAGTCAAAGACCCTGGGTTCTCCCCAGCGTGTGATCTCGATGCTGTCTTCTTCCTCGAACCCCTCCGCCGCGGTGTCGTCTGCGAGGTTGGGAAGGGTCACCCATTGATCCATGAAGCGTTGGTCGAGGTCGTCGGCCCCTGCCAAACGGGTCTTGTACCGGTTCGCCAACTCACCGGCCTCTGCGATCGCCGTCGCCTTCTCATCTCCGCCCAGAGTGGCAATCGATTTGCCGACCTCTTTCTGACGGGACCGCATTTCCTCGGCCTCAACGCGCGCAGAGCGGCGGTCGACATCGAGAGCGGCGAGGGCAGGGACGTCGAATTCAACGCCGCGGCGGTTCAGGGCTGCAGTGAGGACTTCGGGGTTCTCACGGAGGATTCCAACGTCGATCATGGTCGGATGCTACCGGCCCATGGCGTTGGCGACGGCACGGTCCTCTTCAGGGGAGAGCATCTCGCTACCTACCCCGGACCGGATCTCCTTCGTGAAGAACAGCGTCTCCTCGCGAGAGACGAGAATCGAGAGAACAACGCCGTCGCCGGACTCGCTGAGAAGCGCCATCGAGCGCGACATCTGACCCGTGATGTTCCCGAAGGCGTCATACGAGACAACAGCAGTGCGCGTCACAGCGAACGGCAGTCGGGACTCGATGTCCCGCACGCGCTGATCGATGACGGTCAGTCCTGCCTCGACCCGATTGAGGCGAGCCGCAGTCGTATCGATCAGGGTGAAGACATTCCCGTCCTTCGGGACGGAATCAACCTGTTTACGGATCTGTTGGAGTTGGATCGTCTGCCAGATCGCCAGAACGACGACCAGCAGCACGATGCCGACGACGAGCCAGTCGCTCACGTGTTCTCATTCTGCTAGAAGACCATGCGCCACTCATCGTTCTCGGAGTCCTCGTCCTTGTCAACCTGAGTGGTGATCACCAACTCGTACAAACCGCCCGGGTTGAGTTCGAGAGTGTCGAATACGAGGGTCCTTGCCTGACCTGGTTCGAGATTCGCAACCGTCTGCCTGACCTCCGTTCGCCCCACCGAGCCGTCGGTGGGGATGAGAGCCAGATCGACGCTCACCAGGTTCTCGGGTTCGTTGCCCTGGTTCGCGACGACGGCCTGGACGATGAACTGTTCGCTATGTGGAACCACGGGAACATTGTTTCGCTCACCAAGTGGTTCCGGGTCGGTGATAGCCGTGACGGCGACGTCGTGCAGCTCCCCGAGTTTGTAGACAGAGTTGAGCCGGAGCGTGACGATCTGAGCGTCGTACTCGATCGAGCGGTCGTCTCCCGAGAACGAAACCACCGCGATGTCACCGACGGGGACCGCATCGTCGAGACCGTCGGCAGCGGCCAAGAACTGGGCGTATGCGAGATCACCGAGACGGAGAAAGTCGAAGGCCTCTTCGAGGAGTTCGGTGCCCCCGGCCTCCGCTGACCCATCGAGAACCAGAACGATGGCGTCATCGAGGAGCTCGATCGCGTTGGTCCACGAACCCGCCGCAGCGACGAGATACCCGTTTGCTTCCCCGGCGTCCAGGGGGACCTCGGTTGCCGAGAGAGTCTCAACTACATCCTCCGATGACACCCGGAGGGCTTCAAGACGCCTCATCACCTCGGGACGCTCCACGTCGGTGACCGTCACAAACAGTGTTTCGAGGTCGTCAGCAGTTTCGGCCTGTTCCGTGGCAACCAGGCGCGCCACCGCCAGGTAATCGGCGATGCCGCGGGCGTCGCTCCTGCGCCGAACCGCGAACACGACGATCGCAATGATGATTAACGCAACAAGTAGCGTCAGCAGCCAACGCCTGCGCCGTTGCTGACGGACCGGCGTGTAAGAGGGATACGCCATAAGTGTGGGCGAGGGGGGACTTGAACCCCCACGAGTGTTACCTCACAGATACCTGAAACCTGCGCGTCTGCCATTTCCGCCACTCGCCCGTGGGTGTGAAAGGCTACCACGGGACACCAATACCTCTCAGTGAGTACCTGGCGCGAAGGTCCCTCGCGTCGGTTGTCCGCGCGGATTCGCACACGACCCATACAATCAGCATATGAAACTGGCTCGCGAGATGGAACGACGTCTGGAGCGCCTGGTCGACGGCGCCTCTGCAGCGGTCTTCCGGGGGAAGATGCACCCCGTCGACATGGCCGACCGACTGCTCCGCCAAGCCGATTTCGTCGTCGCACAGGGAGAATCCGGTCCAGAGATCCCGAATCGCTGGACCCTCGGAATCAACTCTTCCGACCTCCCACCCGAAATCGATCACGAAGAACTCGAACAGGAACTCACACATGCGGTCGCCGAATTCGCTGCCGATCGTGGATGGAGGATCAACGGACCCATCGCCGTGGAAGTCATCACCGACACGGCGGTGCCGCGCGGCCTCACGGACTGTTCAGGGACAACCGAACCCGGACCCATCGAACCGTGGGGCCAACTCGTTGCCTCTTCACCGCCGCTCGTCATCGAGATCTCCGACAATCGATCGGTTCTGGGTCGGGCGATGGAGAGTGACGTCGTCGTTTCGGTCCCCGAGCTATCGAGAAGACAGGCGATTGTCGTGCGGACCGGGGGAACAGTGACGATCACCGATCTCTCGTCGGCGAACGGCACGCACGTCAACGGCGCATTGATCGGCGTCGACTCGTTCCCGCTCGTCCCCGGTGACACGGTGACGATGGGAGACATCGACTTCGTCTTTCGACCACTGTGAGACCCCGATGCCAGCCCTGATTCTCAACGCCCTCAAGATCCTCTTCCTGATCCTCATCTTCTTGTTCCTCTGGCAGGTCGGTCTGGCGATCCGTAGCCACATCGGAACCGGCCCGTCGGTGAAGCGCACCAAGGGAGGGCACGAACTCGTGGTCCTGCGCGGTGACGCGAAGAAGGGAACCACCATCCGTCTGAGACCCTCGGGGCACACCATCGGTCGCAGTTCGGAGGCGGACGTAGTCATCGACGACCCCTACGCTTCTGAATTCCACGCCAGGGTCGAGACGCATGATGGCGGCACAATGGTCCATGACCTCGGAAGCACGAACGGCACATACGTCAACGGTCGACGCATCACCGTCCCGACGCCTGCCGGAAAAGGCGATACCGTACAGATCGGCAAGACCATTCTCGAGGTGAGATGAGATACGTCTGGGCGACCGGATCCCACCTGGGTCGATTCCGAAAGCGCAACGAAGACTCGGTGTACCCCGAGACTTCCGGCGCGGGAAACGGTCCGGTCCTCGTCGGCGTTGCCGACGGCATGGGTGGCCACGTTGCGGGGAACATCGCCAGCGCCCTCGCCCTCTCTACAGCGACTGGGGCATCCCCTGACTCTGATGTTGAGACGATCGAACGCGTCATCTCAGCCAACGAAGCCATCCTTGAACGGGTTCGGGAGCAGCAGGAACTCTCTGGGATGGGCACCACGATGACTCTTGGTCGTTTCCTCGATGACGGAACCCTTGAACTGGCTCACGTCGGCGACAGCCGCTGCTACCTGATCCACGAAGGCGAACTCAATCAGATTTCTAACGATCACACCGTGGTGGCCGAACTCGTCGCCCTCGGCCACCTCAAACCCGAAGACGTCGCGAAGCATCCGCAGCGTCATCTAGTGACCCGGACGTTGGGCCTCGGACCCGTCAAGGTCGACAGCAAGACGCTCTCCTTGGAGGCGGGCGATCGCCTGTTGTTCTGCTCGGACGGACTCACCTCCATGGTGGACGATGACGGCATCCGCCGCATCGTCACAGCCGGAGATGACTCCGAAGCGACCGTCTGGAATCTCATCGAAGCCGCCAATAGTGCCGGCGGAGTTGACAACATCACGGTTGCCATCGTCGACGCCCGGGCATGACCCGAAACACCGAAGCGGTGTTCATCCTCGCCGGGACGGTGCTGGCTTCGGTCGGGGTGGCGATGGTCGAGTTCGCCGGTGGCGGATGGTTGGACGCCAACGTCGCCCTGACCTTCATATCGTTCGCAATCGCGTTCGGTGCCCTCCACGTCTCGTTCCGCCTCTGGGCGCCGAACGCCAACCCGCTCATCCTTCCGATCGCTACCTTCCTCGCTGCCATCGGCTCCATCGAAGTCTTCCGACTCGATCCCGAACTGGCCTCACTGCAGCGCTGGTGGCTCGTGCTGGCAGGCGTTGCCGGCGGGTCGGTCGTTTGGCTGCTGCGGTCATCCGGAGTCGCCGTGCTTCGCCGCTACCGATATCTGTTCCTCGCGTCAGCGATGGTGCTACTCCTCCTGCCCCTCCTGCCGGATGCCTGGCCCATCCATGGGGCGACGATCAACGGCTCTCGCCTCTGGGTACGGATCGACCTTCCGTTCGGCGCCCGCGCACTGTCCTTTCAACCCGGTGAGATAGCGAAGGTGCTCCTCACCGTCTTCCTCGCCTCGTACCTCGCAGATCGCTCCGAGGCAATGTCAACGGTCTCGCGCAAGGTTGGTCTATTCAGAATCCCCGAACCCCGCCACCTCGGCCCGGTCATCGTCGCCGCAGCAATTGCGTTCGCGGTTCTCGTATACCAACGAGACCTCGGCGCATCGTTGCTGCTCTTCGGACTGTTCATCGGGATGCTCTACGCCGCTACCGGGCGGGCCTTCTACCTCGGAACGGGACTCGTTCTCACCACGGCTGCGGGAGTCGCCGCGTACTCCATGTTCTCTCACGTTCGGATCCGTATATCGGCGTGGATCGACCCATTTGCCGACTACACCGGAGCCGGATACCAAACGGCCCAGGGGCTGTTCGCCATGGGAAGCGGGAGCCTGACCGGATCCGGTCTTGGCCTTGGCAGACCCGATCTGATCCCGGCCGCAGCCACCGACTTCATGTTCGCGGCAGTCGCAGAGGAGCTCGGACTCGCCGGATCAATCGCCGTCATCACCGGATACGCGTTCCTGGTGGCCGTTGGATTCGGCATCGCATTGAGATCACGAGACCGGTTCAGGAAGTACCTCGCCGCAGGCCTCACAATCCTCATCGGTCTCCAGTCCTTCCTGATCATCGCCGGAATCGTTCGCCTCTTCCCCCTGACCGGAATCACCCTCCCATTCATGTCATACGGAGGCTCTTCCCTCCTCGCCTCGGCGTCAATCGCGGCTCTTCTGGGCCGGATCTCTCATGAGGAGCGCACATGAACACCCCTGTTCGCCGAATTGTGTGGGCCCTTCTCGCCGGATTCGTCGCTCTCATCCTCGCGACAACGTGGATACAGGCCGTTGCCGGTCCCGGATATCGCGACGATCCGCGTAACCCTCGCCTGTCGGCGTGGCGAGTCGGAAGGGAACGGGGAGCGATCATCACCGACGATGCCGTCGTCGCAGGCCGTTCCGATCAGAATCCCGAAGATCCACAGAACTTCACCCGTGTGTACCCGACCATCGACCGCTACGCCCACACCGTCGGATACGTCTCCGTCCTGTTCGGATCCCGCGGCCTCGAACGGACACGCGAGAGGGACCTCGTCTCCCACCGGGACTCGACGATCTCCGGTGTCTTGAACGCCGTTCTCGGCGGCGATCCCAGGCCCCGAGGTCTTCGTCTCACCTTCGACGATGACCTTCAGCAGGCTGCCGTTCTGGCCCTCGAAGACTCACGGGGGTCGATCATCGCTCTCGACCCAACGACCGGCGCCGTTCTCGCGAGTGTCTCCACCCCGGGGTTCGATCCGAACTCTCTTGTCGGATCAGATGCCGGCCCTGCGGGAGTGGCCCTGGAGGAAGACCCGGACAGCCCTCTCCTGCACCGGACGATCGCCACCACATATCCACCAGGATCAACGTTCAAGGTCATCACAACGGCCGCTGCGCTCGAGACCGGCATCGCCGGACCGGCTGCCGAGTTCGCTGACCCCGAGGCACTCGAACTCCCCGGTACATCGTCGACGATCCACAACTACGACGACGGCTTGTGCGGCGATGGACAGTCGGTGACGCTTGCCGAGGCGTTCGTCCGGTCCTGCAACACGACGTTCGCGGCCCTCGGCATACAGGTCGGCGCCGAGGCTCTCACCGAGACCGCCGAAGCCTTCGGTTTCAACCAGGAGATCCCATACGCCCTTCCCGTCCTTGCCTCCACGATGCCCGAAGCCGCCGATTTCTTCGATGATCCCGCGGCGACCGCCCAGAACGCACTCGGCCAACGCGACGTGCGTGCCACCCCTATGCAGATGGCTCTGGTGGCCGCAGCCGTTGCCAACGAGGGGAACATCATGATCCCGTACGTCGTCGGCGACGTGTTCACTCACGATGGGAAGATCGAATCGGAGACCGAGCCGACCCTTTGGAGACGGGCGATCAGTCCGGCAACGGCCGCCATCCTGTCGGACCTGATGGAACAGGTCGTCCTGTCGGGAACGGGCCACAACGCCGCTGTTCCCGGCGTGCGCGTTGCGGGCAAGACCGGAACCGCCGAGGTGACTGGGGCGTCCCCACATGTCTGGTTCATCGGGTTCGCCCCCGTTGATCCGGAACCGGGGGAACGCCAAATCGCTCTCGCCATCGTCCTCGAGGACGGTGGTCCAGCAGGTGAGACGGCATCCGGCGGATCGGTAGCAGCCCCGATAGCGGCGAGGCTGTTCGAAAACTACCTGAAGTGAGTACTCCGTAGTCCGTATTCGGTGGCAGGACTTCCTCACAGCTCATGGATCGTCCCTCGTAACCCACTCATAGCCCTGCTCGTCGGTACCATCGTTCATGCCCATGCAAGATCGCGTTCTCTCCGACCGATACCGAATCCTCTCGCACCTCGCACGAGGCGGGATGGCCGACGTATTCGAGGCTGACGACACCCTGCTCAACCGACGAGTAGCGGTGAAAGTTCTGCATGCCAATTTCGCTTCCGATCAAGCCTTCGTCACGCGCTTCAAGCGTGAGGCTCAGGCCGCGGCCAACCTGAGCCATCCGAACATCGTGGCGATCTACGACTGGGGCCAAGAGGGTTCGACCTACTACATGGTCATGGAGTTGATCGAGGGTCGGACACTGCGCGACATCCTCAAGTCGGAAGGTGCGCTGTTCCCCAGGAGAGCCGCCGAGATAGCTGCTGAGACCGCCGCAGCTCTGACCGTCGCGCACCAGGCAGGTGTGGTCCACCGGGACATCAAGCCCGGCAACATCATGATCACGGCCGACGGTGCAGTGAAGGTGACCGATTTCGGAATCGCCCGAGCACTCGACGACTCCGAGGAGTTGACGAGAACCGGCGCCGTCATCGGTACCGCGACCTACTTCTCCCCCGAACAGGCTCAAGGAATGCCGGCCGACGGCCGTTCGGATGTCTACTCACTCGGTGTCGTGCTGTACGAGATGCTCACCGCACGACCTCCTTTCACGGGAGAGAGCCCCGTGGCGGTGGCCTACCAGCACGTCTCGGAGTACGCCCCGACTGCCTATCAACTCAACACCGACGTCCCCCCGGAACTCTCTGCCGTCGTAGAAGCGTCGATGGCCAAGATTCCCGATGATCGGTACGCCTCGGCTGCGGACATGCGCTCCGACCTCCTCCTCTTCCTCTCCGGGCGACAGCCCCTCGTCGTCGGTGCAGCGGCGGCGGCAGCGGCCACAGCCCTCGTGCCCCCACCGGCAACCGTTCCGCCAGATGAGACAGCTCGGGCCGTTGCATACCAAACCGAAGACAGCACGACCGGTCAGGGCACATACGTTGCCGCGGTCATCGCCCTATTGGCGCTGCTGGCCGTCGGTGTGTTCATCCTCTTCCGCCTCTTCACAGGTGCGGGCGGCGCGTCAGATCTGGTGACTGTTCCGGATCTGAAACTCGTGGAAGCGGAGGCAGCGTCCCGAACGCTGCAGGATCTCGACCTCAAAGTGCTGAGCCGTCTCGAGAACAGCGACACAGTTCCCCAGGGCATCGTCATCGACACCGACCCGCTCGCAGGTACCGAAGTGGAAAAGGAGTCATTCGTGACTCTGATCGTGTCCGCCGGTACCGAGCAATTCACCGTCCCTCAGGTGATAGGCGATACTGAAGAAGTGGCCAGGGCGCTCATCAAGGCGCAAGGCTTCCAGGTCGGACTCGTCGAGTACTCTCTCTCCGAGGACGTACCGGAACAGACCGTCATCTCCCAGAGTCCGTCGGGAGGCACCCCTGCATCTGCCGATTCGCTCGTCGATCTCGTCGTCTCCAAAGGCCCGTTCTCTCTCGAAGTTCCGGACACCGCCGGCATGTCTGCAGAGGCCGCCCAACTCGAACTAGCGCAAGAGGGGTTCTCGAACGTCGTAACCGACCAGGAGTTCTCCCAGGACATCGCTGCCGGTTTCACGACGAGGACCGACCCGGAGGCCGGGCGGGTCGTCGGCCGAGATACCACGATCACCGTGTGGGTATCTGAGGGTCCCGAACCGACGACGGTTCCGAATCTCGAAGGCAAGACAGTCGGCGAGGCGAACGCAGCAGCAGAAGGTGCGAATCTCGTGCTCGTCGAGAACGGGACGTCCGAAGTAACCGCGGCGAGTGGACTCGAAGGTCGCGTTGCCACCCAGGATCCGGGCGCGGGCGAGACGGTTGACTCCGGTACAGAGGTGCGAATCACGATTGGTATTCTGAAGCAGGTGGCCGTGCGCGATTTCACCGGTATGACCGAGACTGAGGCAGCGAGTGCCGGTGCAGCGGACGGTGTGGATGTGTTGGTCGCGGGACCCGTCGCTCTTCAACCCGGCGATCCCAACATCGGCCTGGTCGCAGACCAGGACCCACCACCGGGGACGACCGTGAATGACGGTAGCCAAGTGGCGGTCTTCATCGGCGAAATCGAACAGGTCATAGTGCCGGGAGTCGTCGGGAAGTCTGAAGCGGAGGCAACCGCTGCCATCGCCAGTGTCGGCCTCGTCGCTACCAAGACCGAAGTGGCGAGCGCCACCGTCCCCGTCGGGATCGTGGTATCTCAGACTCCTGGCGAGAACATCACCGTGGACAAGGGTTCGACGGTGGACATCGTCGTGTCCACCGGCCCACCACCGACGCCGACCACTGCAGCGCCCTGATGACGCTCGTCGAGGAGGAACGGAACGCGGCGCTCTTTGCCTGGTATCGCACGGAGCAACGGTCGTTCCCCTGGCGGGGAGAGACCGATCCGTATCGGATCCTTGTGTCAGAGACGATGCTTCAGCAGACCCAGGCCTCACGAGTGATCCCCTCCTACAACCGGTTCGTGGCCGAACTCCCGACCGTCAAGTCGTTGGCGGACGCGAGTCTCCAGGACGTTCTGCTTCTATGGACGGGTCTCGGATACAACTCCCGAGGTCTTCGTCTTCGCGAAGCAGCCAGAAGGATCGCGGCGAATGGATGGCCCACGACACCGGCCACGCTCGTCGATCTCCCTGGCGTCGGCCCCTACACAGCGGCGGCTGTTGCATCTTTCGCCTTCGGCGCGAGTGTGCCGGCCGTCGACACGAACCTCCGACGTGTCTTGAGTCGCTGGCACGGCGAGTCGCTCAACGGCGCCTCTCTCAATACAGCTGCAGTCGTCGCTCTCGGTGATCCCGCCGCAGATTGGAACCAGGCCATGATGGATCTTGGGGCGACGATGTGTGTCTCGAAGATGCCCCACTGCGCTGACTGTCCGGTCAAGGACTGGTGTTCCGGACCAACGTCCTACACCTCGGCCTCCTCTCAAGGCCGTTTCGAGGGGTCTGCTCGACAATTGCGCGGTGCGATCGTCCGGTCCCTCGTCAGAGGCGACGCCACCTTCAGCGGTGTCGTCCAGCAGACGGGTTTCCCAACAGCCCAAGTGGAGATGGCCCTCGCAGACCTCATGTCGGAACAGTTGGTAAGCCGCGACGAGGCCGGCGTATACCGGATCAGTGAGTAATCGGTATCCGGCGAAGAGGTCCGCCCACGACGATGCCGTGAGTGACGTACCAAGTACTGACTACCGACGACCAGCTACCGAGCAAGGAAGTCTTGGCGAATGAAGTTCGCCACGAGGTCCTTGCCCACCTCGGTCATTATCGACTCTGGATGGAATTGGACGCCTTCGATCGCTAGCTCGCGATGCCGGACACCCTGGATGACACCGTCCTCCGACGTCGCCGTGATCTCCAGAATATCCGGAACATACGTGGCGGCGAGCGAGTGATAGCGAGTGGCCTCGAACCCGGGAGGAAGACCGTCGAACAGGCCCACTCCGTCGTGGTCGATAACGGATATTTTGCCGTGTCTCGGCTCAGGAGCGCGACCGATCGTTCCGCCGAAGGCAGCGACGATCGCCTGATGCCCGAGGCAGACGCCGAGGGTCGGTATCTCTGACCCGAGTGTGTGGAGGTACTCCACGGAATACCCGGTGTCTTCGGGTGTGCCGGGACCGGGGGAGATTACGAGCCGATCTGGCTTCAGTTTCGCTGCTTCGAGCGGGGAGAGTTCATCGTTTCTGATCACCACTGGCTCGGTACCCAGTTCGCCGAAGTACTGAACGAGGTTGTATGTGAACGAGTCGTAGTTGTCGACGATGAGGACCTTCATCCGATCGTGCCACCGCTGTCAAGCATGCTGGAGCCGATCCAGTCATAGACGAAGAAGAGTGCCACGAGCGCCACAAGGGCCAACACCACAGCGATCACGGTCTTGAGCGCCATGGGGCCGGGCAGTCCAATGAACCATTGCTTCATGCGTAGATCACCTCCCAGTTCGGACCGTCGACGAGTTCGGCGAACACGATCAGTCGCTGTCGCGCCGAGAACTTCGGATGACACGTTGTGAGGGTGAGCCACGCCCCATCTCGAGGTTCGGTGACCCACAGGTCCGTTGGGTGAACGATGATGATTTCGCGCACCTCGTAGGTGTGGGTTCCTATGGCCGTATCGACTTCGATGACCTCCCCCGGTACCAGATCGCCGATCTCGTGAAACGGCGCCCCGTACGTGGTCCGATGCCCCGAGATGACGGAGTTGCCCGGCATGCCCGGGAGCGGCGTGTGAGGCATGTGACCTGCACCGTTCTTGAGATTTCGGAGTTCGACTCCCTCGACGACCGCCCATCCATCCTCGAGTCGCTCGATCGAAGGGATGCGGATGACCGCGAAAGCGGTCCCTGCCTCGGGCGCCGATTCGACGAGAAGCGTCCGCTCCTCCGGAATCAACCGCGCTCCCTCGTCGGTCTCGGATCCACCCCCCTCCGGCGTGACGGTGCCCCCGGGATCAACGGTTCCCTCCCCCGAAGTCCCGGTTGACAGTGGCGGTACGTACTCGACCTCGGTGATCTCCGCCGTGACGAAGTGCTCTTCCGCCTCTTCGGCCAGGGCGGTCTGATGCTGCTGAGCGAACCACGTCGTGACGAACAGTTGCTGGACGACGAAGCCGAGAATGAGAAGTCCTGCAACGATGCTCGTCCATCCAACGATGCGAACGACGCGGTGCAAGACCCCCGCCGATCGGGATGCCGGCCGCTCTACGGAAGTGGTCGCCGGATCGTCCATGATGACTCAGCGTACCGATGAGACCACACAACGGTGACAGATCTCTCGTTGGGATGCGAGCCGCGGGTGGCTACGCTTCTCCCCATGCCAGTTTCGAAAGGCCGTAAGAAGGCCAACAAGCGACCAACCCCACCGAAGAATCCTGCCGCCAGTCAGGTAGAAGACAAGGGCGCATCGCCAACCTGGTACGTCGCCACGATGTTTGGACTCATGGCCGTTGGGATCATCGTGATCCTCATCAACTACATGGCGATCCTGCCGGGAGGGACGTCGAATCTCTACCTGCTCGGTGGTCTGGCGATGATCGGCGTCGGCTTCGCTATGACCCTGAACTATCGGTAGTCGGTAGAAGCGTGCTTCGTCGCTGACCGTCTACAAGATACCGGGTACTCCTCATCGGAGCCAACAAGGGCAATTCGCGACTAGTGCCGTTTCGTTGGAACCGAGAATTACACACGTGTAGTTATCCACGGATTGGTCCACAGCCTGGGGAGAAGACGGCGCCGTTCCGTATGTGTACCGGACATGGAAAGCCGATAGCGGGCGCAATCCCCTGTGGTCAGCCGGCGAGTTCGAGGATCGTTCCGTTGGCGGTGCCCCCTCCTTCGCACATCGCCTGAAGCCCGTACCGGGTCCCTGAGCGTTCCATCTCGTGAAGAAGGGTCGTCATCAGGCGTGCCCCTGATGCTCCGAGGGGGTGACCGAGGGCAATCGCACCACCGTTGACGTTCACCCGGTCCCAATCGGCTCCGGTGTCGTGGAGCCAGGCACCAACGACGGATGCGAAGGCCTCGTTGATCTCGAAAAGGCCTATGTCGTCGATCGAGAGCCCGGCCTTGGCCAGCACCTTGTCTGTGGCGGGGATCGGTCCGGTGAGCATCGTGACGGGATCCGTTCCGACAACGGAGAAGCCCTTGAAGGTCGCCCGCGATCGCAGGCCAAGCGCCCTTGCTTTGGTCTCACTCATAATGAGGACCGCTGCGGCACCATCGGTGATCTGTGACGAATTCCCTGCCGTGACAACACCGTCTTCTTTGAAGACTGGTTTCAATCCGCCGAGTACCTCAACGGTCGTCGATGGACGGATCCCGCCGTCCAGAACCGCCGGATCGTCGAGTCCTTTGACTTCGATGGGGATGATCTGCGACTCGAATCGGCCTTCTTCGGTGGCCCGGTGGGCTCTCATCTGCGAGTCATAGGCGATCTGATCGAGATCCTCCCGGGATAGCGACCATTGCTCAGCGATCATCTCGGCAGAGATCCCCTGGGGGACGAGGCGGTGGTCGTAGCGGGTCGACATCTTCGGACCGAAGGGCTTCCCTGGTCCCTGGGAGAATGAGATCCCCATCGGAACTCGACTCATCGACTCGACACCGGCGGCCACCACCACGTCGTAGACACCGGCCATCACACCTTGCGCCGCGAAGTGGGCGGCTTGTTGACTGGATCCACACTGCCGGTCGATCGTGACGCCAGGCACTGTCTCGGGCCATCCCGCGCCGAGCACGGCATTCCGCCCTATGTTGAACGTCTGCTCCCCAACCTGAGAGACACAGCCCATGATCACGTCATCGACGAGGACGGGATCGAGGCTGTTGCGCTCAGCGAGGGCGATCAGCGTCTCGGCTGCGAGGTCGGCCGGATGCCATTCAGCGAGAGGTCCATTCCGTTTCCCCATCGGGGTTCGAACGGCGTCAATGATCACTGCGGTTTCCACAGAACCCTCCCAGGGTGACGAGCGTGGAGACGATCGGACTCGAACCGACGACCCCCTGGTTGCAAACCAGGTGCTCTCCCAACTGAGCTACGTCCCCGTGTGATCGGGAGTGTACCGGTAGGTCGGCCATGCCGAACGCGTCAGAACTTGAAGATCATGAAGACGAACGCCACAAAGAGCAATCCAACCCTGGCATGCCCGGCGGCGATGACCTGCTTGATGACGGCGTTGATCGCGTCTTCCGACTGCTCGGGGTCGTCGGTCATCCTCTCCACGCGGTCGGTACGGGGCGTGGCGTAGAAGAAGTCGATGACGACGGCGATCGTCGAGAGGAGTATCCCCATGGTGATCCAGATCATCTCGAACTCCCACCCTGGGGAAATGAAGACCAGCCAGAAGCCGAACACGATGGTCGAGACACCCGCAAGGTTGAAGATCCGTCGGTTCGTTGTCCCAACCTTCCGGAACACTGTCACGAACGCACCGTCGTCGCCTCCCCGCCCGGCGGCCGCCATCAATGCCTCGACATAGATCGATCCGCCCATCCAGACGATGATGGATAGGACGTGAAACAGCATGACCCAGTCGCGCATTGTGCCTCCCAGAGGTTTCGTGAAATTCGAGGCTACCCGGGGTCGGTGCCGTAGCGAAGGGTGTCATCGACCGCCGCCCCAACCGTCGCAGGATCAGTAGCGATGACGACCGGAAGATCACCAGCGGCGGTATCGATACGAACCCGATCGACCGTCGCAATCGCAGGATCCAACACCATCGCGGCCACAGGTCTCTTGGTGAGAATCCGTTCGGCGTCGATCACTGAGGATGCCTGCAGCGTTCGGTAGCCCATCTCCACGAGACTTCTCGCGGCCGTGGCTGTCTGCTGATCGACCGCTCCGACGATGAGCACCGCCCCGTCTACTTCGAGACGTTCCCTTGAGCGAGACCGCTCAACGAGTCGGAGGAGGCCATTCACCATGCTGTCGAGTTCGCTCTTGACGCCATCGTCGACAAGTTCGAGCCCGTCGAATCGCTCGCCGAGGCCGCTGACCATGACCTGGGGATCCGCGAGGATGCAGAGGCTGTTGTGTCCCAGGATGTCACGGAGGTGCTCCTGCGAGCGAGCAGTCCCTGATCCGCCCCCAATGCCGATGATCGCTGCCGGTTTGAAGTCGAGCGGTGAATTCGGCCCGCCCGAGAGCCAGTCGATGGCGTTCTTCATCGCTCCTGTGACCGACCAGTTGTACTCGGGCGTGGCAAAGACGATTCCGTCCGCTGCGGCGACCGCCGAGCGAAGTTCGTTCACGGAGGCAGGCGTCCCGTGCTCCTTCAGTTCGTCCTGGTCGAATAGAGGAATGCCTTTGAGCGAGGAGAGGCTCGCCGTAACCCTGTCGGGCAGGTTCTCGAACGCGGCGCGGAGCAGCGCCGTGTTGTAGGAGGCGGCGCGGAGGCTGCCAGAGATGCCGACGAGTTGTGCCTGAGTCATGATGTCCAGAGATCGCTTTCTACGGTCAGGCTATTCCCGGCCTGGTCTCTACGGCTCCCTGTTTGCTATCGTTCTCGCTCCGCGGGCCCATAGCTCAGCCTGGTTAGAGCGCATCCCTGATAAGGATGAGGTCCCTGGTTCAAATCCAGGTGGGCCCACGGACGAAACCCCTTGCACAGCAAGGGGTTTCGGTCATTCAGCGGTTGGAGCAGCAACCCCGGAATTCGTCCGCGTGCACCTCAGAAACCCCGTAGGTCGCATCAAGGCGGTCGGCGGCAGGCTCATTCAGGCCCTCGAACAGGTACCCGTAGGTATCCACGGTGGTCTTGATCGACGCGTGACCGAGCCGTTCCTGGATGAATGTGGGAGCGTCGTCGGTCGAGATGGCGACAACGGGTCGGTGTTCGGAGCGGAGGTGGAGCGACGACGCGCTGCGCGTACCAGGGACCGACTACTCGCCGAGTTCGTCAACGCCATCCCGAACATCTCGGCGACGCTGAATCGCCGCCGCCGCGACCAGACAGACGATCGCGGAACCGAAGAGAAGGCCGCCCACCACATCGGTGAGCCAATGGACCCGCAGATATGTGCGGCTCCAGGCCATGACCACGGCGTACGCGATACCGATGCCGAGGATCAGCCGATTCCGGCGTGGCCACATGGTCCCGAGGATCACAGCCAGTCCGATCCCCATTGCGGCGCCCGACACCATCGCGTGCGCCGACGGATACGACGCAGAGGACTCGTGGACGAGCGAATCGACTGGGCGCGGCCGATCCACCAACAGCTTCGTGATCGTGGAAAAGACCCGCGCCCCGGCAACGATCGTGAACCAAGTCCAGAATGCCCACCATCTCCTTGCGATGACGAACATGACGGCGATCAGAACGCTGGCCACAAGGGCGATGGGAACCGACCCGAGGTGGTGAAACAGCTCCGCCACAGACAGGAGCCACGGGACTTCCAGATCCTCCATCAACGACAGCCACGCGTCGTCGACCGATTGCGTCCACCCAGCAACGACGATCGCCGTCAGCAGCAGGAAGGCGCCGAACAGCCCTGCGCAGACCCGAAATCGCTTGTCTGTGGATATCCCCATGGAACCGCGACGCTACCGGGTCACCAGCTGCATTGGCAATGTGGTTTCAGGGGAACGAACGTCACGCGGAATTCGGATCGGTCGATCGATCGAGCGGGATCGAACCATCACTCGCGTGATACTGGGCGTGCGACTCGATGAGCGCATCCCAGTCGTCGGAGCTCTCCATGTCCACGGCCACGAGGTGTCTGGTTCGTGGACCACCGGATTGACCGAACGCTCGAGCCCGGTGGAGAACCTCCCGCGAAACGTCGTCGATGCGTCGGTGCTGTGCGAGATGCTCTTCCCATGAGCGCGTTAGGAACACCTCGGTCAATCGATGTGGGTCTGAGGCGTCCCGATAGAGGCGCCAGCGGTATGCGCCGGTCCTCAGACGAACGAGTCGAACCTCTCGCATCACCTCGAGAAACTCCGCGAGATCCGAACGGCCAATCTCCCAGGTCGCCGTCATCAGAACGGGTCCTCCTTCGGTGTCGACGTGCGGAAGGAAGACCCTTTCGTCCGTGAACTCCGGGGTGATGACATCGCTCAGAGCGGGGATTCTGAGGGCGGGGACCACGATGAGCCCGAGCGCAATTCCGAGCGAGGAGAGAACGATCTCTGCACCGCCCGCTCCGATTCGGTCGGCGATCCAACCGGACATGATGGCGCCAAGCGGGAGCGTCCCGGCGAACGACAGCATGTACAACCCCATCGCTCGACCTCTTACCCACTCCGGGGACATGAGTTGCGCCGTTGCGTTCAGGTTTGCGAGGGTCCACACCCAGGCGAGTCCGACGACCACGAGGGCGGCGAACGCCAGCCCCATCGACGGAGCAAGGCCAAGAGCGACACCTGCGATCCCAACCAGCGTGACCGTGGCCGGCAACGACCATCGGCCGAGTGCTGATGTGACGGGATCTCGGGTGAATGCCCCCAACAGAGCGCCGACTCCCATCGCTCCCAGGAGCAGACCGAACGCTCCAGCTCCCCCTCCCAGCTCTTCGGTGCGGACCGGAAGCACGGACTGGATCACTGAAGAAGTCAACGCGAACATCGCGGCAACGGCCATCACCTTGCGGAACGACGGTGTGAATCTGGCGAAGCGCACTCCGAGAGCGATCGCGTTTCGCATCGACGCTTGTTCCCGATCGGGAGAGTCCATGACTTTCGCCAGGACCACGAGGACCACGATCACGCCGAGATATGACAGGGCGTTCAGCCCGAACGCCACTTGCGCCCCAGCGACAGCAACGATGAGCCCTCCGAGCGCCGGCCCGATCGCACGCGCCACGTTGAACGCAGCAGAATTGAGAGCCACGGCACTCGCAACCAACCCCCGAGGGACAAGGTCTGGAACGGTCGCCTGCCAGGACGGAAGATTGAACGCGAGTCCCGTTCCCAGCAACAACCCGAGGCCGAGCAACATGCCGGGGGTGATCAAACCGGCGGCTGTCAGGATCGCCATCGCCGCCGCTGAACCACCCATCGTCATCTGGGCCACGATCAGGACCTTTCGCCGATCGAACATGTCGGCGATGGCACCCGCTGGAAGAGAGAAGACAAGGAGTGGAAGCGTCGACGACGCTGACATGACCCCGACCCAAAGTGCCGAGCCGGTCAATTCGAGCATCAGCCATGAAGCCGCTACTGCCTGGAGGAACGAACCGACATTGGAGAAGATCGCGGCGAGCCATAGTGCTCGGAATCGATTGATCTTGAGGGGGGCTACAGACTGAGACACGACGCCAGTCTATGGAGGCCCGGCGCTGCCGAGCTTGCGGTGGAGCGCTACGTGTCCCGTTGCCCTGAAAGGATCTTTCCTGCGATCGATGCGGCCGTTCGTCCAGACGCGAGAGCGGCACTCATGCCGCCCCCACCGACCCACGCGCCGGCGAAGAGGAGATTCGGGATCGACGACGTCGGGCTCCTCCGGTTGAGCATGTTCTCGACCGTCTGCTCTCGTCCGTAGATACTCCCACCCTGGTTGAGTCCGTATCGGACGTTTGTGAGTGGAGTTCCGATCTCTTTGACGACGATCGAATCCCTCAGTCCGGGTATGAGCGCCTCGGCCCGGTCGATCAGGTGATTCGCCGCCTCTTCCTTGATCCGCAGATAATTGGGGTTCTCGGAGTACCCGGTCAGGTCGCCGCCCGTCCCCCACACGTTGTCGTATCCCCAGGGAGCGAGCGACAGCATCACGAGCACGCTCTTGCCTTCCGGGGCACAACCGGGGTCTGAGTCGGTGTAGTTGGCGATCACCATCCCTGTCTTCGAGAAATCGCCGGACACCATCGCCGCGTAGTCGGCATCCGTGTCGTAACCGTCGGAAAGGAAGAACTCGTGGTGGTCCCAACCCTCAGCAACGAGATCGCGATCAAGGCCGAGATAGACCACGAGATTCGACATCGCCGGCACGTCCCGATCGACACCGGAGAGGAATCGCTCTTCAAGATGGTCTCTGCCCATCATCGCCACTGTTGCCAACGGACTGGCGTTCGACACGATGACGTCCGCCTCGACCCGCAGTCCCTTGTTCGTTTCGACGGCCACCGCTCGCCCGTCGTTCACTTCGATCCGGGTCACGCGGGTCCTGAAGCGAACCTCTCCTCCGTGGGTGTTGATCCCTTCGACGATCGCGCGACTCATCGCCTGGCTCCCGCCCCTCGGGTACCAGGCACCCGAAGTGTGATAGCTGTTGATGACGAGGGCGAGCAATCCCGCCGATACCTTGGACGGCGGGAGGCCCAGGTATCCCCAGAGGGTTGAGACGACGGCCTGGAGTTGAGTGTCTGTGACGTACCGACTCATGAAGGTCTGCCAGTCCTGGGAGAACGCGATCGCCATGTCGGGGAAGCGTTCCATCATCTCAATCGGCGTGGCTCGAACCCCCCGCTTGCTCTCCTTCGTGTACCGGCCTACGTCAGCGGCGACCCGCCCGATCGCAGCGAACAGGCCGTCGATGCCCTCCGCCTCGTGGGGGAACACGGATTTCAGTTCGAGCAGGTAGCCGGACAGATCGGCGGGAACAGTGATCTCGTAATCCGGGAACCGGGTTGTGTAGAACGGATCGAGTCTCGTGATCTCGACCCGGTCCAGGACACCGAGGTCCTTGAGCATGGGATGGAGCCAACCACCTGAACCGGCTCCGTCGAGAGCATGAAGGGCGACCTCGAAGCGGAAGCCCTGCCGCGTGAACTCGTGGGCATAGCCACCCGGTACGGCGTGGTGTTCAAGCACCACAACGCGGTGCCCCTCCCTGGCGAGATAGCCCGCTGCTCCGAGACCTCCGAGCCCTGCCCCTATCACGACAGCGTCGGCGTGCACCTTCTCCATCTCAGTCCTTGACCGTTCCGTGGCCGTTGCCGTTCACAAAGGGCTCTCGGTCCACCACCTTCGCATACAGATACGACACGATCTCCTTGATCGAAGCAACGACCGGAACAGCGAGGAGCGATCCGATCAGGCCGGCGACGTTGAACCCAACTATCAGCGAGATCATGATGATCACAGGGGAGAGCCGCACTGCCCTCCCCATCACCTTCGGCGCAATGATGTTCGCCTGAGCCTGGACGACCACGACGTAGATGCCTGCGACGATCAAGGCGAAAAGGAAGTTGTTCATGTCGGGCCAGCGTGTCGAACCGCCCACGAGGGCCGCGATGACGCCAGGGAATGCGGCAATGATCGGCCCGAACGTCGGGATCATGTTGAAGAGCATCATGATCACGCCCATCAGGAAGGCTCCCTGGACGCCGACGAGTGCAAGCACGAGGAACACCATGACTCCTGTGATCAGGCTGTTGATCAACTGTCCATAGACGTAGCCGCGCCAGACACCACCAACCCGGTCGGATAACAGAACTGCGTCCCGTTCGTAGCTTGGTGGGACCATCCTGTCGATCCACTGATAGAGCTTGGTGCTGTCCGCGTTGAGGTATATCGCGATCATCATCGTGATCAGGGCCGACATGACCATCGCCGTGATCAGACCCGTCACCGTCCTGATCGAGTTGAACGCACCGCCGAGCAAGCGTTGAAGGGCCTCCGCATCGATCTTGATCCCGCCACCGTCGGCACCTGAAACGGACTCGTCGGCCAACCACGTTCGGATTGGCTCGGTGATCTCGGTCATGTCGATGCCGATACCGAAGATGACGAGTCCTTCTGTCTCATCGACGAACCACTGGGCGACCCCTCGCGAGGTCTCTTCCATCCCTGCGACGTCGACGCCGGCGAGGGACTGCGTGATGCCGACAGCGAGGATCGCCATCAAGAGCAGCGAGACGATCAGGACGACGAGATATCCAATTCCGAGAGCCAACCACCGTGGCCAGTGGAAGCGTTGGTGCAGGACTCGGATCATGGGGGCAACGAGGAACGCCACGATCCCCGCCATGGCAAGGATGGACAGTGCTGCTCGAGAGAACCACAGGACTATCGCTGCGAAGACGACGAGCCCGACGGCTACCGCGATCTTCGTCTGCGGAGACCAGGGAGGAGACGGAGGTCCGAGGCGGGGATCGAGTTCCTCAGGGTCTGCAGCTTGGTCTTCGACCTCTTCGTCTGCGGACTCGTCGTTCGTTCCGGGCGCGTCGGTGATCTCTACTCCCTGTCGTTGGCACAGCGTACCCTCCCGCGTGCCGACTCCTGTTCTCTCCCATTCCGCGGGCTGACGGCGTCAAATACAAGGACACCAACCCTGGGTATGGGTCTGGGGGGGGCGGAGTGACGGTACGATGGCGCCTGTGACTGCACCTCCCTCTCCCGTCCCCCCTGACGACTACCAGAACCACCTCGGGAAAGCCCGACAGTACATGCGCGACATCATCCTTGGTGTGAACGACGGCCTCGTCTCAACGTTCCTCCTCGTTGCGGGTGTCGTCGGAGCCGGACTCGACTCGACACAGGTACTCCTCACCGCCATCGCCGGAGCCTTCGCGGGCATGATCTCGATGGGGGCTGGTGAGTATGTCGCCACGAAGTCCCAGGAGGAGGTCTTCGCCGCTGAGATGGAGCTCGAAGCGCAGCATCTCAGGGAGCACCGAGACCACGAGCGAGACGAGCTCCGCTACATGTTCGGGAACATGGGTCTGGTTGAACACGATCTGGAGACGGTGGTTGAAATCATCGACGGGAGCGACGAGGCGATGCTCGGCGTGATGGCCGGACTCGAGTTCGGGGTCGTCGACGCCGAGAAGCGCAGCCCGTACACGGCCGGCCTCGCCTCGGCCGCCCTGTTCCTCGCCGGTGCTCTCCCCTCTGTTCTTCCGTTTGTCATCCTCGACGATCCCACGACAGCCTTGTTCGTAGCCGCCATCCTCTCCGGACTCGGCCTGATCGTCGTCGGTGCCACGAAGACCATGATGACGAAGACCAATCCGATTCTCTCAGCGTTGGAGAACCTCGGCATCGGCTTCGTCGGTGGCACCCTGAGCTTCCTCGTTGGTCAGTTCTTCGAGTCGTTCATCGGATCCTGAGACCGCTGCGGGACCACCACGATCCCACCTGATCCATCGTCGAGGATCTTCACATCGGCCGAGTAGTGGGTCCTGATGAGTGCCGGGTCGAGGACCGACCGCCCGCCACCCTCCGCAACCACCGCTCCATCCGCCAGCATGATCAATCGGTCGGGGAACTGTGCGGCGATCGTCAGGTCGTGCATGGCCGACACGATGGTGAGGGTCCGCTCCCTGCGGAGCCGGTCGACGAGTTCGAGAACCTCTTGTTGCTTCCCGATGTCGAGGGACGTCGTGGGTTCGTCGAGGAGGAGAATCGGGGATTCTTGAGCAAGCGCCCTTGCGATGACCACCCGCTGGAGCTCTCCCCCCGACAGCGTCGTGACATCCCGATCCACGAAGGACGACAGCGTGAGTGCGCTGAGAATGGTCGCGACAACATCAAGATCGTGGAGGGACGGGCCCGTGACGGCATGCACATGTGGTGTGCGCCCGAGGAGCACGTAGTCGACGACGCGCATGCCTGGCGGAAGGACCGGGTGTTGGGGGACGAGAGCGACCGACCGGGCAAGATCCCGGCGCTTCATCGTGGACGTTGGAACTCCCCCGATCGCTATCGACCCATCGAACTCGACGGCTCCCATGATCGCACGGAGCAACGTGGACTTTCCGGCACCGTTCGGCCCAATGATCCCGAGCCACTCCCCTCGGGCGATCTCCATATCGACTGAAGCCAGGATTCTCGATCCGTTGAATCGGACGCCGATGTCGCTCAGGGAGAGAGACGGCGTCACGATCCGAGTCCTCTCGAGGATCGGAGCACGATCGCGAAGAACGGCGCACCGAAGAACGCCGTTACGACCCCGATCGGTATCTCGGCTGGTGCCGCGACCGTGCGAGCGAGGAGGTCCGCGAGGATCAGAAAGGCTGCGCCGAGAATGACAGACAGGGGAAGGATCACCCGGTAGCTCGACCCGAACACGATCCTGATGGCGTGGGGCACGATGATTCCGACGAATCCGATGAGTCCGGAGACAGCGACAACCGCTGCGGTGCCGAGTGTTGCCGCGAGCACCATGACGAGACGCACCCGTGGCGGATTCACACCGAGCGTCACCGCTTCGTCATCACCCACGCTGAGCACGTCGAGTCTCCCGGCCCCAAGCAACACGACGAGGATCGATACGACCACGTACGGAAGCACCAGCCACACCTCCCCCCATCCAACGGTCGAGAGCCGTCCCAGGATCCATCCGTAGACCTCACGCAGCGTCTCGGCGTTGCGCTGCTGGAGATAGGTCTGGATGGCCGTGAGAAATGCCGCCACAGCGACACCGGCAAGGATGAGCATCACCGGCGTGCGTCCGGCCTTGACCGAGTATCCGATCGCATACGTTGCGGCGACACCGGCAACGCCGCCAATGAAGGCAAGGAGTGGCAGCGTGTCGACAGGGGTCGACGGCAGCCCGGCCCCATACGCGAAAGCGATGGTCGCACCAAGGCCTGCCCCGGCGGCGGCACCAAGCAGATATGGATCAGCAAGCGGATTCCGGAACGAACCCTGATACGAGCCTCCAGCGACAGCGAGCATCGCGCCGACGATCCCTCCAAGAGCCACCCTGGGCATCCTCAACTCCCACAAGATGGCCTCCTGTCGATCGTTGAGCCCGGAGTCGGCGTCGACGAACGGGAGGCGGTCCACAACGGAGAGCAAGACCGATCGGGCGTCCAGGTCGACGGCTCCCATGAGGACGGCAAGGAGACCCGCACCGGCCAAGGCCGCAAGGGCTCCGGCGAGCCACCACCAGTGGAGGCGGCTCGGGCGGATCTCCTCCCCAGTCATGAGTTCTGGAAGCCCGTGATCGCTTCGGCGATCGACGCAACGAGGTCGACGACACGCGGTCCCCATCGCGACGCGATGTCGTCATCGAGTTCCGTGATGAATCCTCCCTGGACTGCACTCAGCGAGTCCCACCCCGGCCGATCCGCGACCGTTTCGGCTTCCTGTCGACAGCACTTGGTGTCCGCCAGGAACACGAGGGCAGGATCCTCCGAGAGGATGTGCTCTGCAGACAATTGCGGATAGCCGTAGCCGTCCGGGTCGGCGCCGTCTGCGATGTTCTCGAGACCGAGCATCGTGTACAGGGCTCCGACGAACGTCGCAGAAGTCACCGAGTAGTAGTCGGGGCTGAGTTCGTGGTAGTACGTCGCTCCCCCACCATCGGTTGTTGTCGCCGTGGCTGCGATCTTGCTCTTCATCGACGCCACGAGAAGAGACGCCTCGTCGATGTGACCGGTAGCAGCGCCGACCTGCTCGATCTGAACGTACGCGTCGTCGAGGTTGCTTACCGACGGATGCATGATCACCGGGATGCCGATCGCTTCGAGTCCGGCGATCACATCACCCGGGTCGTACATAATCACGACGAGATCAGCACCGTATGCGGCGATGGCTTCGAGATTCGGCTCGAATCCCGTCAACTCCGTCATCGGCGCCTCTGCCGGGTAGTTCGATTGGTTGTCGACGGCCACGACCTGGGGCCCGCCTCCCACGGCGAAGAGCACCTCGGTCGACGTAGGCGAGAGAGAGACGACGTTCTCAGGGCGTGTCTCGACGGTTACTGGGCCGTTCGGCGCGTTGATCGTGACGGGGAACCCCGTCTCCTCGGGCATCGTCGGTGACGAAGACGTAGAGGATGAACTGGTCGTCGACGATGCGGGGACCGCCGTGGTGACCGCCGCCGTAGTGGTCGTGCCGAGCGTCGTCGATGGTGCTTCTGGGGCGACGGACGACGATCCGCATGCGGCCGCGACGAGAGAGACAGAGGCAATCGTGAGCAGGATTCTGCGGAACATGCGGCTACTCCTCTCTCGGGAGGAGCCTTCATCAAAGCGACGAGACCCGTCCTCCGAAGGTGCGGTCGCACACCGAGCGGAAGGCGACCTGACTCGTCCCCGGAGGGCTTCACAGTTGCGGGACAGCGCCGGATTCACACCGGACTTCGCTTCACAAACGGCGCTCGGGATAGCCCGAGGAGAGAGATACTAGCCGCGAGACGGGCGACACGAGATGTGGGGAAGAGATGGACTCGGCTCATATCTCACGCCTCTCGTCTCGTGTCTGCGAACGGGGAACTAGTAACTTCCCACTTGTGAAACCTGTTCTCAACACCCTTGTCTTTGCTGCCGCCGCTGCGGTTGCCGTTGCTCTTGTCGTGACTCGGCGACCGAACCGCCCTCCCACCCAGCAGGGCTCCTGGCAGCCGCTCGATCAGCCATCACCATGAGAATCGCCCTCGACCACACGTCCGAGATTGGTGTTCGGGCCGGTCGTCTTCTCATGGGGGAAGAGGGTCTCGACCTCCTGGGCGTCGTCCGCCGCGACGTCAAGGACAGGGATCGGCGAATCCTCCGAATCGACAATCTCGAGGGGTTCGATGCTGTCATCACCGATGATCCGGATTCGGCGATCCTCGACGAAGCCCTCTCCACGGGTGTTCCGTGTGTCCTCTGGGCCGATTCGTTCGATCGACAGACGGAAGTCGGGGAGACCCCTGTGCTCATCGGCGCCAACCTGGTCACCGGAATCGGCCAGAGCATGGCTACTCGCGAGGTCGACATTGCCGGTCCGGACGCACAGATCCTCTTCGCCTGGACCGAGCCGGGCAAACCGGAGCGCCACGGCGAGCCGCTGCAATTTCCCGAACCTGTCGGATCCCGCTGGGGGATCAGGCGGCGGATGACGAACCGGCGCCTCGATGTGGCAGCGCCGGTCCCCGACGAATGGGCCGGTGTCCTTGTGCGATCCACCACCGTCCAGGCAACCCGTACGCTCGGTATCGCCGATCTCGCAACCCATCTCGAAGCCATCGCGCTGGTGTCCGGGGCGGTTCTCGCTGCATCTGGTCTTGTCGCTTCGGGCATACACCGGCCTGATGAGACGGCCGACCAGTACCTCTTCTCAGCTCTCCGCATCGGTCTGGACATCGCATCGTTCACCGAATCGTCATAACTCCGTCGTCCCCCTAGTCCATCTCATGGGCTTGGATGACGCCCGTGCGGAGGTTCTTCCTGATCGTCGGTGTCGTGGCACTCGTTGCAGCGGCGTGCAGGCACGGCAGCGCTTCCGCTGAGGCCTCACCAGCGACGGTGAGACCGACAATATCCGCGAGATTATCCGACGATACGATCTCCGCCATCCGGTCGTGAACGACGCGACCTTCGGGGTCTGGGACTCGTGGGGCGCCCGGGCGTGGCTGACGGTGTCTCTCTCTGGTCTGGTGTCGCGAAGACGCTGAAGGGTCCTGTCTCTTCGACCAGACCCGGATCGAGATCCCGTTGAACGTCGCTACACCGGGTCCGTCTGGGTCGATCCGCATGTCCCCCGATCTCCAACCGCCGAATCTATGACCGTTAGTCGTCTTCGGAAACGACGGCCACCGGCTCGGTCTTGGTGTCGCCGTCTCCACCGTTCACACCACTACCACCGTTGGTCTGGGAGTGGACGGCCGGACGCAGCGGAGCAGTTCTCGCCGCAGGGACGATGTATGTCTCTTCGAGAACGATCAACTCCACGCCACCGACAACATCCGAAATGAGGTTGTACATGACGGCACCGAGAGTGAACAACCCGGTGAGCGACACGAACAACACGATGGAGAAGAACACAACCGCCCGGAAGTAGAGCTCACCGTTCGGTGTGAACACGAGCGAGAAGTTGGCGACGATATCGGCGAACTTCTCGGGAATCCCACGCTGAACAGCAAGCGACCACATGACCCACACGCCGAGGACGAACACGAGGGCCCCGATCGCGTTGAGCACGAGCGAGACCTTCAGCACCGTCCATGGATCGATCTTGCGGATGACCCGCCGCACACGCCGAACAGCCATGCGATGAGTGTAGGAACAGGTCTCGAGTAGGCCGGGGGTTTGGGAGGAGAGCGGACAGAGAGCAGCAGACAGCCAGAGCGGTCGTGCTGTTGACTGTCCGCTGTCTGCTGCCTTCTCCTACTCGTCCTCGCTCTGGGGAACGAGGGCCACTGCCGACAGGTCTGCATCGCCGTCGAGGCTGACGACCTTCACGCCGGTCGACTCCCGACGCTGGCGGCTGATGTCGGACACGGCCTGGCGGATCACGATGCCGTCGGACGAGATCATGAAGACCTCGTCTTCTGGACTCACGACCCTTGCGGCAATGAGCTTGCCGCGAACCTTGGTGAGCTTCATGGCCTTGACGCCCATTCCTCCGCGCCCCTGGCGGCGGAAGAGTTCCATCTTCGTCCGCTTTCCGTAGCCGCCACTGGTGAGCAGCAGGATCTCTCCTCCCTCTTCAGCCGTCGTCGCAGCCACGACCTCGTCACCCTCGCGAAGCCTGATGCCCCTCACCCCCTGGGAAGCCCGTCCGAGCGGGCGAGCATCACTCTCGGCGAACCGGATACCCTGCCCCTTCTTGGTGAACATGAGCAGGTCGTTGTCTCCGCCGGTAGCACGCACGTCGACGACCTCGTCGCCTTCCTGGAGCTTGATAGCAACCAGAACCTGGTTCCTTGAGTCGTAGGCACCGAACTTCGACTTCTTCACCTGACCCAACTTCGTGAACATCACGAGGTACTGGTGGGTTTCGTAGTCGCGGGTGTCGATCACGGCTTCGATGATCTCGTCGGGATCCATCGGAAGTACAGACTGGACGAGGACTCCCTTCGCATTGCGGTCCTTGCGAGGGATCTCATGAGCTCGGATCCGGTAGACCTTGCCCCGATTGGTGAAGATCAGGAGGTACGCGTGCGCCGTCGTGTGGATCACGTGCTCGATCACGTCGTCCTCCCGGAGGGCGGCACCGCGCACGCCGCGGCCACCGCGTCCCTGTGTCCGGTACGTCGCTGCGATCACGGACTTGATGTAGCCGGCCGCTGAGACCGTCACAACGAGTTCCTCGTCGGCGATCAGATCCTCGAGCGACATCTCCCCTGCGTCGGGAATGATCCGGCTCCTCCTCTTGTCTCCGAACTTGTCCCGGATGATCGTGAGCTCTTCTCCGACAAGGATCCGCCGCTTCTCCTCGCTAGCGAGGAGGGCTTCGAGTTCTCCGATCAGCTCCTGGAGTTGCTGGTACTCCTCGCGGAGCTTGCCTGTCTCGAGTGCGGTGAGTCGACGCAGCGGCATGTCGAGGATGTGACTCGCCTGAACCTCACTCAACTCGAACCGATCCATCAGCGCCGAGCGCGCTGCTGCAACGTCCTCAGATGACTTGATGATCTCGACCACTTCGTCGATGTTGTCGAGAGCGATAAGCAGACCCTCGACGATGTGAGCTCTCGCCTCGGCTTTCACAAGCCGGAACCGGCTCCTGCGCTCGATGACCTCGAGCTGGTGAGCGATGTAGTAGTGGATCATCTCTGCCACGTTGAGCGTGCGGGGCACACCGTCGACGAGAGCGATCTGGTTGGCGGAGAAATTCTCCTCGAGCTGTGTGTGCTTGAAGAGTTGGTTGAGAACGACCTGTGGGTTGGCGTCCTTGCGAAGCTCGATGACCAGCCGGGTTCCTTCCCTATCCGATTCGTCGCGCAGGTCGGCGATCCCCGTAAGGACCTTCTTGCGAACGAGTTCCGCCGTCTTGGCCATGATGCGATCTCGCGACACCTGATAGGGGATCTCGGTGGCGATGATCGCCATGCGTCCCTTCTTCATCTCCACGATGTCGGTGACAGCACGCATCTTCACCGAGCCGCGGCCCGTTGCAAGTGCTTGCTTGACGCCGTTCACGCCAACGATGTAGGCCCCCGTCGGGAAATCCGGGCCCTTGACGAACTCAGAGATATCGCTGACCGATGCCTCTGGATGATCGAGACCGTAGAGGACGGCATCAACGACCTCGGTGAGATTGTGGGGAGGGATGTTGGTCGCCATACCAACGGCGATCCCGGTCGAACCGTTCACGAGGAGATTCGGGAACCGGGCAGGGAGAACGGATGGCTCCTCACGCTCTCCCGAGTAGTTATCCGTCCAATCGACGGTGTCCTCGTCGATACCTTCGAGAAGATGCGCAGCGATCGGCGCCATGCGCGCTTCCGTGTAGCGCATGGCGGCCGGGGGATCGTCGACGGTTCCGAAGTTTCCCTGGGGCTGGATCAGGGGGCTTCTCAGCGAGAAGTCCTGTCCGAGGCGGACCATCGAGTCGTAGACGGCCTCCGGTGAGTGCGGATGGAACCAGCCGACGACGTCTCCGACCACACGGGCGGACTTCCTGAACGGCGTTCCCGGGCGGATCCCCGCGTCGTGCATGGCGTAGAGAATCCGCCGGTGCACCGGCTTCAGCCCGTCGCGCACGTCGGGAAGGGCACGCGAGACGATGACGGACATCGCATATTCCAGGAACGAATCCTGCATCTCCCGCTCGATGTCAATGGCTTTGACGTTGATGTGTTGTTCTTCGTTCGTCATTCGGGGTCCTAGAAGTCGAGGAAGCGAACGTCTTTTGCGTTCTGCTGAATGAAGGTTCGCCGGGCCTCGACATCGGTGCCCATGAGAGTCGAGAATGTCTCTTCTGCCGAGAATTGATCCTCGAGCCCCACCTGGAGAAGCATTCTCCGCTCAGGATCCATGGTCGTGTCCCAGAGTTCGCCGGCATTCATCTCTCCGAGACCCTTGAAACGCTGAATGTTCAGCTTCTTCCCGGCGAGCTGCTTCTTGATCTCTTCGAGCCCAGCGTCGTCCTGGATCCAGGTCGTCTTGGAACCGACCTTCACACTGAACAAGGGTGGTTGAGCGATGTACACGAAGCCCGCCTCGATGAGCTGCGGCATGTGTCTGAAGAAGAACGTGAGCAGGAGCGTTCGGATGTGGGCACCATCGACGTCGGCGTCGGTGAGTATGACGACCTTGTGATACCGCGCCTTCTCGATATTGAATTCGTCACCGATACCGGTCCCAATCCCTGTGATCAGCGACTGGATCTCGTTGTTCTGGAGGACACGAGCGAGACGATTCTTCTCGACGTTGATGATCTTGCCGCGAATCGGCAGAATCGCCTGGAACTGGCTATTGCGAGCCTGTTTTGCCGACCCGCCGGCCGAGTCGCCCTCGACGATGAAGAGTTCGCTCTCCTCGGGCTTCTTCGACGAGCAATCCGAGAGCTTCCCCGGCAATCCGGCCGACTCGAGCAGACTCTTGCGCCTGGTGAGGTCCCGGGCCTGGCGCGCTGCCATCCGTGCCCGGGCAGCCTGTGAAGACTTGTCCGCTATCCGTCGGGCATCGCCCGGATTGCGCTCCAGCCACTCAGGAATGGCCTGATTGAGGGCCTTCTGGACGAATGATCGGATCTCAGTGTTCCCGAGTTTCGTCTTCGTCTGTCCTTCGAATTGTGGAGCCCTCACCTTGACGGAGATCACGGCAGTCAATCCTTCGCGCACGTCTTCGCCCGTGAGGTTGGGGTCCTTCTCCTTGAGGAGATTCCTCTTCCTGGCGAAGTCGTTGATCGATCGCGTGAGGGCGGTGCGGAATCCCTCTTCGTGGGTCCCCCCCTCGTGCGTGTTGATGTTGTTCGCGAAGCTCAGAATCGTTTCGCGGTAGCTCCCGGTCCACTGCATCGCCACGGCGACCACGGAGTCGTCGGTCTCTTCCTCGAACGAGACGACCTGGCGGTGAATCGGCTCCCGGCTGGCGTTGAGGTAATTCACGAAATCGACGAGTCCTCCGTTGTACTTGAAGATCTCCTCGACCGGAGCCTCTTCTCGTTCGTCGCGGAACCGGATCTCGAGGCCCCTATTGAGGAAGGCCATCTCGCGCAGTCGACTCATCACGGTCTTCGACGAGTAGTCAAGTCCCTCGGTGAATATCTCGGGATCGGCCCAGAACACGACTTGAGTGCCGTTCCTCTTCGCTTCCTTCCCCTTCTTCACCCGTCCTGTCGCCGCACCGTATTCGTAGGCCTGAGACCAGTGGTGTCCGTCTCGAACGATGTCGGCCTCGAGGCGAGCCGACAGGGCATTCACAACAGAAATTCCGACTCCGTGGAGTCCTCCCGAGACCGCATACGCCCCCGAGTCGAACTTGCCGCCGGCGTGCAACGTCGTCATGACGGTGGTCAGCGCCGACTCTTTCGTCTTCGGGTGCTTCGCTACCGGAATACCCCGGCCGTTGTCCCTGACGCGCACGCCGCCGTCCGCGAGCAAGGCCACCTCGACGCGAGTGCAGAAGCCCGCCATGGCCTCGTCGACCGAGTTGTCGACGGCCTCCCAGATCAGGTGGTGGAGACCTCTGGGTCCGGTCGACCCGATGTACATCGCGGGTCTTCTTCGGACCGCTTCGAGGCCCTCGAGGACCTTGATGTCTTTGGCTTCATAGGTCGCGTTCGGGGCGCTCTTCGTCTTGTTCACTGGACTCCTTTGGATGGCCCCCGGAGGCGTTCAGTTGGGGGCTACTGACACGGGTGTAATCATAGCCGATTCCGGGCCGAAACCCTTACCATTTCACGGCTTTCCGCCGCGAGTGTCCCCCTCGACGCGGAACCTGACCGCTCGTACGAGATCGGGACCGAATCGCTGTGAAATCCGCCTCATGAGATCGGCCGAGTCGTAGCGCAGCAGGCTCGCGTCAGCTCCTTCCGGGACCTCGACGAGAAGCGTTTGATCCCGAACACCGATCGGTCGCGATCTCCCTCTCCACCGTTCGGAGACGATGCTGTCCCAGGAGGAGACGAGCCGCGCAACCCCGAGGTCTGGGCTCGCCCCGGCCTGTTCCACGATCGTCCCGATTAGATCGTCGATCGGTTTCGGTTCGGGTCTCTGCGGCTGGTCGCTGTAGTAGTTCGCTCTGGTCATGTGACGGTCCTTCCGTCGACGTTCCACCGTCGCCCGGATGTGGGAACCTCATCTTCTCTCGCCGTTGTGACAAGAACCTGACCATCGCCGAGAAGGGACATAACACCCCGAGCATGTCGAGGGTCCAGTTCGGAGAAGACATCATCGAGAAGAAGGATCGGAGCGATCGAACGGTGGGTACCGAGCACGCGGTACGCAGCAACACGAAGAGCGAGCGCGACGGTCCGTTGCTCTCCCTGACTTGCCATCGTCCGTGCAGGACGGCCGTCGACAACGAGCGTTGGGTCGTCCCGGTGGGGCCCGCCACTCGTTACCCGCTGATCCATGTCGCGGCTGCGTCGTTCGAGCAGTTCCTCTCTGAGCCGTTCAACTCCTCCTCCTTCATCCATCGATGCCCCCCAGTTCGTCTCGTATCTCCACGTCAACGAACCCGTCTCCCCCACCAGGCGGTACGCCTCACCCAGCGACGCGTCGAGCGCTTCGAGGACTCTGGTCCGATGACCGAAGACGGCAGCTCCGGCGACGGCGACCCTCTCATCCCACACGTCCAATGTGATGGGGTCTGCCCGTCGCCCCTCCTGCTTGAGAAGCGAGTTACGTTGCCGGATGGCCCGCTCGTAGTCCATCTGATCGGCGCCTGCCTGTGGCCACAATTGGGCTGCCAGGTCGTCGAGGTACTCCCTTCTCAGCCCCGGCCCGCGTTTGACCAGATCCAGGTCGTCGGGCTGGAAAGCCACGATCGGCACCTGCGATAGGACGTCACTGTTGCGCTGGGGCCTCTTTCCGTTGACCAGCACCCTGCGACGATCCTGGTGAGCGAGTTCCACTTCGACTCGAGTGGTCCCCGACGGGACGCCGAACTCCCCACGAATTACGGCCTTGTCCGATCCGGTGGTGATCATCGATACATCCGGCGTCCCCCGGAACGATTTCAGCATTCCAAGGTAGGCGACCGCCTCGAGAATGCTCGTCTTGCCCGCCCCGTTTGCTCCGACAAGGACGTTGATGCCCTCATCCGGCTCGAAGCGCACGGTTTCGTAGCACCGGACCCCAGTCAGTTCGAGCCAGGAGAGATACATCCCTCTCCTCTCGACATCACTGTCACGAACCCTTCAACTAGAGGCGGACCGGCATCAGGAGATACCGGAAGTCCTCATCTCCGACGCCGTGAAGGAGGCCGGGCTTCAGCGCATCGATCGTTTCCAGGATGACGGTATCGGAATCGATGACCCCGACCCCTTCGGTGAGATACCTGGTGTTGAAGGCGATCGTCATCTCTTCACCCTCGTATTTGCCCTCGATGTGCTCAGTCTCTTCGCCAACCTCTTGACGGATGACGCTCAACTCAACGCCACCCTCGTGGAGGTTCAGGCGAACCGGTATATGGTCCTCCGCCACCAGCGCCGCTCTTCCGACGGCATCGAGAAGGCTCCTTTTCGATACTTCGAGGCGACTCGGATAGGAATCAGGCAGGAGTTGGCGGTACTTCGGGAACGCCGCATCGATGATCCGAACCGTCAGCCTCCCTCGATCCGTGATGAACGCTGCCTCTCGATCTCCGAGTGCCACCTTCATCGGTCCGTCACCAACTGTTCGTCCCAACTCCTTCAACGCCCGATATGGGACCAGTTTCGATCCTGTTGCACCGATCCCGAGTACGTCGCGCACGGCCAGCCGGTACGAGTCGGTTGCTACCAGTCGCAATCCTCCGTCGTTCTCTTCGAACAGAACGCCAGTGAGGGTCGGTCGAGCTTCATCCCCGGACGCGCCAATACCAACCTGGCTGAGAGCCTTGACGAGAGTCTCCCCCACGACGTCGATCGTCTCGGCCGGCAACTTGTCATCGATCGTCGGGAAGTCCCCGACGCTCAACTCGCGCAGACGGAACCGTGGCCCGTTACCGGTAATCTCGACTTCTCCGTCCGAAGCAGTCATCGAGACCGCTCCGGTAGGAAGCTTGCGGACCGCGTCGGCTGCGAGTTTGGCCGGGATCACCGTGGCGCCGTCTTCGAGTCCCTCTACTTCCAGATACGTCCGGACGGTGACTTCGTTATCCGTTCCCGTCACTTGAAGACGTCCGCCCTCGACCTCACACAGCAGGCCTTGGAGGATCGGAAGGGGTGAGCGACTTCCGACGGCTCGTCCTGCCCGCGCTAGGACGTCAGCGAGATCATC
Source organism: uncultured Acidimicrobiia bacterium (assembly GCA_964195545.1). Classification (GTDB taxonomy): domain Bacteria; phylum Actinomycetota; class Acidimicrobiia; order Spongiisociales; family UBA5794; genus JAHEEL01. The sequence continues at coordinate 57,781 of CAXMQQ010000019.1, read as the reverse complement.
ACGTTCGGCTCGGATACGCACAGTTGTTCTTCCCCTGCTTCTTGGTTAGTTCAATTACAAACGGTAGTGGTAGTAGTAGGCCTTGTGGATTGTGGATAGGGCCCGGGAATCGTTGAAGTCAACGGATTTCGGAATCCACAGGGACTGTGAACAAGTACACAGTACTCAACAGGCAGATCGAGAGGAGACGAGAGAGTGTGGATATCGGTCACGTTGTCCTCAGGAGCTGTCCGAGGGTTGAGACCTGATCGAACACTTCCATGTCGGTCGTCATTAGGGTCTTGACCCTCTCGACGGCGTGAATCACAGTCGTGTGATCGCGACCACCGAACCGTGCTCCGATCTTCGGCAGAGAGAGATCGGTGTGCTCCCGACAGAGATACATGGCGATCTGTCGGGACCGGGCGAGGGGTTGCTTCCTGCTGGGGCCGATCAGTGAATCGACGGTGGTCGAGGTGTAGTCGGCGGTGACCTGGATGATCCTATCGGCGGTCAACGGAATCACGCGGTCGGAGTCGACGATATCGAAGAGAACCTCCTTTGCCATCGTGAGGGTGATCCGTTCATCCGTGAGCGAAGCGAATGCCGTCACACGGGTCAGAGCGCCTTCGAGTTCGCGAATGTTCTGATGGACGTTCTCAGCGATGAACGTCATCACGTCCGGTGGGACCGGGGCAGGGGCGAACTCGGCGTTCTTCCTGAGGATCGCAAGGCGGGTCTCGATGTCGGGAGTCTGGATATCGGTCAGAAGACCCCACTCGAAGCGACTCCGAAGGCGATCCTCGAGTGTCGACAAATGCTTGGGGTGGCGATCGGAGCTGATGACGACCTGCTTCCCCGCTTCGTACAAGCTGTTGAACGTGTGGAAGAACTCCTCGAGGATCTGTTCCTTCCCTTCGAAGAACTGAACGTCATCGAGGAGAAGCACGTCGATCGTGCGATAGCGCTCCTTGAATTCATCCATTCTCTTCCGACGGATTCCGTTGATGAATTCGTTGAAGAACTGTTCGGAGGACACGTAGCGAACAACCGCGCGGGGATCGAGTTCGATGCGGTGATGGCCGACGGCGTGGAGGAGGTGTGTCTTTCCGAGGCCGGCGTTCGCGTAGATGAAGAGAGGGTTGTAGTGGCTCCCTGGCTGCTCGGCGACGGCGAGCGCTGCCGCGTGAGCGAAACGGTTCGACTGTCCGACCACGAAATTGTCGAACGTGTACTTCGGAACAAGGCGGGGGTCGTTCGCTCCGGATCGAGTTGGGTCGATCGTGTCGATCGGAAGAGGAACCTGGAATGCGTCCGATCGGCGGGAGGCTTCGGCAGGAGGATCTGCGACGATTGGTACCACCGTGAGTTCGACTTTGAGGCCGAGGGTGTCGAGCGCAGCTTCTTGGAGGGCGGGCAGGTAGCGGTCCCCGACCCAGCGATAGTGGAAGTCGGTCGGGGCGACAAGATGGAGGCTGCCCTCTTCGATGCTGGAGGCTAGTGGTTCGATCCAGGTCTGCCACGCGGCCGGTGTCACCCGGCGGCGCACCTGCTGATGGAAGGTCTCCCACTCCGCGGTGGACGAACGCAATTCAGCCACTCTTGTTGCTCCTCTCGACCTGTCGTACCCTGTCCACACACCTGTCCACAGGGTGTGGAAAACATATTCAAACGTCCCAGCATGCTCCCGCATCGCCGTCGCGGCCTGGATCTCCCTCCGGGGAAGTGAGGTCTTCTGCATGGGAGTGGAGGCGAGTATATGTCTCGAGGGAACTGAGCGGCAAGAAGGGGAAAACCTCCGGTATCTGGACCGGTCGGAGACTGGGAAGCGATGATAACCGTTGACGTGTAAGGATTTCAGGAGGTGGTAATAAATGGGAGAGAGTAGCGATATGCTCAAGATCGCTCCGAATTGGTGCGAACGATGTTTCGCGGCCAAGCTCGGGGTTTCGCGCTCCTGTGTGAGAGTTCGCGTTCTCGTACCGATCCGACCGCTAGGGCGCTGAGCGACGTAGGATTCAGGCGTCCGAATTCTTCCCGGTCGTATCACGACCTCCCAAGCGGGGATTACTCACTATGAAGCGCACCTATCAACCAAACGTGCGGCGCCGCAAGCGCAAGCATGGATTTCGCTCCCGGATGCGGACCCGTTCCGGCCGCGCCGTCATCAAGAGACGGCGTGTCAAGGGTCGCCATCGTCTCACGGCGTAGCACCGGACGACCGTTCGTTTCGCTGCGATCGACGGCACAGTTTTCTGCCGTCTTCCGCACTGGCCGATCGGCTAGATGTGGAGATATTCGAGTGATTCGTACCGACGGAGAGAGAGGTGTTCCCCAAGTGGGAATCGTTGCGTCTCGTCGGGTCGGTAGTGCGGTATCTCGCAACACAGCGAAGCGGCGTCTCCGCGAGGCTCTGAGGAGGGTCGCATTGAAGCCTGACACGGCATACGTGGTGATCGCTGCGCCGGGTGTCGTCACAACGAAGTTTGACCACCTGACAAGGGATCTGGCCACAGCGATCGCCGCGAGCGGAGAGGAGGAGAACCGATGAGTACCGACCAAGAACGAGCACCGGCGCCGGCGGCTCGGGTTCTCATGGGATCCATCCGGGCCTATCAGAAGGTGCTCTCGCCCGCTTTCGGGGGCAATTGCCGGTATCATCCGTCCTGCTCAGAGTACGGGTACGACGCGATTCGCCTCCACGGAGCGGGTCGCGGGTCCTGGATGGCCGTCAAACGCATCGGACGGTGCCAACCGTTCCATGAAGGTGGATACGACCCCGTACCCGAGTCGGGCCAACACGAACACGATATGAACACTGGGAGAGACATGTGAACCCCTGGAACCTCCTCCTCGACCTTCTCGGCGGGGTTCTCAACTTCTTTTACCAATTTATTCCAAATCTTGGTATAGCGATCATCTTGCTCACCGTGGCGATCTCTCTCGTCCTCTTTCCCCTGACGCTGAAGCAGACTCGGTCGATGAAGGCGATGCAGGAGATCCAACCGGAGGTGAAGCGCCTTCAGAAGGAACTCAAGGGAGATAAGGAAGAACTCAACAAGGAGCTGATGGCTCTCTACCAGGAGCGTGGAGTCAACCCTGCCGCCGGCTGCCTGCCGATGATCGTCCAGATGCCGCTCTGGTTCGGACTCTTCTCGGTGTTGCGGAGTATCGAGACCGTCAGGAATGAAGCTGGAGAAACTCTCTACGCCACATCGAAGTACATCGGTGTTGGTGTTGAGAAGGGTGTTGAACATGTAAACACCTCCTTCCTTGGTATGGATCTCACGGCGTCCCCCAGTTCGGTGGTCCCGGATTTGATCAAGGGCGGGGACTTCCTCGGCGCACTCCCCTACATCCTGCTGATCATCCTCATCGTGGCAGCAGGGTTCTATCAGCAACTCCAGACCACGAGAACGAAGAAGAGCGACAAGGACAAAGACAAAGAACAGTCGCAGACTGCACAGTCGATGCAGACAGCGATGAAGATTATGCCGTTGTTCTTCGGATTCATTTCGTGGACACTCACCGCAGGACTCGGCATATATTTCGCAACATCCAACCTCTTCCGGGTCGGGCAACAAGCCCTGATCCTGCGATTGGATGATCGCGGAGATGATGACAAGAAGAAGCCGGCACTCCCAGCGGACACACCGCCGGAAGACGGGGAGCCCGAAAATACGGGTCCGTCTGAGAACGCCAGCAAGAAGAAGAACCGCCGCAGGAGGAAATAGACGATGGAATGGGTGGAAGTCACCGGAACGACGGTTGATGTGGCCGTTGAAGCCGCAATCACCGAACTTGGTCTCGAATCAGCAGATCAAGCAGAGATCGAGGTTGTCCAGGAGGGGAAGACGGGGTTCCTCGGTGTTGGCTCGCGCCCCGCGATCGTGAAGGTCTCACGCAAGCCGCGCAAGCGAAACCGCCGGAGTCGGCGAGGGGCGAAGGGTTCGCCCAACGCCGAGCAACAGAAGAAGACCGCCGAGAAGAAGACTGCAGAGAAGAAGACCAACGGGCGCGGTGCAAACGCCAAGGTTGGCAGGGGTTCACGGCCGCCCAGCAAGAAGAAACCCGTAGAAGCCAAGAAGAACGGATCCTCTAAGGAGCGGCGAGCGATGGATAACAAAGCGACGACAGAGACGAAGAAGGACAAGCCAGAGGCGTCGATCGAAGATCAGGCAAAAGTAGCCGAGGACTTCTTGTCCGGCCTCCTCACGTCGTTCGGTCTTGAGGGCGAGATTCAGACGAGGGTGGAGGAAGAAGTGCTCTACCTCGACATTGTCGGCGAGCAGACCGAAGCTCTCGTCGGCCCCAAAGGTGCCACGATGTATTCCGTGCTCGAGTTGACGCGCACTACCGTTCAGCGACATACGTTTGGTGCTCCGAGGATGAGGATCGACATCGCGGGCTACGGCGCCCGTCGACGCGAGGCTCTCACAATCTACACAGGAAAACTTGTGGAGCAGGTGAAGGAGAGCGGTGCCGAGATCATGCTAGAGCCAATGAACGCAGCCGACCGCAAGGTCATTCACGACGCGGCTGCTGCGCTCGAGGGCGTAAAGACGTACTCCGAGGGTGAAGACCCGCACCGCGCCGTTGTGATTGCCTCGACCGGAGAGAACGACAACGGCTGACACCGAATGTTTCACGGGAAACATTCGGAAGATCGTCTCAAACGGGCCGCACTACGAGCCGGGGTCGAACTGACGCCGACGCAGGTGTTGCAGTGCGAGGAATTCACTCGTTGGCTCGATACCGAAGCGGCCGACGCCGGTGGTATCGGGCCGGAAGAGGGATCCCGACTCCTTGACCGGCACGTCGCCGACTCCATCATCTTCGCCGCTGCATGGGATCGGACTCCTGCCGACATCCTCGACGTTGGGTCGGGAGTAGGCCTGCCGGGAATACCGCTAGCGATTACCCATCCGAACACGCACGTCACGCTCCTGGACCGGTCGGCAGAGCGGTGCCGACTCGCCCGAAGAGCGATTCGGGTGCTCGGTATCGAGAACGTCACCGTTGAAGAACGGGACGTGCTCAAAGCCGTTGGCCGGCGAGACGCCGTAACCTTCCGCGCGTCGCTCCATCCGATGGCGGCACTTGAAGCGGCTCTCCCACTCCTGAGCGACCGGGGAAGTGCGGTCGTGGGGATGAGTCGCACGACCGAACCCGATCTGTCTCTGGACGCACCACCCGGCATGTCGCTCGACCTGCTGCGAATCGACGCGGGGGTCCTTGACTCCCCCGCCTGGCTTCTTAGGATGACACCTACCAGTACCCGAACCCCGGACAGTGATCGTTCCCAATGACATCCACAATCGTCGCCATCGCCAACCAGAAGGGTGGCGTCGGCAAATCAACGACAACGATCAACCTCGGTGCAGGGCTTGCGTACCAAGGGGAACGCATTCTCCTCGTAGACCTTGACCCGCAGGGGAATACCACCAGCGGACTCGGAATTGATCGAGCTGCGATCGAGTATTCAACATACGACCTCCTGGTCGAAGACATTGCGGTCGAAGACGTCATCGAACCATCATCGGTTCGCGACCTCTTTGTTGTGCCGGCGACGATCGAGCTCGCCGGAGCGGAGATAGAGTTGGTTTCGATGTTCTCCAGGGAGAACAGGCTTGGAAAGGCACTCGAGTCCATCGCCGAAGACTACGACTTCGTCCTCGTGGATTGTCCTCCCTCTCTCGGCTTGTTGACCGTCAACGGCCTGGCGGCTGCCGACGAAGTGCTTATTCCCATCCAGTGCGAGTACTACGCCCTGGAAGGAGTGAGTCAGTTGATGAAGAACATTCAATTGGTGCAGCGGAGCCTCAACCCTCAACTCGCCATCGAAGGTGTCCTCCTGACGATGCATGACGGGCGTACCACGCTGGCGGCGGACGTGGTTGCCCAGGTGAGAGAGCATTTCGGCGACACCACGTATAGGACGGTCATTCCGCGCACCGTCAGGCTTTCAGAGGCTCCCTCGTACGGGGAACCAATCGAGGCATACGATCCAATGTCCCGTGGCGCCATCGCCTGTCGAGAACTAGCTCGCGAATTCCGGAGGAGACATGGCCGCACGTAAGAGTGGACTCGGAAGGGGACTCGATGCGTTGATCCCCGTTGATCACCCGTCGGTTGGCTTTGCGGAGCTCGAACTCGAGGAGATCTCGCCGAGTCCGCAACAACCGAGAAACCGATTCGACGACGACGCACTCGAAGGTCTGGCCGCGTCGATTCGCGAAGTCGGTGTCCTCCAACCCGTCGTTGTTCGCCCGGGGGAGAGGGATGGCTCCTACCTTCTTGTCGCCGGCGAACGTCGGCTCCGAGCCGCCGAAATAGCAGGCCTGGCAACGATTCCCGCCGTGATCAGGTCCACAGAGAGCGACGAGCGGCATCTCACCGAAGCACTAATCGAGAACGTTCAACGCAAGGATCTCTCCCCGCTGGAGGAAGCCGCCGCGTACCGAAATCTACTGGAAGATTTTGACATGACTCATGAGGGGGTCGCAACCAGAGTCGGAAAGAGCAGGAGTTCCGTCACAAACACGATTCGTCTGCTGCAACTGCCAGCAGCGATCCAGGGAATGCTCGAACGAGAGGAACTGTCGGCGGGCCACGCCAGGGCCCTCCTCGCTCTGGACGACGAGGCGTATGCGGTTCACATAGCCGAACGCGTGATCGCAGAGGGCTGGCCGGTCCGAAAGGTCGAAGAGGCGGTCAAGAGCCGCTCCGTACCAGACGAGACACCTCCCAGAAGGATGCCGGCCATGCGCCCGGCCGCAATTATCGAACTCGAGGAGCGTCTCGCCGAACGACTGGCCACCAACGTCAAGATCACCCCACGCGGCAACGGCGGCCGAATGGTGATCCGCTACGGCTCGCTGGAAGACCTAGAGAGGATCTACCGACAGTTATTTGACTGATCGGTTGTCGGTACCGAACAGACGTGAGACACGAGATAAGGGGAGAAGCTCGTTCGGTCTCATATCTCACATCTCTCGTCTCTTGTCTGGCGACTCAGATCTCGTCCGGTCCGTTCGCGTAGAGATCGACGATCGCCTTAGCTATCACAGTACCTGTCTCGCCTGTGGGCGTCGCCAGGGAGACGACGATGGCCGAGGAGCGCGTCTCTTTCAGGAGAGGGACGGCGCGGGGGAGCGCTGGAACCCCGAGCCTGGCGGCGACGTGCTCGGCGATCGTCTTCCCCGCATCGCTCGTACTGAGCGGAGTTCCGAAGTAGAAGACGCTCTCGACGTCGTCCCGAGGAACGGTGATTGACACGACGATCTGAACGTCGAGACGGTTCGCACGCTGCGCACGGAAACGCTCATTCGGTGCCGTGTCAACGCTGCGAGACAACAAGACGCGAGCACCAGAGCGCTTGAGTTCGGACGTGAGGCGAGTCCCTGCCGACCAGGTAGCGTCCGGTGTTGAATCTTCGCCCCTGTCCGGGTCAACGTAGATGCGGGCGCCGGTGATCGGATGTGGGAGAGAATCGATCCATTCGTGCTCTCGGACCGCCTCTCTGCCGGGTTTCTCCGTTGCTCTCGACATCAGGAGCAGCTCCTCAACAACCTCGCGGCCGGCGAACCCGTCCTCGGCCATTCCCCTGTTGTGCTGGAAGTCGAGTACCGCCCCTAGCGTGTCGGGTCCGAAGAGCCCGTCGACCTTGCCTGCGTCGAAACCAAGGGATCCAAGGCTCTGCTGGAGCCGGGAGACGTCGTCGCCGCGCACCATCGGAGAGCGCCGATACAGCATGCGGTCGCCGAGCCGAAACCCGGCGTCGACCAGCGTTCGCCACGTCTCAGGACCCACAATCCCGTCCGCCGGCAACCCTCGTGTCTCTTGGAAGGACTGCACGGACACGAGTGTTTCTGATCCGTACGAACCGTCGACGGCGGTGTGAATTCCGAGGCTCGTCAAGCGGCGCTGGATGTCGCGAACCGGCTCTCCTCGGTCTCCCTGGTGGTAGAGCCTCACGGTCCCGTTACCGGGTGATCAAAGCTCAGGAGACGAAGGCGGTGATCTCGGCTTCCAGTTGAGCCTTGCTCCTGGCACCGACGAGGCGTTTCCGCTCTTCTCCGCCCTGGAAGATGATCATCGTCGGTATGCTCATCACACCGAACTGCATCGCCGTGGAGGGGTTCTCGTCGACGTTGAGTTTGACGATCTGGAGTGTCCCGGCTCGTTCTCCTGCGATCTCTTCGAGAGGCCCGTCCATCATCTTGCACGGCCCGCACCACTCTGCCCAGAAATCGACGAGAGTCGGCAGCGATGAGCCGACCAATTCGACAAAGGTGGCATCGCTTCCTTTGACGGTGTTCTGTCCCATCTCGGCTCCCTCGTGGTCGGTGATCCGCCGACCGGTTGGTGGCGGACGATCTTGGATTCAGGCTTCGGCTCGATTGAGCCAGTGCTCGACGTCGATGGCGGCCTGGCAGCCCATGCCTGCGGCCGTTACGGCTTGCTGGTAGTAGTGATCGACAACGTCTCCTGCGGCGAAAACGCCCTCAACAGAGGTTTGCGTCGAGCCTCCGTTGGATGAGATGTACCCGGAGGCATCCAGGTTCAGTTGGTCTTGGAAAATCTTGGTATTCGGGTCATGGCCGATGGCGAGGAAGAATCCCTCGACCGGCAGTACCGACCCTTCGTCGGTGAGGACATTCCTCACGCGAAGACCCGTGACGAGATCGTCGCCAAGAACCTCTTCGGGCGTCGTGTTCCACAGGACTTCTATCTTCGGATGCTCGATCGCACGGTGGGCCATGATCTTCGACGCCCTGAACTCGTCTCGACGGTGAAGGATCGTGACTTTCGAGGCGAACTTCGTGAGGAAGAGCGCCTCCTCCATGGCTGAGTCGCCGCCACCCACGATCGCTATCTCGCGGTCGCGGAAGAAGAAACCGTCACACGTCGCACATGCAGAAACGCCATAGCCACGAAGGCGGCTCTCACCAGGAATCCCGAGCCACCGCGCAGAGGCCCCAGTTGAAATGATGAGGGACTCTGACTCGTGGAGTTCCTGACCGATCCAGACCTTGAACGGACGTTCCGAGAGGTCGACTTTCGTCACGTCGGACGAGACGATGCGGGTGCCGAAGCGCTCGGCTTGCTTGCGCATCCCATCCATGAGTTCGGGACCCATGATCCCCTCGGGGAATCCCGGATAGTTCTCAACTTCGGTGGTGAGCATCAACTGTCCACCGCGCTCCATGCCTTCAATCATGAGAGGATTGAGGTCTGCGCGGGCTGCGTAGATAGCGGCGGTGAGTCCGGCTGGGCCAGACCCGATGATCAAGACCGTCTCGGCCATGGTCACTCCAGTTGTGATGTTGTCTCGTCTTCTGGAATTCTCTTCATCCAGACCAACGCTCCGGCGATGAGCAATATGCCCCCGACGACGGCGTATGCGAGTTCCTGTCCGATCAGGGTACCGAGAGCACGGAAGAAACCGACGAGCAACCAGATCACAGCGAGGATCGCGACCGTTGCGATGACGATCCCGATCGCCGTCCACGTAACAGCCAGGAATGCTCGATCGACCGTGAGCGAACGGATGCGAGTGGCAAGTTGCTCAAGGAAGTCGGCGATCTTGGCCGGGTAGTCGTTGCGCGGTCGATCGGTCATGGTCATTGAGGATAGCCGAATGTCGGACCGGTCATCCCTGCGTGCTGGCAAGTTCCCGGCACAAGGCCACTGAATAGACCGCGAGGAAGGATTCCCCTGAAGAAGGGGCGACGGATACGACCACGGACTCAGTGCCTTCATAGGTGGTGAGAGCGATGGGGATAATCTCCGATGTCTGACTGTCGACTCGGAGAGAATTGAGGCAAGCATCCACCCGAATGGCGTCGAAGTCGACAGACTTCGACGAAGCAGGTGACGGGTTGCTTCTGAGAGCATCCGGGTCGGAAGAGAGGTCGCCTTCGAGCAAGCCGAGATCGACATCCACCAGATATGGGAGAGACGACGGGGAGGTGGTTGCTTCGTCGGTGTCCACGGCCTGGGTCTCCGCGTATTCGGAACTTTCCTCGTCGGGAGCGTTCTCGGTCGCTTCGGGTGCCGCAGCGCCGACGCTGTTCTCACCCGTGCCCTCCTCTGCTGCGACCCCGGCGAGATCATCGGTGAGCGATGCGGTCGGTGCCGTCGTGGTGATCTCGGCGGAAGCCGCAGCGAAAGAAGTGTCCGAGTCACTCCCCGAAAGATTGTTGGGTAGGACGACGACGGCACCGACGATCACGGCGGCTGCAACCGCGAGACCGCCGACCGGCGCCCACCAACGTTGCCATCGAGACGGCGCCGCAATAACAGGGACGGGGGAATCGTCGAGATGGAGTTGCCGGCGAAGCGTCGCGTGCAGTATCGCCCGCTCATCTGCCGTCATCATCGGCGGCGCAACTGCTTCGAGGATGGAGATAGCCGACATCTGTGCCTCGTACTCAGCCCGAAGGACCGAATCTTCTTCGATTCGGTTCAGGGCCGCACGCTCATCATCGGGGGACAGGCGTCCGCCGATCAGGTCGATGATGAGATTCTGGTTACGTTCGTTCATGATTCATCAGTTGGATGCTCGGACCCTGGCGCAAAGTTCCCGAGATCTTTGGCGAGCTGCTTCCTCGCCCGGAACACGCGGCTCTTGACCGTTCCAACGGGTACTTCGAGGGTATCTGCGGCTCCCTCTAGCGACATGCCGTCGAGGTCGACGAGCACAACGGCAGAGCGGAACTCCGGAGTGAGTGCGGCGAGTGCCGTTTCGATGTCGGGGCGAAGCTCGACGGCACGGAACTCGTCACCGCCGCGAGGATCTGAGGGGTCGAGGTGCTCAGGCATCGACGTGGTGCGTTGGCGTTTCTGGCGTCTCAGGTGGTCGTAGCACGTGTTCACAGCGACGCGATAGAGCCACGTGCTGAAGGCAGCCTGTTCCTTGTAGCGGTCGGCTTTGCGAAAGACGGTGAGGAAGACATCCTGCGTCGCGTCGAGGGCCGAGTCCCTATCCCTCATCATGCGGAGACAAATAGCGAAGACACGGTTCTCGTGGGCGTGCATGAGCTCGTCGAACGCCGATACGTCGCCTTCGAGGTAGCGGCGTATCAACTCGCGGTCTTCTGTGGAACGAGAGGTCATCGGTCCTGATTCTGGTCAGGTGGGCGATCGGAGGTGAAGCAATCCGTCAAGGGAGGAGGCGGATCTCTGCGATCGACGTCCCATATGAGCCGTCGGTCCGCTGCGGCAGCGACGTGATCCAGACGAGCCAGAACCCCTGCTCCCGGTGAGCGACGTCGAGGCGCGTCGTACCCGTGAGGATCTGTCCTGCACCGATTCGTTCCCAGTCGTCCGGAACGTCGGGGAGCGTCACATTCCACGCCACCGTGAATCTGGTACCGGGCGTACCGGTGATCTCGATCGCACCGATTGGAATAGGAGACTCCAGAATGACGCCAACGCCCTCCTTCGTCTGGTCGAGCGGGGCCGGATAGGGCTCGGTCTCCCACATCGTTGATTGCCTTCCATCTGCCACAGCGGCAAGGGAATCGTCGTTCTCGATGCCGTCGCCAAACGGGTCGTAGACGGTGACGGTGGCGGGTATGGCGTTCTCGGCTGGCGTGTCCGATGCTTGGATCGAACTCGCCGGCGTGGCGTGCTCTTGATCCGCCGGCGCGGCTGGGTAGAGGAACGGCGAATCGGGATCGACGTCGATGGAGAGCCCCAGGATGGAGAGACCGATAACGGCTGCGACAACGAAGGCGAACGCGACAAGGGGCTTGAGAGACCATGGTCGTCCGACGTCGGGTTGAGGGTGCAGTGATGACGAACTCAGGGCAGCAGCGAGGCCCGTCGCGTCGATCGCCCCTGATTCGGCCGCTCCCAGAGCGTTGTCGACGGATGAGGGAATCCCCTCCGCGACGTGAGATGGCAGGACGGCAGGGTTGTCGCTTCCTGTGATCGCTGTGCGGAGTGCAGCCGCGAGTGCGGCGGTGTCGTCGGCAGCAGTAGTCGTGAGAGGAACCCGCCCGAAGCTCGCGAGACGTGCGGGGTGAGCAGCAGAGAAGTGGATGGCGCGCGGGTCGATCGCTCCGTGGATACCCCCGTTTGCATGAAATGCGGCCAAGCCGGAGGCCAGGCCCGACGCGTTGGTGAGGTACTCCGCTATTGGGAGTGTCTCGCCTGCCCTGAGACGATCGGCGATGGTCACGGCACCGTCCCATTCGGCCACAGCGAACGCTGATCCATCGACTTCACCAGCCGTATAGATCATCTGAACATGAGGGTGAGTGGTCGCAGCGGCCGCACGAACAGGAGCAAGGAATGAGGCGATGCGATCGGTGTCGGCATCGGGGCCGGGGAACCGAATCAGGACGGGACGCTCAAGGTGTTCATCCGTCGCCATCCATTCCTCGATGTCACCATCGGCACCGAGTCGGACGTTCATCCGATATCGGTCAGGGATCCGAGGGGGCATCGATCAACCTCGACGAAGCACGGCGAGAGGCTCTGGGAGTGTGACGAACCCTTCGGACGCATAGAGAGAGATAGCGGCGTCATTGTCGGTCTGCGTGTTGAGCATCATCGCCCTGCTCCCCGCCGATTGTGCCGTTCGAGTGGCCGCCCGTATCAACGACCGACCCATCTGTTGACCCTGCCAATCGGAATGAACGGCGAGGCGTTGCAGGTAGGACATAGCGTGACCGAATCCGACGATGGCGAAGGCGACGGGAACACCGTCCGGCCCGCGAATGAGGAGTGACTTCGTCTTCGGTGTCGCCCCGACGGCCTCGGCCATCCCGAATCGATCGAATCGCCAGAAATCGTCAAAGGCAGCATGGTCGATGCGGAGCAGATCCTCGATCGAGTGGTCGGGAGGAGCGATGACGAGATGGTCCGGTGAGGGGAGTCCGCTCGGGAGATCGTGGCGCATGAACGCCAACGGAACGAACTCGACGAACCCGGCGGCTTCCCACGGCCGCCGACTGCTCTGGGGTAGAGGGGGAGAGAGGACGTAGGGTGCACCGAGCTCGTTCAACCGTTCGGAACACAGCTCCAAGAAGGCCGATCCGCCACGGACGAGACGCAACGCGGCGTCGGGGACACGATCATTCCAGGTTCGGGCCTCGGCTCGCGCCCAGCCCTTCCTGAAGCGGATCGGCTGCGGCCAGGAGCCACGTTGCAGAACCGGTATCGGGTGCTCGTTCAATGGCATGACACCTCTGCGCACTCCTCCTGTTTCGTCAGCGTACCGTGCAAGAGAGACCACGCCGCCGGGCTTGATGCAGGGGCGGCGACGCAGTGCGATGTGCGTTCGATCCTCCAACCGTGCGACCATGTGGCAATGCGGTCTGTACTCGTCACACATCCGTCAAGCCTGGAGCATGTCCCGCCTCGCCAGCACCCGGAGCGACCGGAGCGACTCGCCGCCGCGATTGACGGCGCTCTGTCGAGCGTCGTCGATACCCAACGCATCGAAGCGCGGGCGGCAACGCGAGAAGAGTTGCTCGCCGTGCACGAATCCGACTTCCTTGACCAGTTGCAGGGATTCTGCGTCGAAGGTGGAGGATCGATCGATCCCGACACCTACGCCATGGAGAGATCGTGGGACGCCGCACGTTTCGCCGCCGGTGCGGGGCTGACCGCTATCGATGCGATCGAACGCGACGATATTGACGTCGGATTCGCGGTTGTACGACCCCCCGGGCATCACGCGGAGAACGATCGAACGATGGGATTCTGCCTGATCAACAACGTCGCGGTGTCAGCCGCGTCCCTCGTACGGCGAGGACAGAGAGTGGCCATCGTCGACTGGGATGTCCATCACGGGAACGGAACGCAAGAGATCTTCTTCCGTTCGCCGGACGTGCTCTTTGTCTCGCTGCACCACGCACCGTTCTACCCGGGGACGGGTCGGTTACAGGAAGTGGGGAGGGGGTTGGGAATCGGAGCAACGGTGAACATTCCGGTGAGCGGAGGATCGGACGGAACCGTGTACCGAGAGGCGTTCTCGAGGATCGTTCTCCCGATCCTCGACCAGTTCGGGCCCGATTGGTTGCTCGTCAGCGCCGGCTTCGACGGCCACACGGCCGATCCTCTCGGTGGGATGGCCCTGGTCGCCGTTGACTACGGGGCGATGGCGGCTGCGCTGGGTGAGGAGATGCAGCGAACGAACACGGTGTTCTATCTCGAAGGCGGATATGACCTTCAAGCCATCCGCGAATCAGTGACAGCGACAATTGACGGGTTTGCGTCCGGCCTTCCGCCACTCGACGCTTCGGAGAGTGGCGATCCGGCGATAGACAACGCCGTCGAAGTGCACTCGCTCTTCTGGGATCTCGATCAAGGGGAGCTGTCAGCGCGCCGATATACGCGGTAACCACCACAGGGATCGAGGAGCCGAATTGACTGAACCGTTGCCATCCTTCGACGAACTACTCGAGAAGCTGACCGCGATCGGCGGATCCGACCTACACCTCAAGGTGGGATCGCCACCTGCATTTCGGATAGATGGTGCCGTTCGTCGTTCTGATCTTCCTTCGACCATGCCGGCCGACACCGAGCGCTACCTCGAGGAGATCGTCACCGAAAGAGCGCGGGCCGCTCTCGAGTCCTCAGGCGAGGCAGATTTCGCTATCGGTCGCTCCGGGCTCGGACGATTTCGCGTCAGCGCGTTCCGTCAGCGCGGGTCTCTGACCCTGGTGCTTCGCACCGTCGGCACGGTCAATGGCGGATTCGAGGCCCTGGGCCTCCCGGCCAGCATCGAGGGGCTCGCGGATGAGCGGCCGGGGTTGCTGCTCATCACCGGTCCCGCCGGTTCAGGTCGAACCACAACTGCCGCTTCGGTGGTCGAGCACATCAACGCGACCCGCAATGGCAGCATCGTCACGATCGAAGATCCGATCGAGAACCTATTCCCGGACAACCAGTCGCTGGTCTCTCAACGAGAGGTCGGACTCGATACCGCTTCGTTCTCAACAGGCCTCCAGGCAGCGATGCGTAACGACACCGACGTGATCTTTGTAGGGGATCTCCCCGATCGGGAGACCGTCGCAGCGGCCCTGCGCGCCTCGGAGACGGGACACCTCGTTGTCGCTATCTTGCCGACCTTCGACGGACTCGAGACGATCAGCCGGATTGTCGAGGCCTTCGAGCCGTACCAGCGCCAGCAAGTGAGGCAGATTCTGTCGACCACCTTGAAGGGCGTCGTCAGTCAGCAGCTTATTCCTCGAGTAGATGGGAATGGACGGGTGGCGGCGGTCGAAGTACTCGTCAACACGGAACGTGTTGCGGAGAAACTCAAGAACGAGGAGAGCACGCCGTCGATCGCCGTGGATGTCGCCGAAGGGGAGTTCTTCGGCATGAGGACCTACGACCAGGCCATCCTGTCCCTCTACACGACAGGATTGGTGTCGTTCGAGGACGCCTTGTCCCACGCCACGTCAACGACAGACTTCAAGGTCGCTGCGCAGACCCGTGGAGTGATGAGCGGGTAGTGGTCCAGCAGGCAGAAGACAGCCAACAGCTCGAAGACAGCCAACAGCTCGAAGACCTCGGCTGGCAGTGATACGCTCAACCATCCTGGCTGTCGGCTGTTCGCACACTCAGTACCGCCGGTCTGGCCGTTCTCGCCGGTACCCTCGCGGCCACATGCCCACCTTCACTTGCCTGACCTGTTCTACGGAGTTCTCTCTTCCTCAGAATGTCCTAGATCGCTACCCAGGATGGGTTCCGAAACAGTGCCGCGACTGCAAGCCGGCGAAGCAGGCGAACGCCGTAGCCCGGGCTCCGGGTGAAGACCCCCAGACGGGCGTGTTCACCGACGGCGGGTGCGTTCCGAACCCCGGCCCCGGTGGATGGGGAGCGGTGTATGTGGTCGATGGAGAGGTCATCGCCGAGCGCCACGGACACGATCCGGACACGACCAACAATCGGATGGAACTCCTGGCGCTGATCGAGGGAGCACAGATGGTCCCCGAGGGGACGCGCGCGACGATCTACTCGGATTCGAACCTCGCCGTGCGCACGATCAACGAGTGGGCGGCTGGATGGGAGGACCGAGGCTGGAGGAGGAAGACCGGTCCCGTGGAGAACGTCGAACTTGTTCGTCGTGCGTACACGACCTTCCGGAAGCGCCCAGAGCTCGAACTCAGGTGGATCAAGGCCCACGTGGGCTACACGTGGAACGAGTACGCGGACCGGCTGGCAAACCGCTGGAGAGAGGTATGAGCCACGAGCCTCGAGCCGGCAATCGCTTGATCCCCCCTCGACTTCAGACGCTCCTGGCTTCTGGAACCGCCTCGCGGGAACTCTCAGAACTGTTCGCGGGTGGGGGGCACAGCCTTTACCTCGTTGGGGGGAGCGTGCGCGATGCGCTGCTGGACCGACCGAACGCCGACCTCGACTTCACCACCGGTGCCCGTCCCGACGAGATCGAGGAGATTGTGCGTCCGTGGGCCGCAGACCTGTACCTGGCGGGTCAGATGTATGGGACGATCGGTGCGATCAGGGACGGACGAGTCCACGAGATCACGACATTCCGTTCGGAGATCTACCGGGACGAAAGCCGGAAACCCGAGGTCACTTACTCGGACGACATCGAAGAAGACCTCTCCCGGCGGGACTTCACAGTGAACGCGATGGCGATTCGCGTCCCCACGTCGGATGATGACAGTCCCGAGATGATGGACCCCTTCGGCGGTCTCGTTGACCTTCACTCAGGACTGCTCCGCACACCGCTCGATCCCGAGATTTCGTTCGGGGACGATCCACTGAGGATGCTCCGCCTGTTCCGGTTCGTTTCGCGTCTCGGTTTCGCTCCGGACGAAACGGCACTGGATGCGGTTGGCGGCATGCACGGGCGTCTCGAGATCGTCTCTGCAGAGAGGATCAAGAGGGAACTCGACCTGCTGATGATCGGGGACCACGTTGGACCTGCTCTCTGGGGTCTCGTCGAGACCGGCCTCGCCGAGGAGTTCATCCCGGAACTGCCTGAGCTAGCTCTCCAGGTTGATCCGGTCCATCATCACAAGGACGTACTGGCCCATTCGATCGCCGTTGTCGAAAAGACGTCTCCGCGTCTCGAGTTGCGTCTGGCCGCGCTGTTCCACGACGTCGGAAAACCCGACACGCGAGAGTTCGGACCCGGGGGGGTCACGTTCCATCACCACGAGGTCGTAGGGGCTCGCATGACGCGGCGCCGCATGAAGGCGCTCCGCTACTCGAAGAAGACGACTGAGGACGTGTCCAGGCTTGTGTTCCTCCATATGCGGCCGCACACGTTCAAAATGGGGTGGACCGACTCGGCGGTTCGCCGCTATGTTCGCGACGCCGGGGATCTGCTCAAGGATCTCAACGAACTCGTTCGCTGCGATGTGACGACGCGCAACAAGCGTCGCGAACGAACGATATCCAGGCGGATCGACGAACTCGAAGTCCGGATCGCCGAGCTTCGTACGAGGGAGGAACTCGACGCTTTGCGTCCGCCGATCGACGGGAACCACGTCATGGAGTATCTCGACATTGAGCCGGGACGTCGGGTGGGGGAGATCATGAAGATGCTCTACGAGCGGCGCGTGGACGAAGGCCCGTATTCAGAGGAGCAAGCCCACATATGGATCGACGAGTGGATCGACCGTCGGGCGTAGACGCCCCGTTCTGTCACGAAGCGGCGATTCCCGTGCGCAACATGCGTGATGGGGAAGATGTGTCGCCTGAGCTGCTGACCGCCGACGCTACTCGCTAGCCGGCGCCGACCCGCGAAGCCGCTCGAAGGCGGCCCACCCGGGTGGGGCCGTGACCCAGAGCAACCCGACGATGGCGAGAGCAGAGGTCAGACACCACATGCAGGTGGCTCCGATCACGAACGGCTCGAGGAACGTCAGATAGGCCGAGAATGCCGTGCCACCGAACGCCGCCAGGGCGATGAGGAAAGCTGCGATGTCGGCGGTGCGACCCTTCGAGACCCTCGTGACGATCCAGCCGATGATGAGACCGATGTAGGCGATTGCTCCGAGGACGCCGATCGGAATCCCGAAGATCGACGCATATGAGCTCTGTTGCACGGCGTTGCAGTCGCCGACGGGCCCACAGACGGCATCGGCGCCACTCGTTTCAACGCTTCCGAGGTACAGGGACACTCCGAGACCGATGATGGCGAGCGCCGGGATGACCCATGTTGGGCCGCCGTGAAGAGACCCGCGGCGGACGAGGACGGGGACGAGGATGAGGCTCGCGAGTAGCCCGGCGAGGGCGAGAATTGCCAGGCCATTGCCCAGAGGGTCGCGGGCGACCTTGTCACCGATCGACTCGTCCTCGGCCGCCAGGAGCGCATCGGAAGAATCGTCGGTTGCTTCACCGGTAGCCGTCTGTTCGACTCCCGACGAACCCGGAATAGTTGCCAGGGCTTCTTCGAGACCCGGGACGTCGGGCCACGGAATGCCACCGTGTGCAAGGCCCTCTTCGATGATTCCGGGGAACTCCGCCGGAATCTGCTCGGATCCGACGAGATAGAAGTCCTCGATGTCGAGCCGCGGCACTCCCGGCTTCTCAACGCTGAGCCGCTCCGAGGCTGCGCCGAACATGATCGCGCCGGTCTCCACGCTTGCGTCGACCAGAAGGATGTCGAGCGTCCCGTTGGTCATCTCATAGAAGGCGACTTCCTCGGGAGGGGTGGTGTCGTCGAAGAGCACTGTTGGCTCTCCGCCGAACTGCTCGAAGATGACGGGCAGGTGTTCGTTGATGACGAGTTCGCAGTGGGGGCACGTTGGGGAGAAGAACATCACGGCCTGGACGACCGGGCCGTCGTCGGCGTCGGTCTGTGCAAGAGCAGGGAAAGCGGCGACGACGAGCGTCGTGACGAGGAGGGCGAGAAGAGCGACTCTCAACTTCATATCCTCATAGCCTGGCGTGACTTCGGAAATAGCGCCAGGGCCGGAAGGCCGGAGAGCGGCGTCTCGCGGATTCCCGGCCCTGTTCGCGGCACTGATTCAATGGCTAGCCGAGTAGCTTCGCCTTTGCTGCGGAGAACTCGGCGTCGGTGAGTAGGCCTGCACTCTTCATGTCGGCGAGACGCTGGAGTTGCCCCATGACGTCTTCTGCGGCAGGGGCTGCTGCCACTGCCGGCTGGGGAGCGGGGGCTTGCTGCGCCTGCATGTCGTTCATCTGCGCTTGCATCTCGTCCAATTGCTCCTGGGATTCGTATGCGGCCTGATTCGCGGCGGCTTGATCCTCTTGCGCTGCCTGCTTGTTTGCCGATCGGTTGCGCATGCCTCCGCTCACGGCGGTTGCGGTCCCTGCGATTACTGCGGTTCGGGCAACCGTTCGTCCGATGCCCGGGCGTCCACGTCTTCTTGGCATGGTGAGTTCCTCCCTATTCGTCTTCGAGTGCTGCGACGGCGGCGAGAACCTCGTCCACGACGAGTCCCGGGATCCGCATGTTGGCGAGCAGGATGCCCCCCGAGTCAACGAGTTCGTCCCGCAGCGGCTTGAACCAGGTGTGCTCGAATGCGAGCGCAGCGGCAGAGGAGCCGGGCTCCAATGCTTCGGCGAAGCCCTCCATGTCTTCTTCCGAGAGCAACCCGTTGCTCTCGTCGAGGAACCTGCCCAGTGCGGCGACGTCCTGGCCGGCGTCAACCTGGTCGAATTCGATGATCTCAACCTCGCCGTTCTCATCCTTGTAGACGAGGAGTGCGTCGACCAGTGTGATCACATCAT
The DNA here is from genome assembly GCA_964195545.1 of uncultured Acidimicrobiia bacterium. Classification (GTDB taxonomy): domain Bacteria; phylum Actinomycetota; class Acidimicrobiia; order Spongiisociales; family UBA5794; genus JAHEEL01. The sequence continues at coordinate 38,107 of CAXMQQ010000019.1, read as the reverse complement.
TGTCGACGAGTCGTTCGAGCTCTGGAAGGATTCCCCCGGTGAACCGGTTCCCCGGGAACCCAATAACCAGCAACTCGATGGGGCCGAGTGCCATTGTCTTCTCCTTGCGGTTGGGTGCTCCAAGTGTTGTCGCGCGCCAGTGGCTACGCAACCCCGGATATCCAGGATGCTGCGACACCGGGACACAGGCCGAAGAAGCACTTTGCATTAGACAACGCATATGCGTATATTTTGAACTCCCTCAAGGAACCTCTGTGACTACATCTATCGCAATTCTCGGTTCTTCCGGCTATGCCGGCGGTGAACTGATCCGTCTCGTGGATGGTCACCCAGACTTCGCCGTCGCGTACCTGGGTGCACATTCAACTGCCGGAAGGACGCTCGGATCCGTCCATCCGCACCTACGCGATGGAGACCGGATCCTCGGAGCGAACGAACCCAGGGCCGTTCCCGACGTTGACCTCGCGTTCCTCGCACTTCCGCACGGAGCCTCCTCGGTCTCTGCCCTGGCGCTGTTGGATCGGGGGATATCGGTCGTCGACCTCGGCAGCGACTTCCGGCTGGACACGCCACAGCGATATCTCGACGCATACGGCGTTGATCATCCGTTCCCGAACGAACTCGGTCGCTGGGTATACGGCCTACCGGAGCGTCGTCGCTCTGAAATCTCCGGAACAGATCGAGTCGCTTCCCCCGGGTGCTACCCGACGTCGGCCATTCTCCCGCTTGCACCTCTTCTCTCTGTCGGAGTGATCGAACCGACCGGGATCGTGGTCGATTCGATGTCCGGGGTTTCGGGTGCAGGGCGAGGTGTGCAGGCAGGCCTCCAGTTCGGTGCGGTGGACGAGTCAGCGAAGGCCTACAAGATTCTCAAGCACCGGCACCAACCGGAAATGGAGCGTGCGCTCGACCTCGAATCGGCGGATGCGATCGAACTCATCTTCACCCCGCACCTCGTGCCGATGCAGCGGGGCATCCTCACCACGATGTACGCCAAGACACCGGCGGGGACGACTCTCGATGATCTGGTCGCCACTCTCGAGGGGGCGTACAGGGATGAACCCTTCGTATCGTTGGTGGAAGGGTCCCCGGAGACACGGTGGGTCATCGGGTCCAACCGCGCGCTGATCTCGGCGAATCTCGACGAACGCACCGGCACGGCGGTGCTCATCTGTGCCATCGACAACCTCGTGAAAGGTGCAGCAGGACAGGCAGTGCAGGCGGCGAATCTGATGCTGGGATTCGACGAGACGTCGGGACTCCCGATGGAAGGGTGGATGCCGTGAGTGTTGTCGCACCGAAAGGATTCGAGGCCGTCGGCGTCTCCGCCGGCATCAAGAGCGGAGGGGAACTCGATCTCGCGATCGTTGCCGCCAGGACCCCGGTTGCCGCCGCTGCCGTCTTCACGACCAATATGGCGGCAGCGGCACCCGTCCGGCTCTCTCGCAAGCATCTCGACGTCGCTCGAACGGCGCGGGCCGTGGTCCTGAACTCGGGGTGTGCGAACGCAGCGACGGGGAAGCGCGGGCGCGCGGTGGCCGAGTTGACGGCCAATCGCACGGCCGAGATCTTGGGATGCACACCGGAGGACGTGCTCGTTTGTTCGACGGGCATGATCGGAACCCATCTTGCCCCAGAAGCAGTGACGGCCGGTGTTGCAGATGCGATCGAGGGCCTCGGCGATTCCGAAACTGATGGGACCGCGGCAGCTTTGGCCATCATGACCACCGACACCGAACCGAAACAGGTCGTCGTCACGGCGGCGGGATTCACCGTCGGAGGGATGGCGAAGGGCGCAGGCATGATTCGTCCCGATATGGCCACCATGCTGGTTGTCCTCACCACGGATGCAGAAGCTACGTCGATCGTTCTCGACGATGCGCTCCGCATCGCAGTCGACCACTCGTTCCACGCCCTCAACGTCGACGGATGTCCGTCCACCAATGACACGGTCATCGCACTTGCGTCGGGGGCTTCCGGGTTCACTCCCGAACCCGAGGATCTCGCAGCAGCATTGACCAGCGCGACCGTCCAATTGGCGCGACACATCGCTGCCGACGCCGAAGGGGCCTCTCGGGTCGTCACGATCGCCGTGACCGGTGCCGTCGATGATGCTGCAGCGCGAAACATCGGGAGGCAGGTCGCAGACTCGATCCTTGTCCGAGCGTCCTTCTATGGGGCCGACCCAAACTGGGGAAGAGTCGTCGGAGCCCTCGGCGAAGTGGACGAAGAAGTCGACTTCGGCGACATCGCCATCGCATTCGCCGGCACCACGGTGACACGGAGAGGAGTAGGCGTGGATTTCGATGAGGACGCCGTCAGCGACGCCATGGCGGGCGACTTCGGGGTGACAGTCAGTGTGGGGAAGGGACCGGGAACCGCCCGTGTGTTCACCACCGATCTGACTCCCGACTATGTGCGTTTCAACGCGGAGCGATCATGACAACAGGCCACACCGCACCCGCGCACGGCAAGTCGAGAATCGCTCGCGCGATGGGGAAGGCGAAGATCTTCTCGGAGTCGCTGCCGTTCATCAAGCAGTTCCGTGACACGACGGTTGTGATCAAGTACGGCGGCTCTGCGATGGTCGACGAAGGGTTGAGGAACACGTTCGCAGACGACGTCGCGATGCTCCACTACGTCGGGATCAACCCCGTGATCGTTCACGGTGGGGGCCCACGGATCAGCGATGCGATGCATCAACGCGGGGTTGAACCACAGTGGGTCGAAGGGCTTCGAATCACCGACGCTGAGACGATCCGCGTCGTCCAGTCGACACTTGCAGGTGAGATCAACCCCGACATTGTCCGATTGGTGAACGCACACGGCTGCGTCGCCACCGGGATCAACGGTCTGGACGGAAACCTCTTCGTCGCTCGCCCGAAAGACGAACGCCTGGGCTTCGTCGGGGAGATCACTCAGGTCAACCCTGGTTTGGTCATGAGCCTCCAGGATCAGGGCTATGTACCCGTCGTCGCTCCGCTTGCGAGGGGGGAAGACGGGCATGTCTACAACGTGAACGCCGACACAGCGGCCGCTGCGCTCGCCGTAGCAATCGGAGCCAAGAAACTCGTCTATCTGACGGATGTCGAGGGCCTCTACCGCGTATTCGGGAAGGAAGACTCCCTCATTGCTCGTTCGACCGAGGATGGAGTCAAAGAATTGCTGGCCTCGGGGAACGTGTCTGCAGGGATGCTCCCGAAACTCGAGTCATGTGTGACGGCGATCGATGATGGCGTCGAAAGGGTTCACATCATCGACGGACGCATACAGCACGCCGTTCTTCTCGAAGTGTTCACACCGGAGGGTGTCGGGACGATGATCACCAAGGAACCGGTTCCGTGACCTCCACCGAAGTCAGGAGGCGACTCGCGGCCCGACTGGTCACGACCGAAGCAATCGAGAGCCAGGCACAGTTGCGGCGGCTCCTCGCCGATGCAGGACATGACGTCACCCAGGCGACGATATCGCGTGACCTTGAGGCGATTGGGGCGATGAAGGTGAGGGATGGCGACGTATCTCGCTACCGAGTCCAGGACCCGGGCGAGGTTCATCGCGCTCGTTCGGTGCTCGCTGTTGCAGTGAACGAGTTCGTTGAGTCTGTGGTGGCGACCGGCCCGCTCGTTGTCCTCCGTGTACCACCGGGTGCCGCACACCTCGTGGCGGGGAAGATCGATGCCGCCGGCATGCCAGGAGTGCTTGGCACCGTTGCCGGTGACGACACCGTGTTCGTCGCCGTTCAAGAGTCTGTTGGGGCGGCGACAGTGGCCGCTGACATTGAAGGAGTCTGATGTGAACCGAGGAATCAAAAAGGTCGTTCTCGCATACAGCGGCGGCCTCGACACGTCCATCATCTTGAGGTGGATCATCGAGGAGTATGGAGCCGAGGTCGTGACCTACACGGCAGACGTCGGCCAGGGAGAAGAGGCCGAGGAGGCTCACGAGAAGGCGCTGGCGACAGGGGCCGTCGAGGCGATTACCGAAGACCTCAAGGAGGAGTTCGTCAAGGACTACGTGTTCCCGGCAGTGCGCTCCAGTGCTCTCTACGAGGGCTACTACCTCATGGGTACGTCGCTGGCCAGGCCGGTCATTTCGAAGGGCCTGGTACGGGTCGCCGAGGAGACCGGTGCCGATGCCATTGCCCACGGCTCAACCGGCAAGGGGAACGATCAAGTGAGGTTTGAACTGTCGGCCTATGCACTGAAACCGGACATCAAGGTGATCGCTCCGTGGCGCGAGTGGGACATGAAGGGCCGAGCCGATCTCGAGGCGTATGCGAAGCGCTTCAACATCCCTGTGCCGACCTCCCCCGAAATGCCGTATTCCATGGACGCGAATCTTCTCCACATCTCCTATGAGGGTGGAGTGCTTGAGGATCCGTGGGTGGGTCCGCCGTCCGGTATGTTCCGCATGACGACAGATCCCGAGGATGCCCCCGACGCGCCGGAGGTCATCACGATCGGGTTCCGATCAGGGAATCCGGTGTCGGTGAACGGTGTCGAGATGGCCCCGGTCGAGCTGTTGACGCTGCTGAACGAGATCGGTGGACGGCACGGCGTCGGTCGCATCGACATCGTCGAGAACCGCTTCGTCGGGATGAAGAGCCGCGGCGTTTATGAGACACCGGGAGGAACGGTGGTCTATCACGCCCACCGCGCAGTTGAGTCGTTGACGCTCGATAGAGAGGTGATGCACCTGCGCGACGAGCTCTCGAACCGGTACGCGGAGATGGTCTACAACGGGTTCTGGTACTCGCCGGAGAGAGAAGCACTCCAAGCGTTCATGGACGACGTGCAGACTCGTGTCAATGGAGAAGCCAGGCTTCGGCTGTACAAGGGACAGGTCGTGGTTGAAGGGCGCCGTTCAACGAGCCATGATCTCTACGACGAGGCAACGGTGACCTTCGAAGCCGACGAGGTCTACGACCAGTCCGACGCCGATGGCTTCATCCGTCTCCAGAGCCTCAGGCTGAGAACCTTTGCAGAGAAGCGAATGGGAGAAGGGGAATGAGGCGCCGGCTGCCGCTGGCGAGTAGTGAGTACTCACTACTCACTACTCAGTACGGCGTGGAGCGCCCATGACGTTGTGGAACGGGCGCTTTGCGTCGGGGCCCGACGAGACACTGTGGCGGTTCACTGCGGACACGTCGGACCGGCGCTTGCTGGTCGACGACGTGACCGGATCGCTCGCTCATGTCGCCATGCTCGGCGAGGTCGGTCTGCTCGACGCCGATGCCGTCATACGGATCAGGGAGGGACTCGAACACGTGCTCGACGAAGCACACGCGGGCCGGTTCGAGTTCCGGGAGACCGATGAGGACGTCCATACTGCGGTCGAACGCCGTCTCGGCGAGATGATCGGCGACGACGCCGGCCGGCTCCATACGGGCCGTTCCCGCAACGATCAGATCGCCCTCGACCTTCGGCTCTACTTGCGGCGAGCCACCGATCATCGGATCGAGCAGATCCAACACCTCACTCGAGTACTGGTCGACCAAGCGGACAAGGCGGGCGACGCGATCGTGGCCTCATACACACACCTCCAACAGGCTCAGGCGATCCCGTTCGCTCACCACCTGCTCGCATACACTTGGATGCTGCTGCGAGACGTCGATCGGTTCGTCGGAGCACGGGAACGCATCGACGTGTCCCCCCTCGGTGCGGGAGCATCGGCAGGGAGCGCACTGCCTCTGCGCCCTGACCTGGTTGCCGAGAGCCTCGGTTTCCATGCTGCATTCGCGAACTCCCTCGATGCTGTGTCGTCGAGAGACTTCGCTGCGGAGTACGTGTTCGCGGCCGCCCAGACGATGGCTCACCTGTCGCGACTCTCTGAGGAACTCGTTCTGTGGGCGACGGAGGAGTACGCCTGGGCAGAGTACGACGACGCCTACACGACCGGCTCGTCGGCCCTTCCACATAAGAAGAATCCGGATATCGCAGAACTCGCCCGTGGCAAGGCCGCCACAGTTATCGGAGACCTCACGGGCCTTCTCGCTCTTCAGAAGGGGCTCCCGCTGTCTTACAACCGGGACCTTCAAGAGGACAAGCGGGCGGTGTTCCATGCCGACGACGTGCTTACGACGGCGCTGTCGGCGCTGACCGGGATGATCGAAACCGCCCGGTTCGATCCACCCCCTCCGTCATCCTGGGTCGTCGGCCTCGATCTCGCTGAGGCCCTCGTCTCTCGGGGGGTTCCGTTCCGCGAAGCCCATCGCGCCGTCGGGGGGCTCGTTGCAGCCCTGAAGGAGGAGGGCAGGGACTTCACCGACGTGACGGTCGGCGAACTCGAGGCGACCCATCACCAACTGATCCCCGAAGATCTCGCCCTCCTCGATCCGAGGGGCTCCGTCAAGGCGAGAAGGTCGCCCCGTGGCGGCTCATTCGAGTCCGTTGCCGACCAAATCAAGGAGCTTCGCAGACTGCTCGTCTAGGAGTCCTACGCCGGCGGCGTGCCGGTGGGTTGGGTGAACGATCGCGGAGGTCGGGTGGCTCATTCAGCCGTCGATGATGCGTCAGGCTGCTTTCGGGACGGAATCTGCGTCGCAGGATGGGCACTCCCTTGACGGGCAGTTCCCGACGACGCTGACGTTCAGTCCGGCTGCAGCGAACCACTCCTCGACTTGCTCGTCAGTCATGCTGTGTGTGGGGGTTGTTTCGATCATGGGAACACCGTATCCGCCGGGTGTGACAGAAAAGCAAACTGATCAACGAATTGGATTCCGGCGGTCCTCAATGTCGTACTATCGACCCATGGAACTCAAACGATACGCCGATGCAGCCCCGTTCCAGTTCGGAGACTTCACCGTACGCGAGCTCTCTCCTGACGTGTTCTCGATCGGATCGGTCGCCGAGATCCTGGTCCCGATGGGAGCAGAGCGTGACAGCAGAGTCTCGGAGAAGACGCACCGCATGTACGTCGTGGTGGTGGGTGACTTGGAATTCCGTGTCGAAGGGGAGACCTTCCGGGCGGGTCCGGGTGACACGATCCACATCTCTCCCGGCGAGGAGTACGGCTTCCACAACGGCGGCTACGTGGACGGGCGACTGCTGCTTATCCGCGTTCCCGGTCCGACTCGCCCCGAGCGGTACTAGCCGATCCGTCGATAGGCACGATCGGGGTCTCCGACTCGTTCTATGCGGCGGCGAGTGGGATGACGTACCGCCAGATCACGAGGAAATGTAGCGACGTCGCAGAGACGGTCAGTATGTGGAACACCTCGTGATACGAGAAGACCCGTGGCCACAAACGAGGACGGTTCGTGACGAGGAACACCATTCCGACCGTGTAGAGCACGCCGCCGGCAAGGACGAACCCGACGGGTAGCCAACCGAGCCGCTGGATCATCGGCCAGAAGAAGAAGATTCCGATCCAGCCGAGGATCGTCGACATCATCACAGAAATCCATCCGGGGACCTTCGGGAAGAGCCCCTTCTGAACGACGCCAGCGATCGTGATGGTCCACACCATCGCCAGTACGATCCACTGCCACGGCGTGTCGAGAACGATCGCGGCGACTGGTGTGTAGGTGCCGGCGATGAGCACGTAGATCATCGAGTGGTCCATCCGCTGCATGCGTCTCTTCCACCGTTCTCGCCACGGGATCGCGTGATAGAGAGAGCTCGTCGTGTAGAGCGCCATCACGGCGAGGCCGAACACGAGGACGGCTATCCGACTTGGCCAGTTCGGGGCGTGGAACATGAGGAAGATCGTTCCGACGAGGCCCGCGACGGCGGCAGCCCCGTGGAGGAACCCGCGAACCGGGTTCTGCATCTTCCCGAGCGTCCAGCGCGGGACAGGGAGGTTCATGCGGCGAAGAGTACCGACGGACCGAATGAACACAAGCCGGGATTTCTTCGATTGTGCTTAGGACCACATCGGAGGTGGTCGTTGGCACAAACGACGGCCGCGGTCATGCCTTCCGGGTGCGTTTCACGCCCGAAGCAGCGAGCACGGCGGCCGAGACACCGGCCTCACGCCACGCAGGCCACGTGATCCCCTTGCGATCCGAGTACGAGGAGGCGTACGCGACGAATCCTGCCTCAAGAGCGTCGAGATCGGCCGGTTCGGTCATATCGTCGAGGGCCGCCTGGGCGTCGATCCTCGCCTGATACAGGTCCACGCGAGCAAGCGGGTCCCTCTCGGTGAGCACCTTGTCGTCGAGTGCAGCGATCTTCGCTTCGAGCGCCTCAGGAGTCACGGGACGACCCCTCCGCTTCGGTACGGCGATCGCTCGGAGATACGCCTTGATCGCCTTCGACTCGCGACGACCTTGGGCGAGCGCCGCTTTGTGTTCCTCTGACATGGCCACGCTGGTGGCCTCCTCTCTCCCCCATTCGAGACCCATGTTGCCACGGCGCGTAACTGTGTGCGCACCCGTGTTCCGCCTCTACCATGAGACCCGCATGGGAATTCGTGAGACAGCGACTCGACCGCTCTATCGGCTCTATGAAGATCGGTTGCTAGCGACACTTGACCGGGACCGTCTCCCGCGCCACATCGGCGTCATCCACGACGGACACCGTCGCTACGCCAGAAGCGAGGGTCTCCCCGACTACCAGGCCTCGTATCGGGTTGGGATGGCGAAGTTCGTCGAGTTCCTCAACTGGTCGGATGAACTCGAAATCCCGGCGGTCACCTGCTGGTTGCTATCGAAGGAGAATCTCGCGAGACCGGACGAGGAGCTCGTTCCGTACTACGAAGTCTTGATGGAACTCTTCGAAGAGATTCCGAACGCTTTGACCGGGCACGACGTGGGGGTGCGATTCATCGGGAGTCTTGACCGGTTGCCTGCGGACCTTGGGGCAGCGGCGAAGCGACTCGAGGAGCGCATGCCGAACGGTGATCGAAGGGTGACGATCGCCCTTGCCTACGGTGGCCGACAGGAGATCGTTGACGCGGTGAAGGACCTGGTCGCGAAACTGTCTATGGATGGCACTGACGATGTCGCGGAGCGTATCGACGCCGACGGCATCGCCGCCAATCTCTATACGGCGGGTCTCCCCGATCCGGACCTCGTCATCCGGACCTCGGGCGAAGCGCGCCTTTCGGGATTCCTGTTGTGGCAATCCGCCTATGCCGAGTACGCCTTTGTCGACGTCTACTGGCCGGCATTCCGCTATGTCGACTTCCTCCGCTCCCTCCGTGACTTCACCAGGAGAACCCGCCGCTACGGCAAATAGGGGCGACCGAATCGTCTATCGCGTCCGGAGATCGAGGGGGAGGTGTTCCCGGTCGTTGAAGGTGCGGAGAGACCACACGTGTTCGCCACCGAGGGGGACGGCCCGGAGCCTCGCGAACGAGGCGTGGTAGAGGATGAACCGCTCCCACTCCCACGGCGTAGGAGCCGCACCGAGGAGAAACCCGATAGCGACCGCGTTCGTTCCTCCGTGAGCCACGATGGCTATCCGCTGATTGGGATCGTCGACGAACCAGAGGTGCTCCCGATCTGGGTCCGGGCGTACGCCGCGTTCGGCGAGAATGCCGAGAAGTGCCGTCGTTACCCGTTCGTGGAAGTCGCGAAACGACTCTCCGCCATCGAGTCCGTCCCACCATTCTTCCGGCGGTCGGTGTTGAGCCTCGCGGAAGATTCGTCGCACCGTCTCTTCGAGTCTGCCGGTCCAATCCGGCATCTTGATCTCGACGATGTCGTCGACGGTCGTTATCTGTAGACCGGTGAGTCGGGCGATCGGCGCTGCGGTCTGCTGCGACCGGAGGGCCGGCGACACGACGAGTTCTGTCAGCGGGTGATCGCCCTCGAAGATCCGCTGCGCGCAGAGTTCGGCCTGTTCGCGCCCGGTCTCTGTGAGGAAGGGATCGGGTTGGGTGAGTCCTTCGACGCTCCACGCAGGCTGTCCGTGACGGATGAAGATGAGTTCCATCGGCTGGACGATAGGACGGTGCCGAGCCGGTCAGAGTCAGTCGGCAAACGGCGGCGGGTAGTCGTGCATGGCGGAATTCTGACCCCAGACGAACCGAAAGCCGCCTCTCGGCGGCTTCGGCTCGGGCTTTGACGGGAGGTAGGAAGGCATCCTGTCTGATTAATGTATCGACCCCGACCGGTATTCCTTGAGCGATTTCTAGGATTTCTTCTTGAGCCCTGAGTCAACCCCGAAACAACGACTTGTCAAGCATCTCATGGCACATGCTGTTCGGACCGACGGACCGTTCATCCTGCGATCAGGAGCGGTCTCCGATTGGTACATCGATGCGCGTCAGACCACGTTCGATGGAGCGGGAGCCGTCACCGTCGGCGAAGCGGTCCTCGAAGCGCTCGGTTCCGATGTCACAGCGGTCGGCGGGTTGACGATGGGGGCCGATCCGATCGCCGTAGCGACGGCTGTGGCGGGTGAGGCAGTCGGTCGTCCGTTGCGGGCGTTCTCCGTCAGGAAGGAGGCCAAGGGGCACGGAACGGGTGGTCGACTGGTTGGCCCCGTCGGTCCCGACGATGTCGTCGCCGTTCTTGAGGACACCACCACAACCGGATCGGCCATGTTCGAAGCGATCGAGGCTCTCTCAGAGGCCGGGATCCAGATCGCCCAGGTAATCACGCTTGTGGACCGGAGTAACGGTATCGCAGCCGGCAAGGTTGCGGCGGCGGGAATCCCATACTTAGCGCTCGTCGTTCCGCGAGATCTGGGGGTCGAACAGTGAGTCTGCTCAGAGTCGATCGATCACCCATCCGTTTGTTCCTGTTCGGACTCGTCGGCTTGTTCTTGATGCTTGGGGCCGTGGACGTCATGTGGGGTCACTGGGTCTCGACACCTCCCGACACCAACAACGACGAGATCACGTCGAAGGGAAGGAGCCAACGACGATCCGATTATGTGTGGGGAGCGTTCATGCTCGCCGGCGGTGTCGGCCTCTTCGGATACGCTGTGACGTCACTCATCCGTCGCTCGCCCGTGCTCGTGCTTCGCGAAGACGGGATTGTCATTGCCGTTGGGATGCCGGGCGACGAACCGGTCTTCGTATCCTGGGAGGCTGTCGACGGTGTCTACTGCGCCGCAGAGAAGGATCCGGACGGCGGACCATCTCGTGACGTTCTCGTGATCGACTTCATCGATTCTCAGGGGCTTCCCTCCGAGCCCTGGGGAGCGTCATGGGACGGCAACCGTCTGCAGGTCGACGCAACCGGTTGGGAGAAGCCGATCGGAGAAGTCGTGATTCACGCCGGCATCGCTCTCGAGCAGGCGCATCGGCTGGCAACCGAGAGGGAGGTGCAAGATGACTGATCTCAAGACCGGAGGTCACGTTCCGGCAGCAGACCCGATCGGGGAGGCGGCGGCACGGGGAGCCGACGTCGTCCAGATCTTCGTGTCCAACCCGCAGGCGTGGAAGAAGCCGACACCGAGAGTCGATGCCAAGGCGCTGCGAGACGCGTCCATCGATATCTACGTCCATGCCCCCTATCTCTTGAACCTGGCATCGCCGAACAATCGAGTGCGGATCCCGTCACGTAAGATGCTCGCCCAGACTGTGGAGGCTTCGGCGTTGATCGGAGCGAAGGGCGTCATCGTGCACGGCGGCAGCGTCGGCGCAGATGAGGAGGTCGACGTCGGGTTCGAGCGCTGGTTCAAGGCGCTCGACTCGTTCGACGCCACGGTGCCGGTTCTGGTCGAGAACACCGCGGGGGCGGGGAACACTGTGATGCAGAACCTCGACAACTACGGGCCGCTGTGGTCTGCGATCGGCGACTTCAACGTCGGGGTGTGCCTCGACACGTGTCACGCCTGGGCTGCCGGAGCGGATCTCGACACCGCGGTTGAACGGATCACCAAGCACACCGGAGGGATCGCCCTCGTCCACGCCAACGACTCGCGCGACCCGTTCGACAGTCACCGCGACCGGCACGCCAACTTCGGGAACGGCGAGATCCCTGAGGAACTCCTCATTGGGTCGATCCGGGACGCCAACGCGCCGATCGTCGTCGAGACGCCGGGCGGCGCAGAGGAGCAGGCCGCGGACATCGCCTGGCTACGCGAACGCCTCTGATCCGTCGTTTGTGCCTACGACCACCTGTGGTGTGGTTCTAGGCACAACCGACCCCCAGAGTCAGTCTCCCGATCCCGGACTCCTGCCCGCTGACCCGGAGGACCGCCCTTCTCGTTCGATTGATGGGCGATCTACGCGGAGAGGAAGGTCTCCAGATCGGAGGCGAGGTCGCCTTCACCTGTGATGAACGCCTCGACGTTGTCATGCGCTACCGAGTCGTGGTATTGCACTGGGGGCGACTTCATGAAGTACGACGACGGAGCGAGGAGCGGTCCGCCGACACCCCGATCCATGGCGATCTTCGCCGCACGTACGGCGTCGATGATCACGCCAGCTGAGTTGGGGGAATCCCACACTTCGAGCTTCAGTTCCACGTTGAGTGGCACGTCACCGAACGAGGTCCCCTCGAGACGGATGTACGCCCACTTGCGATCAGAGAGCCAGGGCACGTGGTCCGACGGTCCGATGTGCACGGTGTCGGAATTCATGCGCCGTTCGATTTGACTCGTCACCGACTGCGTCTTCGAGATCTTCTTGGACTGCAGACGCTCACGCTCGAGCATGTTCTTGAAGTCCATGTTCCCACCGAAGTTCAGTTGGTATGTCTGGTCGATCTTGACGCCCCGATCCTCGAAGAGGCGGGCGAGTTGACGGTGAACGATCGTGGCGCCCACCTGCGACTTGATGTCGTCACCGACGATCGGCAGGTTGGCGTCGACGAACTTCTGCGCCCACTCAGGGTTCGATGCGATGAATACGGGGATCGCGTTGACGAATCCCACGCCTGCGTCGAGCGCTGCCTGTGCGTAGAACTTGGTGGCAACGTCGGAGCCGACCGGCAGGTACGACACGAGCACGTCGGTATTCGTGTCCTTCAGGACCTGCACGACGTCGACCGGTTCGGCGGCCGATTCCTCGACCTCGTCGACGTAGTACTTGCCGAGGCCGTCGAGGGTCGGGCCACGCATGACCTGGACGTCGATACTCGGCACCTCGACGAACTCGATCGTGTTGTTCATCCCAGTCCACATGGCCTTCGAGACGTCCTGGCCAACCTTGGTGGCGTCGACATCGAAGGCGGCGACGAACTCAACGTCACCAATGTGGTAGCCACCGAGATCGACATGCATCAATCCTGGGACCTTCAGAGAAGGGTCGGCGTCGCGGTAGTACTCGACGCCCTGGATGAGTGAGTTGGCGCAGTTGCCGAGTCCTGCGATCGCGACTCGTACTTTGTTGGACATGATCTTCTCCTCGTTCTGTGAACTTATGTGCCGGCCGTAGCGCTTCGCTCGCCGGCGATGAGTTCGTCGAGCCAGGCGATATCCGCCTCGGTCGACCGGACCCGTCGCTCCATGAGCGCCATTCGATATCGGTCCGGGTTCCTGGTGCTGCTTCGTGCTCCCCGAAAAGAGCGCCGTGCACCATGAAGCCGGTCCTGGAGTGCCGTTCTGCGGTCCTCGAGGACCCCGAGGCGACTCTCCGGTTCGACGTACCCGAGAAATGCAAGTCGAAGCTGGAAATCCCGATCCGAATCGTCACCGGAGTCATCGATCATCTCGCCGAAGCGGATGCGTCCCTGCTCCGTCACCCGGTACGCCTTCCGGCGTCCTTCGCCCTTGACCGCCTCGATGAATCCCCGCTTCTCCAGGCGTCGGAGCGCCGGGTAGAGGGATCCAAACGAGACCTGCCAGAAGCCGAGATCGCCGAGGGCGCGCTTCAGTTCGTAGCCGTGTCGCGGCTGTTCACGAAGCAGTCCAAGAATGGCGAAGTCGAGCATGTACGGTCTCCGATATATCGAATCGATATAACTATATCGTTTCGATATAGTAACCGCCACTCTTTGTCTCCACGTCACAGGCACGTCCTAACCTCGCCATTGTGACTGCTCCTGAGACACTCGGTCGATCCGTTGTGATCGAACCCGGCGCATCCGTCCCCGAAGTGTGGGAAGGAGCGTCTCTCGTGCTCATCGACGAGGCGACGATCGCCGACCCGGAAGCATCGATCGACCGACTCCATCGCGCATGGTCGAGCAGGGAACGGGTCGTCATCGAACTCGGCGTTGACCCGTCTGCTCTTCGCGTTCCCGAGATCGAGCACAGACATCCGTACGAGGTTGGGTCTACGTTCGTCTTCCCTCTCGAGCGCCTTCACTTCCTCGTGTGGACGAACAGCTACGACGGTCGAGGTACCGACCTCAAGTGGTGGTGGGCGGTCAAGGCGGCAGCGATCGGGGCTACTGAAGGTGGCCCCGCCGACGTCTACTTGCCCGATGGAACCGCCGCATGGATCGACGGAGGGCCCCGGGGGCCGATCGAGACGGGCGGGACCATCGTGCATGCCGAGACCGTATCCCTGGGACGCCTCGACCCGGCTCCGATCGATCGCCCCGTCGACAGCGGACTTGCCCCGGATCAGGTTGCCGCCGCCAACCATTCCTCCGGACCGGCTCGGATCATCGCCCCGGCCGGATCCGGCAAGACGCGGACGCTCACCGCCCGTCTCCGTCATCTCCTCGACGATCGGGCTGTTGAACCTTCAACTATCTGTGCACTTGCGTACAACACCAAGGCAGCCGCAGAGTTGCGGGAGCGGGCAGGAGCCGCCGGTGGCACTCTCATTCGAACCGTTCACTCTCTCGGTTGGGAGATCCTTAGAGAGGCCCGGACCGGCGTGCGACTGATCGACGAACGTGAGGTGCGGTCCATTCTCGACCGAGTGGTCCAGGCGCCCCGACGACCCAACACCGACACGATCGGCCCCTACATCGAAGCGCTTTCAGAGAGTCGGATCGCTCTCCGGCCGCCTGAGGCCGTGGAGGCCGAACGCGACGACGTTCCGGATTTCGCCGCTGTCTACGAACGATATCGCGAGCGACTGGGGAGGGGAAACGAAGCCGACTTCGACGAACAGATCTATGGAGCGATCGAAGCACTGCTTGGCGATCCGGATCTCCGGCGTCGATGGCAAGACCGGTGCCGGCACGTGCTCGTCGACGAGTTCCAGGACCTCACTGGCGCCTACCTGCTTCTCATCAGACTCCTGGCCACCCCGCAACTCGACGTCTTCGGTGTCGGCGACGACGACCAGACGATCTACGGATATGCGGGTGCTGATCCCGGTTATCTCATCGACTACGACCGGATCTTCCCCGGCGCCGATTCGCATCCCCTCGAGGTCAACTACCGATGCCCGGTTCCGGTCGTTGCTGCGGCTACGAACCTCCTGTCGTACAACGATCGGCGGATCGACAAGACGATAACCGCAGCTGTCGACTCGGTTGATCGGTCCGATGCCTTCACGGTTGAGCGCATCGGCGGAGAGCACCTCGGCATTGGCGCGGCGGACCTGGTCGAGGCCTGGATCGGTGAGGCAGAACCGTCCGACACAGCCGTTCTGGCACGGGTCAACTCCGCCCTCCTGCCCGTTCATGTTGCCCTCGCAGAGAGGTCCGTGCCGTTCACGTCGCCGATCGGTCGGGGGATACTCACCCGCACCGTTGTTTCCGCGACGCTCGCATGGATGCGGCTCGGTCTCGATCCGGAACGGATGGCGCGAGCAGACCTGATGACGGCGGTGCGGAGACCGTCACGTGGACTGAACCGACTCGCCGCCGACCTGCTTGGGGGACGACGCTTCTTCGACATCAACGGTGTGGCGGTATCGGGAGCCGACTTGGCGGGCAAGCAGGCTCAGCGGTGGGGAGGCTTTGTGGACGACCTGGAACGGGTGGCGATCGCCGCCGAAGAGGACGATGCAGGCGCACTCCTCGATGTTGTGGTCCGGCGCGTCGGATTGGAGTCCTCTGCGCTGGCACTCGACAGCGGCCGCAGTCGGGCCGACCGCTCGGCGCAGTCGGACGACCTCGTTGCGCTTCGCAGGGCGGCGGCGATCCATCCGACCGCCTCGGATTTCGAACCCTGGCTCGCCGAGATGATCGACCGATCGGGTTCGGAAGGAGTGACGCTGTCGACGGTGCATCGAGCGAAGGGCCTCGAATGGGAGCGCGTCCTCGTGTTCGGTGTCGACCGTGGCCTGCTCCCCCACGATCTCGCAACGGACATCGAAGAGGAACGACGGATCCTTCATGTCGCGATCACGCGAGGTATCAGGCAGGTCACGATTCTGTCAGACGCCGACAACCCGTCCCCCTTCCTCGAAGAACTCACGGGGCAGGCATCACGGAGAGTCGAACCGAAGCCGACAAGACGCAAGAAGCGGTCGGAGCGCGAGACAAGGGGAATCGGTGTCGAAGTGGGTGAGACGATCTCCGTCTCCGGTGGTATCACCGGGGTCGTGGCCGAGATTGATGGGAACGGTCTGTGGATCGAAGTCGATGGTGGGGGATTGTTCCAGGTTGGGTGGGGCGACGAGATCAAGGCAGGGGACCGCAAGGGGCTGCTCACGCCGGAGCCGGAGACGGTTACTCCCGATGTCGACCTGGTGGAGCGACTGAAGGCGTGGCGACTCGAGACCGCTAGAGCGACGGGGATGCCGGCGTACGTGATCCTGCACGACGCGACGATCGAGGTGATCGCGGGGATCCGCCCGCAGACGGAGATCCAGTTGTCCGCGGTTCCGCGCATCGGCCCGGCGAAACTCGAAGCGTACGGCGACGCGATCCTCGAAATCTGCGCCGAGTAACCACGTGCTCTGCGAACCCTGGGCTCGCAGGTGCGTATAGGTGCCTCATCAGCCCACGGTACGGCGACAACGGCCGCAGTGGTCGTCTACGGCGCGGCCGTGTACTCCGTCCAAACGCCGCTACTGAACGTACTCAACCCGCCGTTCGTCCCGACCCACGGAGTCCCATTGGATGCGAACGCGAGCGCCGTGACCCGGCTGTTGGGGAGACCGTCGTCGGTGGTGACACCCGTCCACGAACCGTCGGCGTTGAGGCTGCTCAGCCCGAAGATCGTGCCGAGCCACACGGATCGTTCAGGATCGAACGTCACAGCGTTGACCCAATTTGTTTCGAGGCCGTCCTCGATGCCGAACCTCGTCCACACCGGGTCGTTGAACTCGCCTGCGCCGCAACTCGTCCCGACCAAGACCACGCCGTCATCGGCGACAGCGACGGAGTTCACCAGATCGTTCGGAAGACCGTCCAGTGCGTGGTAGTGCGTCCACGCATCGTCGACCAGATGGCCGAGGCCGTCGTTGGTGCCGGCCCAGATGCTTCCGTCGGGGTCGATAGCGAGCGACATCACCCAGTTGTTCGGGATCGCAGGGGGGAGGTCTTCAGGAGCAGCGCTTCCGGATGAGCAACCGGCCGCCACAACGGCCGCCGCCAGAACAGTGGTGAGGAGAAGGGTGTCCCTCTCTAATACCCGCCACCGATCTTGCGGTGATCCCACGATGCGGTCTTCACCGGTTCCACTACGACCGCCGTGTTCTTCGAAGCGAAGCGACCGAATGCGGCTTCGAGGTCCTCCTCGGAGAGTTCGGCGGGTTCTGGCCCCACCATCGCGTACTTGGCTGCGAGGCGGCCGTAGATGGCCAGAACATAGGCCGGATCCTTAACGAGGCGGGCTTCCGCCTTGATCATCACACCCCTGAGTTCGGCGTAGTCGTCGCCGTCCTCGGCCAGAACGGTGAGACGAGGATCTCGCTGGAGGTTCACGATCTTCTGCGACCGGGTGAACGAGCGGAAGACGATCTTGTTGCCCTCCATCACGAACCACATTGGAGCGAGGTGTGGCCAGCCGTCACTACCGATCGTCGCTACTTCGAGGATCGCGGTCTCGTCGAGGAAGGCGGTCACTTCGTCGGTTGTCATGGTGATGTCTTTGCGTGCCATGACCGCAACGGTACCTCACCGACAGTCACAGACGGCCCGGAACACGAATGCGGCGGCTAGCGTTCCTTCTGAAGTGTTCGGGCACGGGCGACCGTTCGGGCGGCCGATGCCGAAAAGAGCACTGTTCGTATGCTGCGACACGTCCCCCAACCCGGAGGGTGGGGAGAAGAGGAGCGATCGATGAGCAAGATCACAGCGCCGGAGATTCGAGCCAGGAAGGGCAATGCGAAGATCCGGATGGTCACGGCATATGACTATCCGACGGCGAGCATTGCGAACCGGGCCGGAGCGGACATCATCCTCGTTGGGGACTCGGTCGCCAACGTCGTTCTCGGTCACGACGACACACTCTCCGTCGACATCGACGTGATGGTTCACCACACGGCCGCCGTGACACGGACCGAACCCGACGCTCTCGTCGTCGGGGATATGCCGTGGATGAGTTTCCACGTGTCGCCCGAAGACACCGTCCGTAACGCTGCTCGGCTGGTCCGTGAAGGGGGCGCCGCGGCGGTGAAGATCGAGGGTGGGCGCAAACGTCTCGATGTGATCGCTGCTGTTCTTGATGCCGAAATCCCGGTCATGGGCCACCTCGGCCTCACACCTCAGTCTGTGAACGCGATGGGCGGTTACCGGGTGCAGGGAAAGAAGGTCCAAGCCGCATACGACATGATCAGCGATGCTCATGCGCTCGCAGATGCTGGGGTGTTCGCCATCGTGCTCGAAGGAGTGCCAGACCGCGTGGCGCAAGTCGTCACAGCAGAGGTGCAGATTCCGACGATCGGGATCGGTGCCGGCGCCGGATGCGATGGACAGGTGCTTGTCATGCACGACGTCCTCGGTCTTGGCGGTGGGGATTACCGCCCGAAGTTCGTACGTCCCTACGCGGATCTCGCGAGCGACGCCGTTGACGCGCTCGAACGGTTCTTTGCCGACGTGGAGTCTGGTGCGTTTCCGTCGGAGGACGAGACCTATCACATGTCCGACGAGTCGTTCGCGATCCTCCGTGACCTCGTTGAATCCGAGACGAGCGTCGAACGCTGACCGGCGATCACGGTAGTTTGAGGACGTGAGTCTCCGTTCGCTCTTGCCTCTTGCCGTCTCGGCTGCCCTGTTGTTCACCGCGTGTGGATCGGATGAACCGATCGGGTTGGACGGATTCGATACGGTGACGATCGCCATCGATGATCAGCAACTGGCGGTCGCTGTAGCCGATACATCGGCGCTGCGGTCACAGGGGTTGATGGGTGTGACCGACCTCGGAGGACTCGATGGCATGCTGTTCGTGTTCGAGAAGTCCACCAACGGCGGGTTCTGGATGAAGAACACGCCGGTCGGCCTCGATATAGCTTTCTTCGACGCCGACGGGGTCTTCATCGATGGGTTCATGATGGATCCGTGCACCGAGGACACATGCCCGGGGTATCACCCGTCGGGTCAATACAAGTATGCGGTTGAGGCTCCGGCGGGGGATCTGGACTTCGTGGGACCGGGGTCGGTCCTCGCACCACTTAACTGATCTCCACTGTCGCGTGTGGGTAGGTCGCTCCTGAGGAATCATCCACACTCGCATGATGAATCATGATCGGAGACCCGGGCGGCTACCGGCCGCCTCGCTGTACACTTCCCGCCGTACACCGCCGTCCGTCTCTCGGCGCGGCGACCAATGCGGCCCTTTGGCTGCCAGATCCTGTCCCTTCGGGGACCATTCGCATAGCGAATGTCCAGAGGAGTTGATATCGATGCGCTCTTACGAGCTGATGATCATCCACCGACCTGACATGGTTGAGTCGGATGTCCGCAAGCAGGTCGAGGAAGTCTCCGCGACGATCGACACCAGCGGCAACGTAACCGGGACCGACTTCTGGGGGAAGCGCCGCTTCGCCTATGAGATCGACCACATGAATGAGGGCTACTACTCCGTCCTCGACTTCGAAGGCGACACCGTCCTCGTCGACGCGCTCGGCCACGCACTTTCGCTGTCCGACGCCGTCATCCGTCACAAGATCATCCGAAGGACCGATCGAGAGGGTTGATTCCTGTCACACGCTCCCCTCATGATGGGGGAGTATGGGAAGAGAGAAGTGAGAGAACATGAGCAATGTGAACAGTGTGACCTTGATCGGCAACCTTGTTGAGGATCCGGAACTCCGATTCACCCCGAGTGGCGTGGCGATGACCAAAGTCCGGTTCGCCGTGAACAAGCGTTATCAGAGCCAGGGCGAGTGGCAGGAAGAGACGAGCTTCTTCGGCGGCACGTGCTGGCGCGATCTAGGCGAAAACGTGGCCGAATCCCTCACCAAGGGGATGCGAGTCATCGTGGTCGGCGAACTCCAGCAGCGTTCCTGGGAGACCCAGGAAGGCGAAAAGCGGTCGGTCATAGAGATCGACATCAAGGAGATCGGCCCGTCCGTCAGGTGGGCCACCGCAACGGTCACGAAGACGCCCCGAGCCGACGGCGGCTGGTCGAGCCAGGGACAGGGGCAGGGCCAGCCTGCAGCCCCGGTTGCTCGCCAGAACCCCGGGCCGGACGAGGCGCCCTTCTAAAGGAGAACATCGATGGCAAAGACAAGAAGTACACGGACGAAGCGGCGTCGCCCCAGCGAAGACAGGGGCCGGCGGAAGCGCATCGTCTACCGGTTCAAGGAAAGTGAGTTCGTCGACTACAAGGACGTCGCGCTGCTGCGCAAATTCATGTCCGATCGCGGCAAGATCCGCTCACGCCGCGTCACCGGTCTGAACGAGAAGCGGCAGCACCAGGTCTCCACGGCGATCAAGAACGCCCGTGAAATGGCGTTGCTGCCCTACCTCGCGACGAGGCCGAGCAAATGAAGTTGATTCTCACGAAGGACGTCGTCGACCTCGGAAACAAGGGTGACGTTGTCAACGTGTCCGACGGATACGCTCGCAACTATCTCGTTCCTCGGTCGTTCGCCGTCAAGGCGACCGACGGAGCACTCCGCCAGGCCGACTCGATGCGAGTCGCCCGTGAGGAGGCGCTGCTCGCTGCCCGTCAAGAGGCGGAGGGCTACGCCCAGTCGCTCACCGGCACCAGGGTCGTCGTTGCGGCTCGCTCGAGTGACGAAGGGAAGCTGTTCGGATCGATCGGCGACGGCGACATCGCTGCAGCGATCTCGAAGTTCACCGGTATCGAGGTCGATCGCAAGATCGTCCGGATCGAAGGTCCGATCAAGGAGATCGGCCTTCACGAAGTCGTGCTCGAACCGCACCCAGAGGTCCAGTTCTCGGTTACGCTTGATGTGATTCCGGCGTAGCTGGCGCCAACGTGAAGCGAACAAGGGCCCGTCTCCGGACGGGTCCTTCTCGCGTCTCCGGGCTTCATTCTGTGGGCTGGTGGCGTCATATACGAGGACTGCAACCCTGGGTATAGCGATTGCGCGAAAACAATGTGCGGTGCGCGGAAAACAGTCGGCCGTGGTCGGATCGCTCAACTGCTCCCCGTCGTAGAATCGCCCTTCATCTCGTGACGCTCGGGTGTTCGACGCGTTTGTGTCCCACCCGCATGCGACACTGACGATGCCGGACCGGTTGAGAACGAATGGAGGACCAGTGACGAGTGTCGCGGAGCGCCCACCAGGGACGCGTGGTCTGCATGCGCCCCCACATAGCGTCGAGGCCGAGGAATCGGTGCTCGGCGCCGTCCTCCTGTCCTCGGACGCTGCAAATATCGCGCTGGAGAAACTCCACCCAGAGGACTTCTATCGGCCGGCACACCAGCAGGTGTTCGAAGCAATCCGGACCCTGTTCGACGCGAACGAGCCGATCGATGCCGTCACGGTCTCTGAGATGCTCCGACGCGAAGGCGCGCTCGAGCGCCTCGGCGGGGTCGCCTTCCTCACTCGCCTTCTCGATACCGTCCCAACCACCTCGAACGTCGACTACTACGCAGGCATCGTTGAGGAGCACGCGCTCCGCCGGCGGCTCATGCGTGTTGGAGGCACGATCGGTGGAATCGCGTCAGAGATGAGTGAACCGATAGCCGACGTCCTCGACCGTGCCGAACAAGAGGTCTTCCAGGTCGCCGAGCGCCGTGTCGGCGAGGGCCTCGCTCCGATCGACCCGCTACTCGGCCCGGCGATCGAGCGGGCAGAGGAACTCCAGCGCCTCGGGTCGGAGATCACAGGTCTCTCCACAGGTTTTCGGGACCTCGACAGCAAGCTCGCGGGGCTCCATGCGACGAACCTCATCGTCATCGCCGGCCGTCCCGGGATGGGAAAATCGGCGCTGGCACTCAATATCGCCCAGAACGTCGCCCAGAACGACCACGCGGTGGGGATCTTCACGCTCGAGATGAGTCGTGAAGAGGTCGTCTCCCGGATGCTCTGTTCCACGGGGCGGATCGACTCGCAGCGGCTCCGCACCGGCCGCCTCGCAGAGGCCGATTTCACGAAGCTCTCGAACGCGGCAAGCGCTCTGTACAAGAAGCCGATCTACGTCGATGACTCGCCGGGCCTGACCGTTACCGAGATCCGGGCGAAGTGCCGTCGTCTCAAACGCCGACCGGGTCTTGATCTGGTCGTCGTCGACTATCTCCAGTTGATGCACGGTTCGGGCGGGGAGAATCGCCAGCAGGAGATCGCCCTCATCTCACGCTCGCTGAAGAACCTAGCCCGAGAGCTCGGCGTTCCGATCATCGCTCTCTCCCAGTTGAACCGCGCACTCGAGAGCAGAGAGGACAAGCGTCCCCGGCTCGGTGACCTTCGTGAATCCGGAGCGATCGAGCAGGACTCCGACGTCGTTCTCTTCATCTATCGCGACGAGGCATACAACCCCGATAAGATGGAATCGAAGGGCGTTGCAGAGATCGTCATTGCGAAGCACCGGCAGGGCGCCGTCGGGAAGGTGCAGATGACCTTCCTCCCGGAGTTCACACTCTTCGCGGACATGGGAAGGGACGTTCCGATCGCGTGACGGGTATCAGACTCCTCGTCGTGGAGGCCTGGCATCCGGCCTATCGCAAGCCCCTTGTGCTCTCGGCCGGAGACAATGTCAACGTCGGTCATCACGACACGGAATGGACGGTCTACCGCTGGTGCACCAACGAGGAGGGTGCGACCGGTTGGGTTCCTCTCGACTACCTGGTGTTCGAGGACGACGGCAGCGCGACGGCATCCGCCGGCTACTCAACGGTCGAATTGAAGGTCGAACCCGACGATGTCGTGGCGGGGTATCAGTCGGCGGGTGATTGGACGTGGTGTGTCGCGGGCGATGGTTCGCAGGGATGGGTGCCGAACCGCGCCCTTAGCCGGACGCCGGAGACATGACCATCAGGGCTGACGCCGTCGCAGCATCCTCAGGCCCGCGATGACCGCTGTCCCGGCCGCGACGGGGAGCCACGTCCAAACGAGATCTTCGAATCCCTCGTCGCACCGGTCGATGACGTCGAAACGGACGAGTCTGTAGGCCGCGGTTGCTGCATCGACCTCATCGTTGGTCATCGTTCGAGCGTTGAGTCCGAACAGCCGCGCCGCGAACCCTGAGTCGATCAGGACCTGTCGGATCCACTCGCCCGCATCGGTCTCGTCCGTGACATCGCTTGCGATCACCGTCCATCGCCCGTCGGGGAGCCAGAGCACGGCACGATCTGCGGCGAACACGTTGCGATACCAGTCGGCGCCCGTTCCGAACGCAGCCATGCAGCGGAGGCTGTCACCATCATGGGCGAAATTCAGCGGTGTCAGATACAAGGTGCCGCTTTTGCGCCCGCGGTGCTCGACCACGAGCATCCGACCGCCTACCGCCGGCCATGCCTCTGACCACCGACCCAAACCCATCCGCCACATGACCACCATTCCGCGGTTCATCGAGCGGAACAGCGTCCTGAGGCGGTCCATGACCGCGGGGCTGAGCGTCCGCTCATACCGGGGCGAAATCGAAGGCTTGCGTCCCATGCCCCAGTTCTATCGCATGGCCGGAGTGATGGCCAGGGTCCGAAGCCTTGAACGATGGCTAGCGTCGGGAGCATGAAGACAATCGAAGGGCCAAGAGGGGGACCGGGCAAGGAGATGCTCCTCGCCATGCTCGACAACAACCGCGCCATCGTGGTGTGGAAGCTCGAGGGACTCACCAGAGAAGAGGTGACCCGCCCCGTTGTGACATCCGGTACGAGCCTGCTCGGCATGGTGAAGCACCTCGCGTTCGTTGAGCGATGGTGGTTCGACGACTTCTTCGCTGGGAACGAGGTCGAGTACCCGTGGACGGAGGGAGACCCAGACGCCGATTTTCGAGTCGAGGACGACGAGACGATCGATGACATCATCGCCATCTATACCGAGGCCATCGCTCGATCCACCGAGATCACGGCCGATGCCCAGATGGACGACCTCTCTGCTCGAGAACGCAACGGCGATCGATTCGCGCTTCGCTGGATCGTTGCCCACATGATCGAAGAGACGGCCCGTCATGCCGGCCACGCCGACATCACTCGGGAATTGATCGACGAAACGACCGGCTACTACCCCGAGTAGGACAGTCCAGCCTCCCTGTAGCCTGTCCTGATGTCTCCAGGGATGCGAACGACTCGCGCCATCGCCATCGGTTCGCTTGTTGTCCTGGCCATCGCGTGGGGAGCCATTCCTCTCTTTGTACGAGCGGAGATCCCGTCGAGCCATCTGGTAGCGATGCGGGTAACGCTCGGTGCGGTGGTCCTGGTGCTGTTCTCGATGGCGACAGGAAGGTTCACGATTCCGCGACACCGGTGGTGGGGCGTCGCCCTTCTCGGGACCGTCCTTGCCGCCCACTGGCTCTCGTTCTTCGTAGCGCTGAACCTGACGACGGTCGCTGTGACCCTCGCCATTCTCTACATCGGTCCGGTACTCGCAGCGGTCTTGTCGGGACCTCTGCTCCACGAACGAGTGACCAGGCACGCCTACGTCGGGCTCGCTGTTGCAGTCTTGGGAACACTGTTCGTCATCAGACCGGGATCGGGTGCCACCGTGGCCGGCGTTGTCGTCGCAGGGACTTCCGGCGTGCTACTCGCGGCGATCATGCTGCTCGGCAAACCGCTCGCCGCCGACCTGGGGGGTCTAGTCGTTGCCACGTGGGAACTCGTTGTCGCTTCCGTTGTTCTGGCACCATTCACGGTGCAGGCGGTGCGAGAGTCCGGCGAATACTGGCCGCAATTCGTGGTGCTTGGTGCGATCTTCACCGGTCTGGCCGGGGTCGTCTACTGGACGTCGATGCGTCGACTCCCGGTGGCGGTGGTCTCCGTGATCATGTATCTCGAACCGGCCTCGGCTGTGGTGTGGGCGGCCCTCTTCCTCGGCGAGCAGCCCGACGTGCTGACGTGGCTGGGGGTGGTTCTCGTTGTTGCGGCAGGTGCGATAGCGACGAAGGGCGTGCCCGAAGAGGGGTCGGTAGGCGTTGCGGAGACGCTTTGAAGCTGATGGACTCCGAATAGCAGCCAACGACCAGGATGCGACGGTTCATTGCGACTTCTCGGTGTCCGCGACAAGAAGTCCAGAACCGCGGTGATGGCAGCGCTCGGAGCCGTCCGGATGGATGATCGTTCGGACCACGATCCGGACGAGATGTCGGGTGGTGAACGGCAAGGGCGACTTCGATCCTTGGGATGCTCCGGAAGATCGCGGATTCGGGAACATCCGCTCGCCAACGCTGGCGAGGAACCGGGTGACCTGCTGGGATCGGCGGTATAGGATGATCGCCAGAACGAAGCGCTCATCCAGAGCGGTGGAGGGACAGGCCCTACGAAACCGCGGCAACCGACGCGAACGGTGCCAATGCCTGATCGATGAGGAGCCGAAGCGGAACTCCCGCTCGCGGCGCTCGCTGAGCGTTTCGAGTCGAGACGGAGGAACGCTGGTGGAAACGACCCCTAGATTGATTGATCGTTTCACCCTTCGCGGGAAGGGCGTTCTATGAGCGCGTACCTGGAGGCGCTCGCGAGCGGCGTCTTGATCTTCGACGGCGGTGCAGGAACCTCGATCCACGCCGCCGGACTAGGCCCCGTTGACTTCGGCGGGGAGGACCTCGACGGGTGCATCGAGAACCTGAATGCGACCCGACCGGATGTCGTGGAAGGACTCCACCGATCGTTTCTCGACGTCGGTGTCGACGTCGTCGAGACGAATACATTCGGTGGGTTTGCCGTGCCTCTGGGCGAGTACGGGATCGCCGATCGGGCGTACGAACTGTCGGCGTTGGGGGCGTCGATAGCGACGCGTACGGTGGATGAGTACCGGGCACAAGATGGCCGCAGACGATTCGTCGCCGGTTCGATCGGACCGGGCACCAAGTTCGCAACCCTTGGCCAGATTACCTATCGGGAGTTGCGCGACGCCTACGAGATTCAGGCCGCGGGCCTCATCGACGGCGGGATCGACGTGTTCCTCATCGAGACCCAATTCGATCTGCTCGGTGCCAAGGCGGCGATCAACGGTGCGCGGAGAGCGATGAAACTCGCGCATGTCGACCTTCCGGTCCAGGTTCAGATAACGATCGAACTCACGGGCCGAATGCTGCCGGGGACGGAGATCGGCGCTGCACTCACAACCCTCGACGCGATGCGCGTAGACGTTGTGGGGCTGAACTGCGCCACCGGGCCGGAGGAGATGTACGGACCGATCCGCTATCTGTCCGAGCAGTCCCGGATGCCGATCTCGGTCATACCGAACGCCGGCCTACCGACGGTCGTGGACGGTGAGGTCTCGTACGACCTGTCGGCCCGTTCGCTCGCGGACCACCTCTCCCGGTTCGTGTCCGAGTATGGCGTTCGGGCCATCGGTGGTTGCTGCGGGACGACTCCGGAACATCTCGCCGCGGTCGTCACGGCGTGCCGGCCGCTTGTACCGGCCGAACGTGATGTTCTCCACATACCGTCGGTCGCTTCGATCTACAGCGCGACCGCGATCGCCCAGGACACGTCGTTTCTGATCGTCGGCGAGCGGACCAATGCCAACGGGTCGCGAGCGTTCCGAGATGCGATGCTTGGCGGTGACGTCGACCGATGTGTCCAAATAGGAGAAGAGCAGGTTGGGGAGTCGGCTCATCTCGTCGATCTCTGCATCGACTATGTGGGTCGCGACGGTGTCGAGGACATGGCAGCGATCGCCGCCCGCTTCGGGTCGGAGGTAGCGGTTCCGATCGTTCTCGATTCGACCGAGACGGCGGTCATGGAGGCAGGGCTCGAACTCCTCGGTGGTCGGTCGGTCCTCAACTCGCTCAATCTCGAAGACGGGGTGGGTCCGGAATCCCGAGCCCGTCGGGTTCTAAGTCTTGCACGAGAGCACGGAGCAGCGGTCGTGTGTCTGCTCATCGATGAGGTCGGCCAAGCTCGTGACGCCGCGTGGAAGATGCGTATCGCTCGCCGCATCCACGACCTGGCCGTGAATGACTACGGCCTAGAAGCTGCGGACCTGGTTTTCGATCCGCTCACGTTCCCGCTCTCCACTGGTGATGACGATCTACGAGCGGATGCGCTGGAGACCATCGAAGCGATTCGGTGCCTCAAAGAGGAGTTCCCGACGAGTGCCACCATCCTGGGTGTGTCCAACGTGTCGTTCGGACTGAATCCGGCGGCTCGCAAGGCACTCAACTCCGTGTTCCTCCACGAGTGTCTCGACGCCGGATTGGACGCCGCGATCATCCATGCCGGGCGCATCGAACCGCTGCATCTCATTGCCGACGAGGAACAGAGAATCTGCGAAGACTTGATATATGACCGTCGTGAACCCAACTACGACCCGCTCGAAGCGCTACTCACCGTCTTTGCGGACGCAGTCGTCGAAACTGAGAGCGAGGATGAGCGTCTGGATTGGCCGGTGGAGCGCCGTCTCGAACAGCGGATCGTCGACGGGAACCGGACCGGCCTCGACGAGGAACTCGACGAAGGTCTTTCCGCCGGGCACAGCCCGCTCGGACTGGTCAACGATGTGTTGCTCTCGGGGATGAGGACAGTCGGCGAACTCTTCGCATCCGGTGACATGCAACTGCCCTTCGTCCTGCGCTCGGCCGAAACGATGAAGGCGTCGGTCGCCTATCTCGAACCCATGATGGAGCACACCGATGCTGCAGCGAGGGGATCGGTCGTATTGGCGACTGTCGCCGGGGATGTTCACGACATCGGAAAGAACCTCGTGGACATCATCTTGTCGAACAATGGGTTCGAGGTTCACAACCTTGGCATCAAGGTCGGCGTGAACGAACTCATCGAGGCATATGAACGGACCGGCGCCGATGCGATCGGCATGAGCGGTCTGCTCGTAAAGAGCACCCTGATCATGCGAAACAATCTCGACGAACTTGTTCACCGAGGATTGGGCGACGTTCCGGTTCTGCTCGGGGGCGCAGCGTTGACCAGGTCATATGTCGAGAGCGACCTCCGCGACCGCTATCCCGGACCCCTGTACTACGGCAAGAACGCCTTCTCCGGTCTCGACGCCATGCAACGGATCGCCGCCGGAGAGCCGGCTCCCGTGCGGAGAGACAAACCCGTCGCCGCGACGAAACGGAGCGATGTTGACGCCCCCGTACCGGCGAGGTCGCCCTCAGTCGCCCTCGACGTACCGATCTTCAAGCCTCCGTTCATCGGAAGCCGCGTGGTGAAGGGCGCGGCGATCGACGAGATCGCCGCATATCTCAACGAGACGGCGTTGTACAGGAATCAATGGCAATTCCGACCCACGGCAGCAGAGACCGACGAAACCTTCAGGAACAGGCTGCGCCGGGTACTTCGCGAGCAGTTGGCGAAGGCAAGAGCCGATGATCTCCTCGTTCCACAGGTCGTCTACGGATACTTTCCCGTCAACGCCGACGGCGATGAACTAGTGGTCTGGACCGACGAGACGCGCAGCACCGAGCAGACACGCTTCGGGTTCCCGCGCCAATCACGCGACCCATGGCTCTGCATCGCCGACTTCTTCCTGCCGATCACCGACGACCGCAGCGATTACGCGGCGTTCCATATCGTCACGATGGGAGAGCGCGCTTCACAGCGGGCTGCGGAACTGTTCGAAGCGGATCGGTACAGCGACTATCTCCTGCTCCACGGGCTTGGCGTTGAGATGGCCGAAGCGTTGGCGGAGATGTGGCACCGGCACATCCGGACGGAGTGGGGATTCGGAGATGAGGACGGTCCGAGCATCGGTGGCCTGTTCCGGCAGCGCTACCGGGGAGGGCGATACTCGTGGGGATATCCGGCATGTCCCGATCTCGAGGACAACGAGCGCGTTGCTCGACTGCTCGACGCCGAACGGATCGGTGTGTCGGTAGGCGCCGAGACCGCGTACCAATACCAACCGGAGCAGACTACATCCGCACTGATTGCCCACCACCCGCAGGCGAAGTACTTTGTCGCGCGAGCGGCGAAGGAGGCACGCAACGCCGACGGGAAGTAATGCCTGGCGACGCATAGTCGAAATTCCCCCTCCCGAACTGCGGAGTTGGGATACCAGCCCGATTCCGCGAGTAGCAGCTCCGAAGAGGATCGAGATCGGTCCGAATGTCGATCAATTCCGTCTCCGAGACGTCGAACCGAGAGGACGACGAGAGCGGCGGGGCCCGCTCCCGACGCGATACTGACTACTCGCTCTTCGTGACGCAGAACTCGTTGCCCTCAGGATCGGCACAGACGGTCCAATGGAACCCTGCGATGTCGTGATCTTGGATCCGTTCTCCGCCGAGTTCCTCGACGTGCGAGATCAACGCCTCGGGGTCGACGGCGCTGAGATCTAGGTGGAGGCGATTCTTCGTCGCCTTCTTTTCCGAGACCTGCTGGAAGGCCAGCGCCGGACCACCGCGTGAGGTGCGAGTCATCCATACGTAGCCGGGGAAGCGGTTCTTCTCCTTCAGTTCGAGAACCGACCCCCAGAACGACACCATCCCATCGAGGTCGTTGCAGTCGAGCATGATCGACGCGACGCGCGCCACTGCCGGTCTAGCCATCGTCTCTCCCTTGGAAGTCTCTGTGCATCCGGCTCGCTGTGGGGCCAGTTTGTCCCTGGTACTTCGATCCGAGCGCCGCTGAGCCGTAGGGGTGCTCGGCCGCCGTGGTCATCTGATAGAAGCTGACCTGACCGATCTTCATACCGGGGTAGATGGCAATCGGGAGGTTTGCGACGTTGGAGAGTTCGAGCGTGACCTGTCCGCTGAAACCGGGGTCGACGAACCCCGCTGTTGAGTGGATGAGGAGACCGAGTCGGCCGAGCGACGACTTGCCTTCGAGACGGGCGACGACATCATCATCTCCAAGGCGGATCGTCTCGAGCGTGGTGCCGAGTGCGAACTCGCCGGGATGGAGGATGAACGGCTGGTCCGTGCTCGCTTCGACTTCGCTCGTGAGATCGGATTGCAGGGCCTTCGGGTCGATCAGCGGGTACCGGTGGTTCTCAAAGACGCGGAATCGGTGGTCACAGCGAACGTCGACACTCGACGGCTGAACGAGGGCGCGATCGAATGGATCGATGGAGACGCGACCGCTCTCGATGGCTTCGATGATCGTTCTATCGGAGAAGATCATGTCCGGGGGATGCTAGTTGCCGCCCGCGGTCAGCCGGCTATCGACCACTACGGACCGCTACTTCGTTCGCGAGTCGACGAACCGAAGCCAGTTACGCAATTCGACTTCCCGGATGAGCGGGTCGATGATGTCGTCGTCGACGCCGAGTTCCTCTCTCAGCTCTACGGAAGCAGGGTTGGCAGCAAGTTCGGTCATCTTTGCTGCATAGGTCGCGACTGCCGCTTCATCGGGGAACAGGCCTTCCTTCACCAGGACAGTACCCCTCGCAGCGATCAGGCGACCCATCTCGTGCAGGTTGTACTCGGGGTGGTATTGGGTACTCCAGAATGCTGCATCCCCGTCTTCGATGACGGCAGCCTGGACATGCGTGTGGCTGTTCGTTGCGAGCAGCGGTGTGTTGTCAGGCAGGCGTGTGACCTCGTCGAGATGCATGATGAAGCCGTCGAACTTCGCTGGCTTCCCTTCCAGCATCGGCGATGTGCGAGCCGCATCGGTCAATTCGATGTCGCGAGCTATACCCCAGTCCCGGCCGAGGGGGTTCACGGCGACTTCACCACCGCTCACGAGGGAGGCGAGTTGAATGCCCCAGCAGCTTCCCCAACTGGCGGCTCCCGACTGCATCAGCGCTCCGGCGAAGAAGATCTGCATGGCGACGGGCGGGTCTTCCGTGCGATAGGCGTTGAGATCCGAGCCCGTCCATATGAATCCATCGAAGTCCTCGATCGACGTGCCGGGCGGGAGGGAGAACTCCGGATCGGCGGCGTAGACGACGTCGGTGGTCGCGTTGGGTGCCTCTCTTCGCAGGAAGTCCTTGAACATGTCATGGGGGTGGCCCACGTCGGATCGGTCGAAGCTGTCACGACTGGCCTCCGGGTAGCAGTTGACGATGCAGAACCGGTGCGGGGCCAGGGTCGTGGGGGAAGGCGTCATCGCACTCCTCGTTGCGGGAAGTCGGTGATGAGACCGGTGATGCCGATCTCGACGAGCCGAGAGATGGTTTCGTGATCGTTGACAGTGTAGGGATTGAGCTTGGTCCCGAGGGCGAGTTGCTCTTTGATCCATTCGAATGACAGGCGTGTGAATCGGGGGTTGAACGTGTCGAAGAACGTGTCCGTGAGGTCGATGAGGTCCTCGGGGAAGAGACCCAGGATGGCTTGGACTTCGAAGGTGGGCCTGCGCTTCTTCACGGTCTTCAACCATTCGTGCTGTGCCGAGGAGAACAGGAGGTGATCGGGTCCGATCCCCACGTCTTCTGCCACCGCCAGGACCGCGCTCACGACGTCGAAGGTATCGTGTGGCGCCGGCTGGGTTTTGAGTTCGACGTTGACGAACCAGTTCAACTCGAGCGTCAATTCGAAGGCTTCTCGGAGCGTCGGGATCTGCTCCCCTGCATAGGCGGCGAGTTCGGCCGGTCCCACCAAGCCCGCGGAGACCTGTCCGAACGGGTCGTCACGCTTGAACCACGAGCCAGCGTCGAGCGACCTGATCTCGTCCAGAGTGTATGTGGAGAAGGGTGACGGGATCCGATCGGGGAACACGTCTGCGACGTTGGTCGTCCGCATCATTGCATCGTCGTGCATCAGAACCAGCCGAGCGTCGGCGGTGACGGCGGCGTCCGTCTCCCACATGTCGGCACCGACCGCGTATGCCGTCCGGGCAGCAGCAAGGGTGTTCTCCGGTGCGAGGCTCCGTGCACCTCTATGGGCGATGATGTTGGCCACACCGCAGTATCGGCCGGTCAGCCACGCTACGCAGGTGCGGTCAATGGAGGGTGATTCGTAGGAGTCCGAAGCCGTTGGACTACAACGATCCTGGGCAGCACGCTACCTCCCGACGACAGAGAATCGGCTGATGGACTACACCTGGACAAGGGCATCCTGCGGACGAGGCTCTCCGGAGGAGACATGACCTGGGACCGGTCAAGAAGGCAACGCTTCAGTAGCCATGTTCACGGCGCGAAACGGTCTCCGCGTACGTGTTCCGAGAAGTGGTGGAAGATGGGGCAGGTCCTTCTCTTTGAGGGGTAGCAGTGTGACTCTCAGCGAGCTTGGCGACCACAACGGCCGCGACGACCGATCCTGAAGCCCGTTGTCGCCATCGGCCAACCACCGGTCCCGCCACCTACGCACCGTCTCTTCATCGATTTGGAACTGATCAGCGGTCGCCTCGATGGTCCAGCTTCGATCCAGGACACAGGCGACCATGCGACGCCGGCCCTCCACAGTCGGCGGCGCGTTCGGATGCTGCCGCAGGCCTGTACCGTTGCTCATGTGCCCTCCTTCGAGTTGCGAGTCGTTCAACCCACAGTCTCGTCGGAGGGCTCACTCCTTCATCAACCGGTCACACCATCCCGCCAGGGACAACCTCCCCGGTTGTCACAGCTAGAGGCCGTGAGTCTTGCTGTAGTGGACCGCGCCAAAAGCTTCGAGCATGCCCTTTGCGGCATCGTCAACGTCGCCCAGGACATGTACTGCTGCGATGTCACTCAGAGCCACGTACTCGCCGAGCATCCCGTTCCCCTGGGCGTTTCCGAGGTGGACACCGAGAGCATCAGAGCTGGCGTATTCATCCTCATTCACGAATGAGCCGTCGTCGGCAACGAACCAGCTATAGGTCGTAGTGTCTGGCTCGTTCGCACTCACAGTGGCGGACATGCGGCTTGCCAGATCGGCGAACGCCTCCGCTTGACCTTCTTTTGCCTTGCCTGTGATGATGAATCGCACTGATCCCATGTTCCTGCGTTCCTCCTTGTTGGGGGCGGGGACCGTTCGTCGTTTCACAGAACCCTCCCCGGTTCGATACGCCCACCTCGAGTGGGCTGCCCTCGACGCTACGCGACATTCCGGTGTCGTGTGCGAAAAATCCCGGGAGCACGTTCTGCTACATATCTTTGGGCCGAAACACCCCACCCACATGCGCCGATGTGGGCGGGTAGTGGATCATGACGTGCGCAGTGTTCTCGCTCCGTGGTGAAACCGGTCGTGACATATGCCCCTTTTGGTGTCTGGGTGCAGCGGGACAATGACGATTCGCCACGGATTGGAGGAGTCATGGCTCACCAGTCATCCTTCCCGCCAACTGGCTTCCTGATCCTCGAGATTCTGAGCATCGCCACCCCGGTCGTCTTCGTGGTTCGCTCCGTTGCCGTTGAGGCGACCGCTGAGCGCATCTGGTCGGCAGTGATCATCGGAACGTTCGGGTTCTTCTGGCTGGCTGCCTACTGGTCGGCACGCCGCCAATCGATCAACTGAGACTGTCCGAAGAGTCACCAACCGATATGAGTTCCTGGCAGCCCGCATGTGCCGATGTGGGTGGATGTGAGGTGGCGGTCTTGATCAGTTGAATTCGGCCTCGAACCACCTGTCGGAGATCTCGAACGCCAATGGGACGAACAGGAACCCGAGAATGATCTATCGCATCTGCTTCCGCCAGGCCGGAATCCCGAATCCGACCAGGAA
The DNA here is from genome assembly GCA_964195545.1 of uncultured Acidimicrobiia bacterium. Taxonomy (GTDB): domain Bacteria; phylum Actinomycetota; class Acidimicrobiia; order Spongiisociales; family UBA5794; genus JAHEEL01. The sequence goes on along the minus strand of CAXMQQ010000019.1, from coordinate 4,359 downwards.
TCCAACAGCGAGAACTGTCAGTGGATGTGTGTGCGCGACTCGCGATAGGCCTTGGCGCTGAAGCAGTCTCGCGATGGTGGTCGCGGAAGCCACCACGCGCTGTTCCGCGAGTCACCACACGGTGGTGTTCAATATCGACGGCGACCCCTATCGGCTCCGAATCCACCAAGCCGCCAACCGCGAACCACGACCCAAAGGAGGAAACAACTGGCATCCGACCCGACCCAGGGTGAGGAATCTCGATGAGCAACCGAGGGGAATTTCAGTGAGTGGCGTCAGCAGCGCGAAACCTAAAGGCAGACCGGGTGCAACCGCGTCAACCCACTCCAAACCACCCACTGATAGGGCAGAAGGGGGCGATATGTGCGTGTGGACAGCATCCGGTTGTTGGCATGCGATCTTTGGGAGCGAATGCGTTTTGGTTGTGAGCTTGAGCCGCTCGATTCGCTCTCTGACTGCGCTGGCCATAGGCTCACTTGCATGGAGCAGCGCATCCTCGGCTCTTCTGATCTCGCGTTAGACGTCCTTGGTCTCGGAACGATGACTTTCGGCCATGAGGCTGACGAGTCCACGTCTCGCCGAATCCTCGACCGCTACGTCGACGCAGGCGGCACGTTCATCGACACCGCTGACGTGTATGGCCGGGGGGTGTCTGAGGAGTACATCGGGCGATGGCTCTCCGATCGCGGAGTGCGTGATGACGTTGTTATTGCGACGAAGGCGCGGTTCGCGATGAGCGATGATCCTGCTGATCGAGGTGCTGGTCGGGTCTACTTGCGGAGGGCATTGGATGCTTCGCTTCGGCGCCTCGGTGTCGACCACGTCGACTTGTATCAGATTCACGCGTGGGATCCGGCTACTCCTGTTGAGGAGACCATGGAGACGCTCAACAGTTTCGTCGAGGCGGGGAAGGTCCGACATGTCGGCGTCTCGAACTTCCTCGGCTGGCAAGTTGAGAGGGCAGTGCAGGTGTGCGAGACGAATGGGTGGGCCCCGGTCGTCTCGTTGCAGCCGCAGTACAACCTGCTGGCGCGCGATATCGAGCTTGAACTGATGCCGCTATGTGTCGATCGCGGGATCGGATTGCTGCCTTGGTCGCCTCTTGGTGGCGGCTGGCTGACTGGGAAGTACCAGCGGGACGCGACTCCAATCGGAGTATCACGTCTCAGCGAAGACCCAACTAGAGGCCTGGAAGCCTATGACGTGCGCAATACAGAGCGGACTTGGCGCATCGTCGATGCCGTCCGAGTGATTGCTGAACAGCGGGAAGTCATGATGAGCGAGGTCGCGATCAACTGGCTTCGTTGTCGCCCAATGGTCAGTTCCCTGCTTCTCGGGGTCAGAACAGTCGCTCAACTCGAGGAGAATCTCCGTGCAGTCGACTGGGATCTCGACGACGATGAGGTCACCCACCTGAACGAGATCAGCGCACCAGGAATTCCTGCCTATCCGCAGGGATTCCTCGAGAATGAAGCGGGCATGGGCATTTGGGAGAGTCTTCAGACGCGGGTCGCAAAGGCGTATTAGCTACCCGACGCCTGTTCGTAGAACCTGAACCAAGGCCCGCCCGAGGCCGGCGAGATGAGCCTCCAGCCGGAGCTCGTTCCCCTCCCATATGTCGCTCTTCTGCTCTATCTGTGGGCGGCATTGGTCTTTGGCGTGTGGGTTTGTCAGAGCATCCCTTTGACCTCGAGCTCCTCCTTGAACTCTTCAGTCATCGGGACGGCGAGGCTCGCTCAGGGGAACTCCTCGGTCATTCCACACGCTCGACGCCGGCACTCGGCAAGGTGCTCGCCAGCCGCATGGCCTGATCATCGTCACAGCGGCGCTACCGCGGGAGCGATCGATGTGGCCGTAGTCGCGGTAGAGGCGTACTTCGGGTAGCGCTCGGTCCAACGATGTTGGGCACACGCCTATTGGGCGCAGCCTCGAGGTTGGTACCAGCACCGAACCCGGTCACCCAACCCGCAAGCGCCTTGACATAGGAGCATCAATATGGGCGGCGTCCCGTCCCTGTTCGCGTCGTCATGCTCAACGCCGACGGCCTCGCCGAGGGCACGTCTCCAAATGGGGGTCTCCCCGACCCTCTGAGCGGAGAACGGGCCGGGCGACAGTCTCCCTCGGCGGTGATCTCTCCTACGGGAGGCGTCTTACTGGGAACGCCCCATGGAGGGGTTTCGGCACAAGGATGACACCCTGGAATTTGTGGGGGTTTCTGGGTCGTGGTACCTGAGGTTCGCACGCTGTTTCTTGTCAGTTTGCACGCGGCCGTCCCCACTTGGGGGGAACACACATGCGATCAAGCTTGGGATTCCCTCGAGCGGGCGGTTGGTCATGAGCAGGCCGTGTCGGATCGAATTGGGTCGAGTTGCGTTTGGTGCCTGAGTTTGAGGCTTCTGCTGCTACGCAGGTAGTACTTCTTGTCCGGCCAGTTCGCGGCTGGGAACCACTTACAGATCTGTTCGTCGAGTTCTCAGGGGTCTGGTGTTACGTCCACGAGGGTTCCCAGCAGGATGGCCGGGTGGCCGTCGGCGGCGTCGACGCGTTTGCCTTTTGCATGGACCTGGCGCACTTCACCGTCGGGATGGATCACTCGATGGATGATGTCGAATGGTGTGCCCTGTATTGCACCTTCTATTGCTGCGATTGTGGCTTCAAGGTCGTCGGGATGGGTAACTGAGCGAGTCAGTTCGACTCCAGCGTATCTTGACCGCCGCTTGACGCCGAGAATCCGATAGGCACCTTCCGACATCCATATCTGGCCGGTTTCCAGATCCCGGCTGACTACGCCGAAGCCGCCCATCCATTCAGCTTCCGTCATCAGCTTCAATCCCCGAGACATCTCAGATACGGAGCGACGCAGTGCAGCGGTGGTGTCTTCAAACTCTTGCATGTTGCCCACTTTCGGCGGCTTTTGGCACAGATAATACACCCATCTGCAAATGGATACAACCTTCCCCTCGAAATATCGGCCAGGAGTCCGTGTCGCACCTGCCTGCAAACGCACAAGCAACATGTCGACACCACAAACACCACGTGTCGAATACACCAACACCAACCTCGTTCATCTCCGCTGCTGAACTGGTACGCGCTGGGTTTGTTGGAGACTGTTTCTATTGGTTTCCAACAGGCTGTTTGGTGTTCGTCCCGGTGTGTCAGTTGAGGTTGAAGTCTCCTGCGACGGGTATCGAGTCGGTGTCCGCACCCGTCCACGTGAACTGTGAGTCGGCAATCCCCTGAGTCAGCGTGTGGCGGAAGAAGAACGTCACATTCGACGGCCGGAACAGTCCCGGCGTCTCCCTCCCATCAACAACACCCCAGTCTCCGGCTACGAACCGGTCCCCCGGGTTCCCGAAGTAGAACTGACCATCCGCGACCCCTGTGGTGAGCGTGTTGCGGTAATAGAAGAACCCCGACGACTCCCGATACAACCCGATCTCATCGACACCGTCACCGTCCCAGTCACCCACCACCGGTGTATCGCCCGGATTCCCGAACAAGAACTCGTAGTCGGCAGACCCCAACCCGCCGCCAGCCTTCCCCAACGCGTTGATCACATAGAAACGCTGATTCGATGGCCGATAGATCGACAACGTGTCACACCCATCGGCGTTGAAATCGCCCGCAATCGGCACATCCCCCGGATTCCCGAAGAAGAACGAGATATTGGCGTTGCCCTGCGTATTCGTGTTCCGCAGGTACGCGAACCCATCCGACTGCCGATACAACCCCGGCGTATCTGTCCCGTCACAATCCCAATCCCCCACGAACGGAAAATCACCAGGATTCCCGAAGAAGAACTGAGACACCACACCCGCCTCGTTCCGTAGGCGCCACACCCCCGACGAAGGATCCACCAACGCCACAGACAGACGATTCACCGACTCCCAATCCATGGAGAACTCGTCGGCTGGGTTGTCCGTAAGGTGACCGACATTGCTCCCATCGGGGTCCATCATGAAGATGTCGTAATCGCCGCCGACGTCCCGGTTCGATGTGAATGCGATCTTCGAACCGTCCGGCGCCCACGCCGGCTCCGAGTCCGAGGCTGCGTTGTTGGTGAGCCTCGTCGGACCCGTACCATCGGCTTTCATCACGTAGACCTCGTCGTTGCCGTCCCGGTCCGATGTGAATGCGATCATCGAACCGTCCGGCGACCACGCCGACTCGCCATCGTATGCGGCCTCGTTGGTGAGCCTCGTCGGACCCGTACCATCGGCTTTCATCACGTAGACCTCGAAGTTGCCGTCCCGATACGACATGAACGCGATCTTCGAACCGTCCGGCGACCACACCGGATCGCCATCGTATGCGGCCTCGTTGGTGAGCCTCGTCGGACCCGTACCATCGGCTTTCATC
>CAXMQQ010000018.1:0-29871 GCA_964195545.1 uncultured Acidimicrobiia bacterium | reverse complement strand
GCGGTGATGCTCTCGGCCGAGACGGCGATCGGTGCCTATCCGGTCGATGCCGTTCGGATGATGGACGTGATCAGCCGGGAGGCCGAACAGAGTCCAGAGTTCGTCACGGCGCCGCACGCTGGCATGCTCTACGATCGATCTCCGTACGCATCGGCGGTGGCGCAAGCTGCCGTGGAAACGGCGAACCGGCTCGAGGTGGACACCATCGTTGCGTTCACCGAGACGGGGACGACGGCGAGGCTTCTTTCGAAGCACCGGCCGCGCGCTGATGTCTATGCCTTCACGCCCCACGAGGCGACCTTTCGCCTGATGACGCTTTTCGGCTGCATCACACCACTCCGCACGCCGATCCACCGCTCGACCGACGAGATGCTCACGTTCGCGGAGGGGTATCTGCTTGAACATGGGATCGCCGTCACGGGTGACACGACCGTGATGGTGGCCGGGATACCACCGAATCTGCAGGCGTCGACGAACCTGATGAAGGTGCATCGGGTGGGAAGCGCGACCGGGGGAGTGCCGAAGCACTAGCCAGATGCGAGATGTGAGTTGCGAGACTTGAGACAGTCTCGAACCTCACGTCGCCGGTCTTGGTATCGACCGGTTCTACACTTTGAGTTCCAGATCTGAGGAGTCGAGCATGGGCCAGCCGATTGAACAGCTCGACAGGGCAACGGTCGGTGACGTCACGATCTTCACGCTCGATCGAAACTTGGCGAGCATGGGAACGTACTCATTCGATGAGGCACCTGCTGAGCCGGATCCCGATGACTTTGTCGCGATTCTGGCGACCAGGATCTTCGAGTCCGATCCTGCGATCAATCGCGTGTACGTGGCGGCGAACGCCGTTCAGGTGACCCGCCGCCGGGGATGGGATACTGTGTCAGAACAAGGCGTCGGAGCGGTGATCAGCGACCTCTTCCGGTATTACGGATGAGTCCGACTGGCCCGGTCCCGCCGGGTATCCGGTAGTCGGTATTCCGTAGTCCGTACTCAAACAGGACCGTTCGGCTCAGGGAACTGTCGTTGTCGTTGTCGCTGTCGTTGTCGTTGTGGTGGTGGTCGTTTCCTCGGGTGGGGGAGCGCTGTAGACGCCGACGGTGAGGGTGATCGACGATCCGGGTGAGACGAACGTGCCACCCGCCGGGTTCATCGACAACACAACCCCATGTTTCGCTTCGCTATCAACGGTCTCATCGACTCGAATGACCGTGTATCCATCAGCAAGCAGGCTGGCGTATGCGCTATCCCATGTCGACCCCACCAATGACGGGATAGCCACCGGGCAGTTGACGGGTTCTTCGGTGACCATGCAGGCGTGCACGGCGATCTTCTTGTCCTGGGTGAGATAGCGCCAGGTCCAGGTCCGTTCGCGTTCGGTCGTGCCGTCCGGAAGTTTGACGATCCGAGTGACGGTCTGGGTGAAACCATCGATGCCACTCTGGATTCGTCTCTCCTGTCCAGGATCAAGCGGCTCTTGCCCCTCTTCTGGCTCATCGGCGACGTAGACGGTCTCGAACTCCTCCGGGTTGGTGCGGTCTCCCCAATCCGCCGTGCAGGTTTTCCCCCCGATACTTCCGTAGAAGAGCACGGTGATCGTCGAGTTCGTGTACGCCGCTCGGATGATGACCGGGGCTTCGCTGTTGTTCCTGAATACGACATCGGGATCCGGGTACCCCATGGTGGCTTCGATCACTTCCGGGTACTTCGAGAAGTAGAGGGAGTGAGGCTTGTGCTTCACGTCCTCGAAGCAACCGTAGAACACAGCGTTGTAGAGCGTGGTGGAGAATTGGGAGACACCGCCGCCGACGTTGGCAGGATGGCCTTCGCAGACGACCTCACCGTTGATGATGGCGCAGTCCTCGAGGTAGCCCTTCTCCAGGGTTCGGGGACCGACGACCTCGTTGATAGAGAAGGTCTGCCCTGGGAACACCACATGCTCGTCAACGGTGTCGGCCATCAGGTGGATGTTGTGGACTCGGTTCGTTCCCGGCGTGTCGGTCGTGAACTTCGAGACGAGGCCCATCGGCCCGTACGCTTCGGCTTCTTCGTTCGTGAGTCGCGGTTCGTCTCCTTGAGCGACGGGGAACGGGCCTTTCTTGGTTCCCTCTGCAGCCTTCAAGAGTTCCTCGGTGACGGCGGGCGCGTCCTCCTTGGTCCCGTAACGTCCCGGGATGTAATAGACCTCGCCGTTCGAGACACTCGCCTTGAACTCGGCACTCACCGGGGGCAACTCGAACTCGCTCCGGTGGGGTTCGAGGAGATCTCGTACGACGGCCTCATCGAGGAGGACCGTGACTTCGACGGGGTTTGTGCTGATTTCGGTATAGACCGAGCGAGAAATCTCCTCCGCTGTGAACGTCTGCGAGTAGTCGATGTCGGTGTTGGTGAGAACCACGTCCGAGTTGATGATCCGGCGTACCCGAACTGCGGCGGCATCGACATCAGAGTCAGTCACTTCCGGACGATGCTCGACGACCGGGAGGCGAGCTTCCCGACCAGGAAGAACGGACAGCGTCTCGACCACGATCTCGGTCGACGAAGCAATCTCCAATCGCTCTCCTGCCTGCGGGTACTCGACGACAACCTGGGTATCGACGACGGACACGGATCCCTCATAGGCGGGATTGGGGATTGCCGCGTCCTGCCAGATGTCGAGCTGATCACCGATAGCCTCGCGATCGATGGTGATCGGGAGATGCACGTCGACGGGCTTCGAGAATCCGCCGAGCCACGACCAGAACCGGCTGATAGAACCGCCCTCGGTGCGTTGCGCCATCGCTTCATCGACGGCAGCCACCTCATCAGCCTCAATCGACACGGATGAGGGATCGAGTTGGAAGCGATGGTCGGTGACGGTGAATATCGCAGGGGTGGTTTGGAGTTGCTGCTCGTAGGCCTGAATGGTCAGGATCGCGTCGTCGTAGCTGAGGCCGCTGACGTCGATTCCCTCGATTGAAACATTGCGTGGAACCTCTCCCTCCGCGATCGAACGATCGACCCAGAACACGCCCGCAGGCAGAAGGAACAGGGCGATCGGGAGGAGGGCGAAGAGAGCGAAGCGTGGTATCACAGTGCGTTTCGGTCCGGTTTCATGGGCTCACGTCAGGGTACCGGAGCAGTCCGATAATGCGCGGTTTGCCGGTCTCAGCCCTCCACGGGGGGTGGTGTCGTCGTTGTTGGGACGGTGGTGTCAGGGGCGACGAGCGTGGTGGTGGTCGTTGTGGTCACCGGGCAGGCTTCCATGCCCAGGTTGCACGGATGCTTCTCGATGATGCGAGCTCTTCCGCGGTAGTGGTGGGTGTATGGCTCGCGGATGACGGTGCCATCGGGCATTGTCATGACCCGGGTCACAGTGACGCTCCATCCCTGCGAACCCTTCGAAGCAAGATGCTCTGAACCCGGTGTCACCGCCCGGTTGTCTTTGTAGAGCACGCGGGGAGCCGTGTAGTTGAATCGCCCGGATCGCTCAGATTCACAGGTACGGCCGCCGTTGTTTCCGTAGAACTGCACCGTGATCGTCGAATTGTCGTCGTAGGAGTTGCGGATGATGATCGGCACATCCGAGTCGTTGCGAAACACAACATCCGGACCCGGGAAACCCATCGTTGCCTCGCGGCCTTCTGGATAGCGGGAGATGTAGATGCTGTGTGGCGTGTGATCGATGTCCTCGTAGCAACCGAAGAAGACCGCGTTGTAGATGGTCGTGGCGTACTGGCTGACGCCGCCGCCAACGTTCGCCGGCTCGTCGCAGCACGTGACCTCGCCGCCGATGATGGCTCCGTCGCGCTTGTAGCCCTTCGCTTCGGTGCGTGGGCCAATGACCTCGTTGACCGAGAATTCTTCGCCGGGCCATATGATCGATCCGTCGATCGTGTCCGCCATGAGATGGATGTTGTGCACACGGTTGACGCCCGGTGTCTTCGTTGTGAACTCCGAGACGAGTTCGATCGGCCCGAGGGCCTCAGCATCTGCCGTCGTGAACTCCGGCTCTTCCCCCTCGACGTAGACAAGACTTCCCCTTGCCGTGCGGGACGTGGCGGCTCTCAGTAGCTCAACGGCAACACCTTCCGCGTCGAGAACGGTCGCGTTCTTCGAAGGGATGATCGTCACCTTCTCGGTCTCGATGTCGACCTCGAAGTCGGCGTCGACCGGAGGGAGTTCAAACTGCTCACGATGTGCCCCGAGCAACTCTGCGACTCGGTCGACGCTCAGGGAGATGTCAATCTGCGGGGGCGTGTTGTGGACGATTTCAACGATCGTGGCATCCGAGATATCGGAAGGCTTCACGGTGAGAACGAGGTTCCGGTCCTCGTCGTACAGCAGGACGGGCCTCGACACCATCATCCTCAGCGTTGTGACGGCATCGTCTACGTCGGCCTGCGTCATCACAGGAACAGAGTCGATCAAGGGGAGTTCGGTGGTCTTGCGCTCCGCCTGTGTCAGAAGGGTGCTGACGATGGTGTGGGCCGCAGGCTTGTCGATCTTCTCACCGATCTGCGGGTAGTGGAACTCGATGTCGCCGTCGACGACGTCGATCGCACCCTCATACGCCGGGTTCTCGATAGCGTTGAGCTCCCAGTGGTCCAACTGGGCGTCGATAGCATCATCGTCGACGGAGATGACCAGATCGATATCGACACGCTCTGTGAAGCCATTGAGCCAAGGCACGAAACCGCTGATCAATCCGCCCGTGCGTTGGTTGAAAGCCTCGGTAACGGCAGCTTCGACGTCGGCGGTAAGACCCACCGTGGTTGGGTCGAGTTCGTACGTCGAACCGCTAATGACGAAAGTTGCCTGCTGCCCTTGAAGATTCGATTCATAGGCCCTGACTACGACGGTGGCATCATCCGGGGAGAGACCGCCCACGTCGACTCCTGCGACGCTGACGTTTCGAGGCACTTCACCATGATTGGCTGTTTGGTCCACGAAATAGACCACCAATGGGAGCAGCAGAAGCAGTGTCGGTACGGCGACAAAGGCGATGATGCGTGTGCGACGGGCGTTCATGGAGTCCTTGAGCGAGGGTGATCCGGAGCGAGTATAGGAACGGACTTCGATAATGGCTGTCATCCCGAAGTGCCTGTAACCCTTGGCCTGTAAGCATTTCTGGCGTAGAGTCGCGGTCGATGGTCACGTTTCCCTATATACCGTCCGGCGAACGCATCACGGTTTCGGCGACGCTCTACGTGACATATCGCTCCTGTCCACAGCAGGCGCTTGGACGACTCCAAGGCGTGTACGCGCAAGACTCGATCGCATCGTTCAAGGGATCTCTGGCACACCGGGTCTTCGCACGCCACCTCACATCCGGACCGATCCGTGAGGAAGACCTCATCCAGACCTGCCGTCAGGAGATCGGGGCACCTGAGGGACACCTGAACATGAAACTGGCTCCGCTCGAACTGAACCGGCCGTCGAAACTCCTTCCCGTTCTCGCCGAAGTGGGGGACCTATACGACCGGTTCAAACGACTTCCCACCGATGGGTTCCTGGCTGCGGAGGTGGGTCTCGAGGTCGATGTGGGAAGTGATGTCGTCCTGCGAGGTCGCGTCGATGCGGTCTTCGAGGATCCGTCGGGTTCCACCGTGATCATCGATTGGAAGACGGGGGCGTGGCTCGAGGACTCGGGACCTCAACTCGAGTTCTATGTGCTGGTCTGGGCTCTCGAACGCGGCGAGATCCCGGCGAGAGCCGAGGCTGTCTCCATCCAAACCGGTGAGCGGATCGGGATCGAACCGACCGCCGAACAGGCAGAGGCAACGGCCCGAGAGATCGTGCTGATGATCGAGACGCTCCGGGCCGCCTTCCACTCGGGCAATGACGTTGATCGGCGACCGGGACCGCATTGTCGATGGTGCCCGCTACTCGAAAGTTGCTCTGAAGGAACCGCCGCCATCGAGATCCTCGGCGCCCACTGAGCCTCTCCGTGTGGTTGACTGCATGGATGCCGAGAACGATCGTTGCCCTTCATGCCCATCCGGATGATGAGTCGAGCAAGGGAGCCGCGACGGTCGCGCGGTATCACGATCTCGAGGCTCGAACGGTTCTCATCACAGCAACCGGAGGAGAGGCCGGGGAGGTCCTGAACTCAGAGGCTGAGTCTTCCGTGGTCGACAGCGACCTGGCGGTCGTTCGGCGTTCCGAGCTTCGAGACGCCGCCCGCATCATCGGATACGACGACGTCGTGATGCTGGGCTACCGCGATTCTGGGATGCCGGGGAGCGACGACAACCGCCATCCGGACGCGTTCGTCAATGCCCCGTTCGACGAGATCCTGTCGCGTCTCGTCGCGATCGTTCGGTCCGAGCGCCCGCAGGTCATCCTCGGCTATGACGACCACGAGTGGTATCCGCATCCGGACCATCTGCGTATCCACGAACTCTCCACGGCCGTCTTCGAAGCGGCCGCCGATCCTGCCCGGTTCCCGGCTTCCGGCGATCCGTGGGCGGCGGATCGTCTCTACGCGCCGGTGTTCTCGCTCCGGAGGTTGCGCACGCTCAGCGAGGCCATGGCATCGCGCGGCCTGGAGTCCCCGTACAGCGGATGGATCGAACGGATCGGGCCGGATACTGTTGATCCTCCCCTCACGGTCATCGAGGTCGGACCGTTTGTGGAACGGGCCCGCCAAGCCTTGCGGGCACACCGCACCCAGATCGACCCCAACGGTCCCTGGTTCCAGATCCCCCTCGACGTCGCCCTCTCCGTCTACCCGTATGAAGATTTCGAACTCCTGGCCTCGTGCGATGGTGCGGACCCCGAGGGATCCGACCTTTTTGCGCCCTCGGCGCCGTACTGATTACTGAGTACTGAGCACTCAGTACGGGGCTCTGCCCCCGGTCACAACTCACAACTCGCGGCTCAGGGCCGCCAGTGTGTTTCAATACGGGTCCTATGGATCGTCTACCGGCTCGACACCTTCACGCTCTGCTCTCTTCGCTCGATCCGAGCGTCGCAGCGCCGGCGCTTCAACCCCTCGAGCGCCTCGTTACCAGACCTAGATCCAGTGACGGACTGATCGTCGCGATCGTGGGCGCATCGGGTGTTGGAAAGTCAGAGATCGTCAACGCCCTTGCCGGTGCGAGAGTGGTCACCTCCGGGCCGCTGCGTCCGACCACCACCGAAGTCGGTGTATGGGGGGCCGTCGACACTGCATATCTTCCCGGCACCAGAATCTCCGATCCGGAACCTCTCGACGACCTGGCTCTCGTCGACACACCGGCCGCTGAGCACTACCCGGAGGCGGTCTCCGAAGTGCTCGACCTCGTCGATGCCGCGATCTTCGTGACATCTCCTGAGCGATATGCCGACGCGATCACCGCGACGCTCCTGTCCGTTGTCCATGACCGGGGTGTTCCAACACTCGTCGTGCTCTCGACCGACTCACCGGAACCGTCCGGACTAGAAGGTCTCGTTGAGGATGCGGAATTGAAACTTGGAGTACCCGTCGATGGTGTCGTGGGCGATGAGGCGGGTCCGCTCCGGCTTCTCCTCGAGGACATGGTTCGTGACCGCGACGCTCTCATCGAGCAGCGGGATCGTGCGGCGGCGACACGGTGTGCGACATTGGCCGATGACGTCGCCGAAGTTCTCGCAGAGCGTGTTGTCGCATCCCGGATCGTCGTCGGAAAGGCCGACGAAGCATTCTCGCGGGCGCGAGTCGACCGTCGGCAACTCGCCGCAACTGCAGATGAAGTTTGGGATGTCGCCGCTCCGTCGATCGCGGCCATGGTCGCTGGCGCTACGGATCGAGCGATCAGCGACGTTGCGGCCGATGTGGCCGCGGACGCCGTCTTCTCCCGGACCGTCGCTGATGCAGCCGTGTCGTTGCCGTCGATCGATCAGGGAGCCATCGATCAGTGGCATCGAAGAACCACGGACGTCTCAATGTCCTCGATCAAGCGTCGATGGCTTCATCCGTTGCGTTCGAGAGTCGTGCGCGATGAAATGTGGAAGCTCTCCATCGATTTCGATCGCGGCCCACCGAAACGAGTGCGCAAGGCGCTGCGCGACCAACTGCCCGAACTCAGATACGATCGAGGAGAGGCGTTGACGGTGGCCGTTCGTGACGCCGGCTCAAAGAGGATCGCCGCATTCAAAGGTGACCTCGACCCATCGAGCCGAGTCTCGCCTACCGACTTGAGGACAGCCGCAGATGCCGTCGCCGCGACCGGTTTGTTGCCGGTGAAGGCGGCCGACGATGTTACGTGACCTCACTCCCGCGCTCGACCTGCTCGACCTCGCAGTCGCGTCCTCTGAGGGATTGGCTTCCCAGACAGATCGAGATGAGGCCGCAGTTCTCGCCGCAGCGGCTCGCAACCGCAGGGACTTTCTGAGCGGAACGATCGTTGTCGCGATCGCCGGTGGAACCGGTTCGGGCAAGTCCAGTCTGCTCAACGCACTTGCCGGCAGCGACGTTGTGTCGACGAGCATTCTCAGGCCCAACACCGATGAGCCTCTCGCATGGATTCCGGAGAATGATGTGGCGATCTCCTCGATGATGGGGGCACTGGGTATCGAAACCATCGTCGAGCACGATGGTGGGAGCGGCCTCGCTATCGTCGACCTGCCCGATCTCGACAGTGTCAACCGCGGTCATCGATCGGTCGTTGAAGAGACCCTCCCGCTCGCGGACGCAGTGATTTGGTTGTTCGATCCGGTCAAGTACCACGACCCGTCGATCCACGCCGAGTTCCTGGCTGAGATGACCGAGTACGAACCGGTGTTCATCTTCGCTCTCAACAAGATCGATCGGCTCGACGAAGCGGAGGCCGAAGCGGTACAAGCCCACCTGGGAGGGATCCTGAAGCTGGATGGATTTCGTAATCCCGAGGTAGTGCCGGTTGCAGCGGCCCCTCGGGAGGGAGGACCGATCGGCATCGACACGCTGCAGGCCGTGCTCATGCGGGCATTCGTTCGTAGACGGGCCGATCGTGTGAAGCTCATTACCGACATTCTTCGGGCGGGTCGGCGCCTTGCCGCAGATGCGAATGTCTGGACCGGAACTCCCGATGATGCTCACGAACAGATCCGTGGAGCCGCGAACGAACCTGCTCAACTTGCCGGCGTGCTCGATCGCTACAAGATCGAGGGACCGCTCCGGATCGCGATCGAGTCCTCCGGTGGTGAGATCGATCCGATGGAGCTTGGATTGCGGCGGCGAGCCGAACTCGCAGCGACGATTGCCGCACTCGGCGTTGTATGCGCGGAGATTGCCCGTGATGATCTAGGAGGAGCGACGTGATATTGGCAGCAACACCGTGGACTGAGATCTGGCAGACCGCAACGATCCTCGTTGTATCGCTCGTGGTGTGGCTGGTGGCCCGGGTTCTTATCCACCGTTGGAGCGACCGGACACAGCGCAAGCTTGTTGAGTCCGGAGACCTTCAGAATCGTGCAAGAGCCCAGCGTCTAGAGACAATCGCGCGAACATTCTCAATGCTCGTCGTCCTCACCATCACGGTCATCGCCGTCGTGATGGGTCTGGCCGTATGGGGGGTGCCAATCGCCCCGATCGTCGCGTCTCTGTCCGTTGTCGGAATCGGAATCGGGTTCGGAGCACAGGACTTCGTCAAGGACGTCATCGCCGGCCTCTTCGTTCTTCTCGAGGACCAGTACTCCGTGGGCGACGTCGTCGAACTTGCCGGGGTGTCCGGAACGGTGGTGGACGTCCGTCTCCGGACCACCGTCCTGCGCGGACTCGATGGGAGCGTTCATCACATACCGAACGGTGCGGTTCGCGTCGCCACGAATCTCACGCATGAATCCAGCAGCATCGTTGTTGATCTTGCGGTCGCATACGAGGAGTCGGTCGACAGGGCGATCGATGTGATCACCAACGAGACCGGCGTTCTCGCCTCTGATCCGGAGTGGGGTCCGCGTCTTGTCGATCAGCCAGTGGTTCTCGGCGTCGACCAACTGGCAGATTCAGGCGTGATCGTGCGAGTCGTGATGACAACGGATCCCGATCAACGCTGGGCGGTGAAGCGGGAGTTTCTGAGGAGGATCAAGAACCGCTTCGACGACGAAGGCATCGAGATACCGTATCCGCACATGACAATCGATTCTCGACCTGAAGAGACCTGACGCTATTCGTCCTGCGGCGCGCCGCATGCCTCTGAGGCTCGAACTGCGAACATCGCGTCGATCGCAGGCGTGATCTCGATGTGCGACATCATGCCGAGATGCTCCCCGTCTGCTTGGAACGGAGTTGCTGGATCGGCGTCGATCGTCAACTTCTCGAAACAGCTGAACACCCTGGCGTCGAGGCGCTCGTTCATCGGGCGTTTCAAGATCGCTCTGGCGAATATCTCAGCGGATCGGTGGACTTCGAGATCCCCGGCGACGACGGCGGCGAGACCGTCGACGGGTTCCATGGTGATGTGGAGCGGGACGGGTCCGAAGTACGTATACGGGTGGTGTACCTGGGTGAGCGCGGCAACCCCGTCCATCCGTTCACCGTCGATGTCGACCCGGAGATTTGCCGGGCGACCCCGCCACCTGCCGAGGAGCGTTGTTATTGCAGACTCTGCGTAGTGGGCGCCGCCGAACCAGGTCTTCGAGTGGGGGCGCCGATCGGCCCGCTCGACGACGTCGGCGTCGAATCCGACACCGACTGCGAACGTTGCATAGTCAACGCTTACAGACCCGCCGATCGATGACTCGATTCTGGCGAGGCGGGTAGGAACCGATGGCAGTTCATTTATCGCCGCGGCAGCACGTTTCGGCCGCTTCGGTAGACCGAAGATTCGCGCCGTTACGTTCGTCGTACCCGCGGGGATGATCCCGAGCGCCGCGGTGGTACCCACGATGCCGTTGGCCACGTGGTGGACAACGCCGTCGCCCCCCATGGCGACAACGATCTCGTAGCCCTCCTCGGCTGCCCGTGCCGCATGTGCTCTTGTCGCGTCCGTTCCCTGTGGCCACTCGGCATCGACATCGAATGTCGCAGAGAGCGTCGAAACCACATCGCGGTAGAGCGCCCCGGTGAAGCCCGAGGCGGAGGGGTTGGCCAGAAGTAGCAGTCGACGCATCGTGCGGAAGCGTACGGTCCCTTCTGATGAACGTCTCGCGGGCTATCTCATCGGAGGGCTACGCTCGGGCTATGAGGTTTCGCGATCGTCACGAGGCCGGAGAGAGGCTTGCCGACGCCCTGGCAAAGCATGCTGCGCTGGCTTCCGTAGATCGGCCGCTCATCCTCGGAGTTCCCAGGGGTGGCGTCCCCGTCGCGGCTGTCATCGCTGAACGGTTGGAAGCCGAACTCGACGTTCTGGTGGCCCACAAGCTGGGCGCCCCCGGGAACCCGGAGTTCGCTATCGGGGCCGTGGCAGAAGACGGAACAGCGATCCTGGACGCGGGTGTTATCGAGCGGTACGGGATCGACAGTGACTACGTCGATCGAGAGACTCATCGTCAGCAACGGGACGTCGAGCGCCGCGCCCGGTCGCTCCGACAGGGACGACTCCCGATTCCGGTCGCGAACAGGGTCTGCATCGTGGTCGACGATGGGGTGGCGACCGGTGCGACCCTCGAAGCGTCACTCCGCCTCGTCGTAGGGGCCGGTGCTGGTCGCGTCATCGCCGCGGTCCCCGTCGGTCCACCGGCAACTATCCGCCGCCTCGAGCGGATTGCCGAGGCCGTCATTTGCCCGGTTCAGCCGCCGACGTTCTACGCAGTAGGAGCCTGGTACGAAGACTTCAGTCAGGTGCCGGATGAGACTGTGATCGACTTGTTGGGGAGTCGTAGTCCGTAGTCCGTACTCGGTATCCGGTATTGGGGTCTGCCCGTAGCTGATAACCCGCTGCTCAAAGGTTTCGACCTTGATCTACCGGTCCACCGGCGTTGCTGCGGTCACATCCGCTAGCAAGGCCTCCACCGAATCTCTCAGATCGCTTGGACGGAACGGCTTGGTCATGAAGGCGTCGGCACCACCGGCGGCGGCGCGGTCGGCCATCTCCGGCTGTGCATGGGCGGTGAGTACGAGGACGCGAATGTCGACCATCTCCGGTTCCGAGCGGAGTTGTGAGAGTACCTCCCAGCCGTCGAGGCCGGGCAATCCGATGTCGAGGATGATCGCGTCGGGTACCGCGTCCCGCGCTGCATCGAGTCCGATCAAGCCGTCCTCTGCGAAGCGCATGTCAGCTCCAAGCGGACGCAGGCAGACTTCGATCAACCGGCGCACGCTGGCCGAGTCCTCAATGACGAGCACAGATGGCTGCATCCAGTAGTCATCGGCACGTATCTCTGAGACTTGAACGGTCCCTCGACTCTGGTCCTGCCACGCCGTTGGCGTACCATCGCATTGTCATCGTCACGAGGAGATATCGTGTTGGAGCCGTATCGGTCCCTTTCGTATTCGGATTTCTCTGAACTGGCTCCCGCTGGTGGATATCGGGACGCTCTTGAGAACGTGAGCGGCGAGCTCGGTATTCATGCGCCGTTGGTGATCGGCGGTGAGCGGATTGTGACGGACCGGGTGATCCATAGTGTCGATCCGTCGCGTCCGGATCGGTTGGTGGGGACGGCGTCGTCGGCGACATCGGAGCATGCCGTTGCAGCGCTGGCTGCGGCGTGGGAAGCGTATCCGGGTTGGTCTGGGCTATCGGCTGTCGAGCGCGCCGAGTTGATGCACCGGGTGGGGGATCTGATCGCGGAGCGTATCTACGAGTTCGCTGCGTGGCAGACGTTCGAGGCGGGGAAGAACTGGGCCGAGGCGGAAGCAGATGTGGCTGAGGCAATCGATTTCTGTCGCTACTACGCGCATCAGGCGCTGGCGATGGATGAACCGGTCACGGTGTTCGACTATCCGGGGGAGACAAACGAGTCGTGGCTCCAGCCGATCGGTGTCGGTGTCGTGATTCCGCCGTGGAACTTCCCGTTGGCGATCCTTGTTGGGATGACGGTCGGTCCGATCGCTGCCGGGAACACCGTCGTGCTCAAACCGGCATCGAACACGCCGATGGTCGGGTGGGGTTTCATGCAAGTCCTCGAACAAGCCGGCGTGCCTGCCGGTGTGGTGAACTTCCTCCCGGGTCCCGGCTCCGAGGTCGGGGACACACTGGTCGACCACCCTTCGACGCGTTTCATCAACTTCACGGGGTCGAAGGAAGTCGGACTACGGATCGCACAACGCTCATCGAAGGTCCACGACAATCAGAAGTGGATGAAGCGTTCCTATATGGAGATGGGTGGCAAGGACGCCCTCATCGTTGACGAGACCGCAGACTTGGATGCCGCTGCGGATGACGCGGTGCGCTCCGCGTTCGGGTTCCAGGGCCAGAAGTGTTCGGCGTGCTCCCGGCTCATCGTCGTCGACACCATCCACGACGCGTTGGTGGGCAAAGTGGTGGAGCGTGCTGCAGCGTTGACGATCGGTGCACCGTCCGAGAATCATCAGGTCGGTCCCGTCGTCTCCGACGCCCAATACCGTGCGATCCTCGAAGAGATCGAACTCGGCAGGGCGGAAGCCACGCTTGTCGCCGGCGGAGCGGAGGTCGACATGGGTGGCGGCTTCTACATCGAGCCGACGATCTTCGTCGACGTCGATCGCGACGCTCGTCTCGCACAGCACGAGATCTTTGGACCGGTCCTATCCGTGATCCGCGCTGCCGACTTCGACGATGCGCTCGAGATCGCGAACGGAACCGAGTACGGACTCACCGGCGGCCTCCACTCGGCTGACGAGGGCCGAATCGAGCGGGCACGACGCGAGTTCTACGTCGGGAACCTCTACATCAACAGGAAGATCACCGGCGCCCTGGTCGGCATCCAACCATTCGGCGGATTCAACATGTCAGGATCGAATGCCAAAGCGGGGGGGCCCGACTATCTGAGGCTCTTCATGGAGATGAAGACGATGGCACGAAGGATCGGGAGCTAGAAGAGCGAACAGACAACAGCCGGCGGCCGGGGCACACATCATCGGCAGTCTTTGTGGTTCGCGGTTCGCCTGACCGGCGTCAGCCGCCTACGGCATACGCCCGGCGCTCTACGACGTTTTCCAGTCGATCCTTCAGGATGATCGTGTTGCCTGCTGGCGACCAGATCGCCGAATCGGAGCACCAGTAGACCACGCCGCCTCCGCTCGTTCCGCATGCGGTTGTGACCTCGAGAACTCCACCGGCAGAAATCGCTGTGCCTGCCGGGAGTTCGAGGCGGTGGTCTCCGTTCTCGTCACTGACCGTCCATTCCGAGACGTCGACACTGGTGTACGACTGATTCACGATCTCGAACCGCTCATCAGACAGATCGGGTTCTTCTGCATCGTTCGGGATGAGGGTGACGCCACCGATGCGGAGTTGCGGCCGGTCGGGCGAGACACCGCTTTCGGGATGGCCGCAGACGAACGTGCCCCACATTCCGTTCCCGGACGCATAGGACTGATCGCCGCGAGCGAGGAACTCGGCTTCCATGAGGTGTCCGCTGTGGATCGGGATAACGGCACCGGACGAGACGAGTTCCGCGTTCACCAGAACGGCGGGATCCCCCTCGATCAAGACGTAGCGGAGGGCACGCCCGGCAGAGTCGGTGTCCGGTCCGTCGGAGGCGAGCACCACGGTCTGACCGGTGACGAGTGACGCCAGGGCCGTTCTGGAGTCGTCTCCGTAGCACTCGTCACCTTCCGGAGCGCTGACGCCGATGAGACGTATTTCGATCCGCTGCCCGTCGACCACGGCTTGGAGCGTGTCACCGTTGATGACTCCATCGACGGTCCCGCGGATGACCTCTTCTTCGGGAGGTAGCACTACTCCAGATGTTGATGACGACGATTCTCCCGCGACGGTTGTCTCCGTCGAGCCGTCGTCCCCTATCGAAGGTCCGGACGTGCAGGCTCCGACGATGATTGCGAGGGACAAGATGGCGACGACGGTGCGGGGCATGTTGACCGATACGGTACCGGTCGTCCCCATTTGCCTACGCCTTTCGAACATTGGCACTACCCGAGCGCTCCTAATCTCCACTCAGCGAGAAAGACAGAGAGGATTGACCATGCAGATCATCCCGGCGGAGGACTTGGCGGGTCGTGTCGGGGAGGAGACCGGCGTCTCGGATTGGCTCGAGATCGATCAGAGCCGCATCAACCTGTTCGCCGACGCGACGATGGACCACCAGTTCATCCACGTCGATCCGACCGCTGCGGCCGAGACTCCATTCGGTTCGACGATCGCCCACGGATTCCTGACGCTCTCGCTCACTACTCCGATGATGATGGAGGCCATGGTCGCACCGGATCGCATGGTGATGGCCGTCAACTACGGAACGGACAAGCTCCGATTCATCGAGCCGGTCAAGGTGGGGAGCCGTATTCGCGCACGGATTCGGCTCGTAGATGTTGCTGAGAAGGGCTCCGGCCGGTGGCTCTTGAAGAACGAGGTGACGGTCGAGATCGACGGCGTCGATCGACCGGCGCTCATCGTCGAAGCCCTCACCCTCTTCGTGACTGCATGAGCACCGTTGTTCTCATCCATGGGGCCGCAGCGGACGGCACCGTCTGGCGCTACCAGGCGGACGCCCTCGCCCAAGATGGATTCACTCCCATCGCAGTCGATCTCCCCGGTCACGGCGACTCCGAGGGAGAGCCGTCGGTCACGATCAAGGGCTACGCCGGTTGGCTCCTCGCGTATCTCTCGGTGCTCGGCGAATCCGTTCATCTCGTTGGGCACTCCATGGGGGCGCTGGTGGCGCTCGAAGCTGCCGCGGCGCGCACGGATCTGGTCCGATCGGTCACGCTTCTCGGTGCCGCCGATCGGATGTCCGTCAATCCCGATCTCCTGGCGGGTGTGGCGGACGATGATCCGGCGATGCTCGCGACAATGGTGTCATGGATGCACGCCCGAGAGCCCATCGGTATGCCCGAGTGGAAGCACGGCGACACGGCGGCGATCCTGGAGCGATCCCGTCCAGGGGTCGCCATCGCTGATCTCACGGCATGCAACGACTACCCGGGTGCAGCCGGAACTGCGTCGGCAGTGTCTATGCCGATACTGCTGATCCTCGGTGACCAGGATTTGATGACGAGGCCTTCGGCGGCCACCCCGATCGTTGACGCCGCATCGGACGCGACAACGGTGGTCGTGGAGGGCGCCGGTCACATGCTGATGGTCGAACGCCCCGACGTAGTGAATGAAGCATTGCTGGAGTTCCTGAACCGGGTAGAAGGTAGAAGAAGTAGCAAGTAGCAAGTGGCAGGAGGGGCGAGTCCTTGCCGACTACCGAAAGACAGCGAAGCCTCCACCGGTGTGCCAGAACACAACGTGATCATCCTTGGAGAACCGACCTTGTTCGATCTC
The DNA here is from genome assembly GCA_964195545.1 of uncultured Acidimicrobiia bacterium. Taxonomy (GTDB): domain Bacteria; phylum Actinomycetota; class Acidimicrobiia; order Spongiisociales; family UBA5794; genus JAHEEL01. The sequence goes on along the minus strand of CAXMQQ010000018.1, from coordinate 13,582 downwards.
CCGTTTCAGTCCGTAGATGGTCTTGCCTGTGTACGCGGGGTCGAAAAGCATGCCGGTGAGGCGGGTCGCTTCGGTTTGCACCGCTAGTTCTTCCGGCGTTGTGAGGCCGTAGCCGCGACCTATGTAGTCGTCCGTGATTCTCCAGGGCGTAGTGATCTGGGAGCCGCCGAACTCGGCGACGAATTCGGTGAGAAGCGTCCGGATGCGGTGCTCCACTTCGGTGGCAGGGTCACCGACCGACGAGCCGAAGATCTCAACATCCAGGCCGAGTTCACCGGCACCTCTGAGCATCCCGGCAGTTGTTCCCGCGCTTGACGCGGCGTGCCATATGACAGGATGCACGATGCTGCAGTCTTCGAGTTGTGGAGCGATCTCGTGCATCGCGGCGACGAAGCCCAGTGCTCCGAGGGCATCCGAGGCGCCTTCAGGGATGACCCACGAATTTCCGCGTTCGGCGGCTGCCTCGGCCATGATGCGGTCCCGGTTGTCGTATTCGGTGGGTGTGATGAATTGGCACTCCGCGCCGGCCATTCGTTGCAGGAGATGGTTACCCGTTGGTGTATCCGGCGGCTCTCCGTCGGGGCTACGCAGGTACAGGATCGCATCAAGCCCGACACGGGCGGCGGCGAGCGCCGTGGCCCGGCAGTGGTTCGACTGAACTGCGCCGCAGGTGATCACCGTGTCGGCACCGGCGTCGAACGCCGCAGCGAGATGGAATTCGAGTTTTCGGATCTTGTTCCCGGAGAGGCCGAATCCGGTGAGGTCATCCCTCTTGACCCAGATGGTCGGACCTCCCCACGCTGCCGTGAGGCGATCCGCCGGTTCGAGCGGCGTTGGAAGGTGAGCAAGGCCGATGCGTGACGGGTTCATACCCTGACGCTATCACCCGATGACCCGTCGATGTCGGGCCATGTCCCGATTCGGTGTCGGTCGGGTGAGGACGGTCCGGGCAAACCGTCCGATGAGAGGTGTCGGACTCTGGATGTGCAACACTCCAGGAATGCCCCACATCTCTGTCAACGGTCACGAGTTCTTCTACCGCGAGCGGGGGGGTGGTTCCGCGGCGCTCTTCGTCCACGGGTTCCCGCTCGATTCGACGATGTGGCTCGAACAGATACAGATCCTCTCCGGCATGCGGCGGTGTATCGCTCCGGACCTACGCGGATTCGGCAGGTCTTCTCCGTCGACCCGCCCCGTGCTCTCGATGGAGGACCACGCTGATGACCTCGTCGCCATCCTTGACACCTTGGGCATCGAGCACGTCGACCTGGTTGGACTTTCGATGGGCGGCTACATCGCACTCGCATTCGGCGAGCACCACCCCGAACGCGTTCGTACGCTGGCGCTCGTCGACACCAAGTCCATTGAAGACCCCCCGGATGCGAAGGCCGGTCGTGTCGCAGCAGCCGAACGGGTTGCCGCCGATGGACGATCCGGACTCGCCGCCGACATGATCGGCGTACTCGTTGCAGAGTCGGCATCGGCCTGGACCCGTGCCCGACTCCGCACCATGATCGAGTCGACACCCGCCGAAACTATCATCGCCGCGCTCCAAGGGATGAAGGATCGGCCCGATCGCACCACGGTCCTGTCGAACCTTTCCGTCCCGGTTGCCGTGATCGTGGGAGAACACGACGTGCTCTCACCGGTCGTCGATGCCGACCACATGGCGGTTGCCGCAGGTGGAGCGCTCACGGTCGTGCCAAACGCCGGACACATGTCGCCAATTGAGGATCCGGTGACGGTTGCGGGAGCGCTGCGAACCCTCTGGTCGGAGGCTTGAGGCCGCTACGCTCCGCCACGGTCGAGCGGGAGGGCCAACGGTGAGCGACGCGATCAGCGGGTACGGAGCTATCGGCGACCTGGAGTACCGGAGACGGGTCCGGGCATGGACCCTGTACGACTGGGCGAACTCCGCGTTCGCCACAACCATCCTCGCAGCCGTTCTGCCGGTGTACTACAGCCAGGTTGCCGGACGCACCCTCGGCTCCGCCGCCCAGGCAACCGCATACTGGACCGCGACACTCTCGGTCTCGCTGGTCATCGTTGCGATTCTCGCTCCGATCCTCGGAACGATCTCGGACCTTAAACGAGGGAAGAAGAAACTCCTCGCGCTCTCCATCCTCGTCGGTGCGCTCGGGGTATCGATGCTGTTCTTCGTCGGCACGGGCGACTGGCTCATCGCATCCATAGCGTTCGTCGTCGCGAGACTCGGATTTGCTGCAGGCAACGTGTTCTACGACGCTCTTCTGCCCCACGTCGCCAGGGATGACGACATCGACCGCGTCTCGACCATGGGATACGCCGTCGGATACCTCGGGGGAGGGCTGCTGCTGGCCATCAACATTGCGATGATCTTCGCGATCGGTGACTCGCTCGGAACACGCCTCTCGTTCCTGACCGTGGCGATTTGGTGGATCGTGTTCTCGATTCCGATCATGCGCCGAATTCCTGAGCCGCCCGCCGCCGTTTCGACGGAGAGCGGTGGCCTGCTCTCGATCACGTTCAGAAGGCTTGGAGACACGTTCAGTCACCTGCGCAGCTACAAGGAGCTCCTCAAGTTCCTCCTTGCCTACCTGATCTACAACGACGGCATCGGAACGATCATCACCGTTGCGGTGATCTACGGGGCAGAACTCGGCTTCGGATCGATCGAGTTGATCGCTGCGATCTTGCTGGTGCAGTTCGTCGGGATCCCGTTCTCGATCATGTTCGGGAAGATCCCCTCAAAGGAGGAAACGAAGCGGGCGTTCTTCCTCGCGTTCGTCGTGTGGAATCTCATCATGCTCCCGCTCGTCGGGATCGGGAGCCAGTTCGTTCTCGACGCGGATGTCACAGGAACCCGGCCCCCGGCCTATGAAGACACCGCAGGCGCGGTTGGTGAAGGCGACTACGCCGTCGATTCATCCGCCGTGGTGCTCGGAGGAGTGTGGGTAGATGGCGGGGAGTACGCCGCTACCCATGATGCCGGCGCAGCGTACGCCTTGGCATACAACGGCACGACGGTTCGCGTTCACTACAGCGAGGGACCGGACCGGGGAAACTGGGCCGTGCTGATCGACGGGTCGGCCGCGATCGAAGATGACGAGCCGATCATCATCGACGGCTACAACTCGGCGGTTCATGACGGCGTCGACATCGACATCGTGGCGACGGAAGCCGGAGAGCATCTCCTCGAGATCGTCAACACCGGAGAAGCGGACGAAGCCGCGTCCGGCACAGCGATGGTCATCGGTGAAGCCACCGTGATGCAGCCACCGCGAACGAGCGATCTCCTCTCGATCCTCGGCTTGCTGTTCGTGGTCGAAGTGGTCGGACTCGCCGTCGCGATCGTCCTCGGACGTCCTCTCTTCTCAGGACTCGCCGACACGATGACGACGAAACGAACGATCATCCTCGCCCTGATCGTCTACTCGGCGATCGCCGTCTGGGGCTTCTTCCTCGACAGCGTCATCGAGTTCTGGTTCCTGGCGTTCATGGTTGCCGTTGTCCAGGGAGGCTCGCAGGCGCTCAGTCGAAGCTTGTATGCCTCGATGTCACCGAAGGCGCTGTCCGGCGAGTTCTTCGGGTTCTTCTCCGTCATGTCCAAGTTCTCGGCGATCATCGGGCCGCTGCTCTTCGTCGCGGCGGTCACTATGTTCGGATCGTCGAGACCAGCGATTCTCGGTCTGATCGTGTTCTTTGTGGTCGGTATCTATCTCCTGAACCGGGTCGACGAGGCCGAAGGCCGTCGAGTGGCTCGCGAGGCCGACGAGGCGGCAGCGGCTGCGGGCATCGTCCAATCGGACTGACGTGCAGTGTTTGATCACCTGTGCGGCGGCGGTCACCCTGGTCGCCGCTGCGTGCACGGCCGGAGTAGCTCCAGCGACGGTTCCGGAGGCGTCGGCATCCACGACACTGGCTGTGGCGATCACCGAACCGGATGAATCGCTAGCCACGACGACACTTGTGCCGGGGGAGCCGTCACCGACGACCTTGCCACTTGACGGGACGACTCTCCGGCTCGAGCCGGTGGCCGAGGGCTTCGAGCAGCCGGTGTTCTACACCACGATGGGTGGCGATGGTTTCGTCGTGGATCAACCCGGTGTCATATGGATCGTGACGGACGGCGCCGACCCCGCCGTGTTCCTCAATCTCCGCAAGCGAGTCAAGTTCAAGGGAGAGCAAGGGCTCCTCGGACTCGCGTTCCACCCCGAACACCCCGATCGGTTCTACGTCAACTACACGGCGAAGAACAACGCGACGGTCGTGTCGGAGTTCACCGTCGAAGAGAGTCGCCACTCGGCGGATCCAGACTCCGAGCGTGTGATTCTCGAGGCGCGACAACCGGCCAAGAACCACAACGGAGGGATGATCGACTTCGGGCCGAACGGCGATCTCTGGATCGGGATGGGTGACGGAGGCGGGTCAAATGACAAGTATGGGAACGGGCAGGACGAGTCCACGCTCCTTGGATCCATGCTCCGGATCGTGGTTGGGCCGGAGATCGAGACGTACGATCTCGCGGGGAACCGGGGCTTCGATGCACCTGAAATCTGGGCGATCGGACTCCGAAATCCGTGGAGATTCTCCTTCGATGGCGACAAGATGTGGATCGCCGACGTCGGACAGGGTGACGTTGAGGAAATCAACAGAGAAGACACCGAAGACCAGGAACTCAATTTCGGATGGCCGCTCTACGAGGGGATGGACTGTTTCGCAGGCCCATGCGAGGGGGTCGATGCATCCGGTCGGGTCCTCAGTGTTCCTGTGCATGAGTATCGGCACGACGAGGGATGCTCCATCACCGGTGGATACGTCTACCGGGGGAGCGAGATTCCGCAACTCGACGGCCACTACTTCTTCTCGGACTGGTGCACTGGGTTCATTCGATCGATCGCACCTGATGGATCGGTGCACGACTGGACCGACGGCACCGGAGCCGTCGTGGGGGTATCTTCATTCGGACGGGATGATGTGGGTGAGGTCTACGTCGTGTCTGCCAGCGGTACTGTCTACCGAATCGTGGAGGAGCGGGAGTGATCGTCGTCGTCGGTTCCGTGAATAGAGACCTGGTCGCTCGGGTCGAACACCATCCGGTCCCTGGAGAGACGGTTCTCGGCTCCGGCCACGAAACGATGCCCGGCGGCAAAGGTGCGAATCAAGCGGTCGCGGCGGCGCGTCTCGGCCGTGATGTCGTCTTCGTGGGGCGAGTCGGTGCCGATGAAGCTGGCAGGGACCTCGTCGCGGAGTTCGAACGCGAAGGCATCGACGTGGATCACCTCACGGTGGACGCCGTCGCTCCGAGCGGACTTGCCATTATCACTGTCGATGATGCTGGGGAGAACGCGATCGTCGTGAGCCCGGGGGCAAACGTACACGTCTCTTCAACTGACGTAGAGGGGGCTTCGGCGGTTCTCATGACGGCAACGGTGACGCTTCTCCAGCTCGAGATTCCGATGGAAGCGGTGCTCGCTGCGGCCACTGCATCGGAGGGCATCGTCATCCTCAATGCGGCGCCTGCTGCACATCTTCCCGCCGCTCTCCTCAGCTCGATCGACGTCCTGGTTGTCAACCGTGGCGAACTCGCAACGCTCACCGGCTCGGGTGAACCCCTCTCGGCGAGGAGCCTCCCCGTTCCCGTGACGGTCGTGACACTGGGAGCCGAGGGGGCTCGCATTGTCCGGGCCGACTCACGCGAGTCCGTCGCAGCCATCGACGTGACTCCCGTCGACACGACGGGTGCAGGGGACACGTTCTGCGGGACCCTCGCCGCCGGACTCGACGACGGACTGAGCCTCGAGGCCTCGGTACGCCGAGCTGTCGTTGCCGGATCGCTGGCAGTGACGGCAATCGGAGCGAGAAGCGGCATGCCGACCGCTCCGGAGCTCGAACGGGCGTTGCAAGTCCAGAGCGCGAAACCGCCGTTGTAAGCTCGGCGAATCATGGCGCGACCGATCATCATCGACACCGACCCCGGACAAGACGACGCCGTCGCGATCCTCTTGGCGCTCGCCTCCCCCGAACTGGAAGTGCTCGGCATCACGACCGTCGCCGGCAATGTTCCCCAACCGCTCGTCACCACGAATGCCTTGAAGCTCTGTGAACTCGTCGGGCGCACCGACGTTCCGGTCTTCATCGGTGCCCACCGGCCGTTGGTGCGGGAGCTCTTCACCGCCGAGTACGTTCATGGGCCAACCGGCATTGACGGAACCCATCTGCCGATCCCGGTGACGACCGCTCGATCGAAGCACGCAGTTGACTTCATCATCGACACCTGCCTCGGCGCCGGATCCGAAGGCGTCACGCTCTGTCCCGTCGGACCCCTGACGAACATCGCATCGGCGATCGCAGGAGAGCCGCTGATCATCCCGAAGATCAGGGAGATCGCTCTCATGGGAGGCGGCTTCTTCGAGGGTGGGAACACGACGCCGGTTGCGGAATTCAACATCTACGTCGATCCCGACGCCGCCGCTCTCGTGTTCAACAGCGGTGCTCCGATCACGGTGTTCCCGCTCGACGTCACCCACAAGGCCCTCGTCCTGCCCGACGATCTTCGACGGCTGGGGGCCATCGACACGCCGGTCGGCGAGGCCGTGGCTGGCATGCTCGACTACTACGAGCGGCATGACGTGCAGAAGTACGGCATCGCGGGAGCACCGCTGCATGACCCGTGCGTGATCGCCTATCTGGTCGATGAGGACCTCTTCTCCGGGAAGGCCTGCCGGGTCGACGTGGAGACTGAGTCGGAGCTGACCGTCGGTCAGACGGTTGTGGACTGGTGGGGTGTCACCGGGGCGGAACCAAACGCCATGGTCATGTCCGACGTGGACCGTCAGGGGTTCATCGATCTCCTCGTGGAACGAATCGCTCGACTTTGACCCATTGCCGAAGACGTGATCAGGCGTCTTCGTGGCGTTTGCTCTTCCACGCCCACAGGGCGAGGAGCAAGGCGACTCCGACGAGGATTGTGGCGACGATCATCGTGTCGGCGAGTGCCGCGGCCTGAGCGATCGCCGGTGCATCGGCGACCTCCCCACCGCCCGCGTAGACGGCAGTCCGAGCAGCCCACAGGGCTCCGAGCACCGCGATGCCGGTGACGCTCGCCGTCGTACGGTTGATGGTCAGCATCCCCGACGTCACACCCAATTGATTGTGGGGGACCGAACCGAGGATCGCAGAGTTGTTAGGTGATTGGAAGATCCCGAATCCGAGGCCGATGATGAGGCCGACGATGACCACGATGAGGGCCGTCGTGGCGCCCTCCAGCCAGATTCCTGCGATCCCGTAGGCCACGGTCATCAGGGCGAGTCCGGCAACCGTGACCGGTCTTGAACCGATCCGATCCGAAAGCGTCCCCGACAACGGCGCCACGATTCCCATGGTGATCGGGATCGCTGCGAGGACGAGTCCGATGCCCCGTGGCGACAACCCGATCACGTCGGTTAGGTAGAACGGCAGGAGGAGGATCATCCCCGAAAGAGCGAAGAACCCGACGAAGCCGGTGATCAGATTCACAGTGAGATCACGACTCTTGAAGAGCGCCAGGTTGAGCATCGGTTGCGAGACCCGGCGCTCCACCACGATGAAGCCTCCCAGCGCCACGATCGAGAGTGCGAACAAACCGAGGATCAACGGATCCGTGAAGCCCATGCCCTGGCCCATGGTGAGCGCAAGGAGGAATGAGAGGAGACTGACGAAGAATGCACCGGCACCGAGGAAGTCGAACCGCTGGCTTCCCTTTGGCTTGGTGTTCGGAACGAACTTGATGGCCGTCACAGTGCCGATGATGCCGATCGGCACGTTGACGAAGAAGATCCATCGCCAGTCGGTTGACTCGAGGATCATGCCGCCGATGACCGGACCGGCCATGATTCCGAGCGACACAGTGGTCCCGTTGATCCCGAGCGCCTTGCCGCGCTCCGACGGGGGAAAGGACTCGGTCGTGATGGCGAAACCCAGAGCGAAGATCATCGAGGCTCCGAGGGCCTGAAGGACGCGGGCTGCGATGAGGAACTCGATCGTGGGCGAGAGCCCAGCAAGGACCGAGCCGATCGTGAAGACGCTGAAGCCGGCCGTGAAGATGGGCTTCTTGCCGATCATGTCTCCGAGCCGTCCGAACATGAGTGTGAGCGTGGTCTGAGTCAACAGGTAGGCGAGCACGACCCATTGCGCCACGCCAAAGGTCGTGTCGAACTCGTCGACGAGGGTCGGGAGAGCCACGTTGACGATGCTGCCGTCAACGGTTCCGAGGAAGATCGCCATCGCGATCGCGATGAGGACGAACAACTTTCGCGAGTAGTCGATACCTTCCGGGGGTGTTTCGGTGGGGACGGCCATGACCACAGGAGGCTAGGACGCAGCGTCGCGTTCTGTGGGCTGACGGCGTCATATACAAGGACTGCAACCCTGGGTTCGCGTCCTTGTATATGCAGCCGTGAGCCCGCGGAATGGAGGACTGGGGTCGATCACTTCCTTCCGCGGGCTGACAGCGTCATATACAAGGACTGCAACCCTGGGTACGCGTTGGATGTGCGTGGGTAGTGGTGGCTCGTGTACGCTCCGTCTTGATACGGGGTGGCATCGGAGAAAGGGGCGTCCCGATGAGGTACCGACGAGGTCTGGCGTTCATGGCAGTGTTCGCACTCGCACTCGCGGCGTGCTCTTCGGATGGCGGCGACACGACCACGTCGACGTCCACGACGTTTCCGACGGAGACCACGTCTGCCACCACGACGACGGCGCCGGCGTCGACGACGTCCTCGTCGTCGACGACCACGACCTCTCCTTATGGTGGAGCGACCCTCACCACGGACATCATCCAGCAGGAGCTCCGCATCCTCGGGTACTTCCACGGTGAGCCCGACGGCATTCTGGGGCCGCTAACCGAGGAAGCGCTCAAAGAGTTCCAGACTGATGCAGGCATCACCGTCGACGGTGAGCACGGTCCCGAAACATACGAGGCTCTTGCCGATGCCCTCGAAGCGGACGAAGAGTTCATCACCACGGTCCAGGAGGATCTCATGGAGTTGAAGCTCTATCCGGGTCCTGCCGACGGTGACTATGGCGATGGGACGGTGAAGGCGATCGAGGCGCTCCAGGAGCAGTGCGAGATGGAGATCGATGGCCGGTTCACGCCGCAGACCCACATCTGCCTCGAACAGGAGATGGGTCGCCTCTGACCGAGATCCCGATGTGAGCGCGATGCCACTCGACGACTTGACCATCATCGAGTTGGCCGGTCTGGGGCCCGTTCCGTTCGCAGGGATGATCCTGGCCGGGCTCGGTGCACACGTGATCCGGATTGATCGCCCCGGTGGTCCACCGATACCCGATCCGATGGCCGGTGCGGTTGGTCGAGGGAAGCGCTCGATCGCTCTCGACCTCAAGAAGCCGGAGGGCGTCGACATCCTGCTCAAACTCGTTGCGGGTGGAGACGTTCTTCTCGAGGGCTACCGCCCCGGTGTCGTTGAGCGGCTCGGCATCGGTCCCGAGGCCTGCATGGATGCCAACCCCGCACTCGTCTACGCCCGCATGACCGGCTGGGGTGGCGAAGGACCGTACGCATCGATGGCCGGCCACGACATCAACTACATCGGACTCAGTGGGGCGCTTCACGCAATCGGCGCCAGTGAACGCCCCGCTCCGCCGCTGAATCTCGTCGGGGACAACGGAGGCGGCGCCATGTACCTCGTTGCCGGCGTTCTTGCAGCGATCCACGACCGAGGGCGATCCGGCGGTACGGTCGTCGAAGCCGCGATGATCGAGGGAGCGGCGTCACTGATGGCCCCGTTCTTCGAGATGGTCGCCGTTGGGCTCTGGGAGGATCGTCGCGAAATGAATCTCCTCGACGGCGATGCGCCGTTCTACACGACCTACCAGACCAGCGACGACAAGTGGATGGCCGTCGGCCCTCTCGAACCGCCGTTCTACGCCGAGATGCTGAACGGGCTCGGCCTCGACCAGGATGAACTCCCCGACCAGTATGACCGGGATCGTTGGCCCGAACTCCGGAGCAGACTCGCCGACACGTTCGCCGAACGGACACGAGCCGAATGGGAGGAGCGATTCGACGGGACCGATGCCTGCGTTACACCGGTGCTGTCTCTCTCCGAGGCTCCCGATCATCCACACAACGTTGCCCGTCACGTCTTCGGCGGGCCGGAACGCCACCGTCTGCCGAACCCGACACCCCGGATCGGCGGCAACCCTCCGTCCCCGTTTGCCGATGCACCGGAAATCGGCGTCGACACCATCGAGATTCTCGCACGGCTCGGCTACGACGACGTCCGCATCCAGGAGTTGAGCGACCTCGGCGCGGTGTCGTGAAAACCTGGAGTCCAGATCCAGATGATGGGCGGGACGATCGGATCCGTGCGGTGAAGGACCGGGTCGAACGCGGCGAGTATCGAGTGCCGGCCGCGTCTATCGCGGACGCTGTCATCGCCTGGTATCACCGGGTGGATCCCGAAGAGCGGCCGACCACTAATCGGCGGTGAGTTCGTCGACCTCGTCCTCGACGCTGTGATGACTGATCCTGCGTCCCAGAACCTCGATTGCGAGCACGAGAACGAACGCGAAAACGGCGACGGCCAGGGCGGCGAGGGCATCGCTACCCGGCGCATGGACGGCCGTACTGTCGACGCCGAGCGGCCACGGCCAGAGCACCCGGAGGGATCCGAGCATCAATCCGATCAAGGCAGCCATCACAGTGTTGTAGTGGTCGCGCAGCGCCCGGTGGAGGATCTGCGAGAAGATCGCCAAGCCGATCACCGCGCCGATCGTGAACACAATCAAGGAACCGAAATCGCGAGATGTGACGGAAGAGAGCAGCGGTCCGTACATGCCGAGCATGACGAGGATGAACGATCCGCTGATCCCAGGGAGAATCATGGCGCAGATCGCGATCGCCCCAGAGCCGAAGAACGCCCACATCGCTGGATCAGCAACTTGGGCGGCGGTGTCGCTCGACGTGCTTTCGCGCAACCCCAGTAGCAGAAACACTGCTAACCCCACGCCGGCGATGACTGCCACCCGGCGGACATCGCGAACGGTGAGGAGCTTCCACGCCACGACCGCCGAGCCTGCAACGAGCCCGAGGAACAGGGCTGCCATCAACACCGCGTGATCGTGGAGAAGCCGTTCGAGGAGATGAGCCAGTGTGATGATCGCAAGTCCGATCCCCGCTCCGAGGGGAAGGATGAACAGCCAGTCAACCTTCCGCAGCCATTCGACCCCACCGGAGAAGTCGAGACGGAGGAACGAACCCAATGCGGAGCTGCCGGCACGCACCGACGCGATGAGCCGTTCGTACATGCCGAGGACGAGCGCGATCGTTCCCCCGGACACACCGGGCACGATGTCGGCGGCACCCATGAGGAAACCGCGAAAGAGCGACCAAGGAATCTCGCGAATCACGGCGGCGAGTGTAGGGGCGGGGTTCCGCCATCGGTGTACCGTGCACTCCGAATCGACGAGGAAGGTCCGATGCGTATCGTCCTGCAGCGAGTCAGCCGGTCTTCGGTCGAGGTTGCTGGGGAGATCACCGGACGTATCGGGACCGGTCTCCTCGCCCTTGTTGGTATCGCTCAGGGCGACACCGCAGCCGATGCCACGGTTGCTGCAACCAAGACCGTCGGTATGCGCGTCTTCCCGGACTCTGACTCCAAGATGAATCTGAGCGTCGCCGACGTCGGCGGGGCGATTCTCGTCGTGTCCCAATTCACACTTCTCGCCGACGTTCGCAAGGGTCGCCGACCCGCCTTCACGACTGCCGCACGACCCGAGGAAGCCACCCCGATTCTCGCGGCCTTCACAGAGGCGATCGAGGTTGAGGGCGTTCGTGTCGAACACGGGCGCTTCGGTGCTCATATGGATGTCGACTTGCTCAACGACGGGCCGGTGACGATCGTGTTCGACGTACAGGATGGGAGGATCGGATGAAGATCACGGGAAGCGTTCCTGACGGAGTTGACCTGACGCGGGACGAGTATGGGATCCCCCACATCAAGGCCGACGATCTTGCGGGGGCCTATTGGGGGATGGGCTATGCCCATGCGCGCGATCGGGCGATGCAGATGGGTCTGATGCGACTTCTCGGACAGGGCCGCGTCGCGGAGTGTCTCGACGGTAGCGACGAGTCGATCGAGGTCGATCGCTTCTTCCGGAGGATGAACTGGTTCGGAAACACCGGTGACCAGGTGGATGCTCTCACCCCGGAGACGCTTGCGCTCGTCGACGCGTACTGCGCCGGTGTCAATGTTCGTTTCGCCGAGACGCGCCCGTGGGAATTTCGTGCTCTCGGGTACCGACCCGAGCCGTGGACGATCGGAGACGTGTTGCTCATGGCCCGCATGACCGGCTACCTGACGCTTGCGACGTCACAGGCCGAGATCGAGCGCCTCTTCGTTGAGATGGCGCAAGCAGGCGTCGACGATGAGCGACTCGAGGTTCTCTTCCCCGATTGCATCGGTCGGTTGGATCGTGATCTCCTCAACAAGGTCAAGCTCGGCGAGCGCATCGTGCCCGACTCGGTCAGGTGGACCGCCGGGGGACCGCGGATGATGGCATCGAACAACTGGGCTGTGTCGGCGCAGCGCTCGGCAACAGGCCACGCCCTGCTTGCCAACGATCCCCATTTGGAGGTGAATCGTCTTCCAGGCGTGTGGGTCGAACAGGTCTTCGAACTCCCGGACGACACCGTGTTCACCGCGAACATGCCGGGTCTCGCCGGTCCGCTGGTTGGGAGGAAGGATGACCTCTCCTGGGGAGCAACGTACGGCTTCATGGACGCGGTCGATTCGTGGATCGAGGACTGTCGCGACGGGGAGTTCCGACGTGAGGGCGGCTTCGAGCCGTTTGCCGAACGGCGCGAGCAGATCCTGGTGAAGAAGGGCGAACCGATCGAGGCGGTGTTCCATGAGAACCTGCACGGGGTACTCGATGGCGATCCTTTCGAGGAGGGCTTCTACCTGGCGACGCGGTGGGCTCCGTCAGACTCGGGTGCAGCGACGCTCAACGCGGTCACGGACATCTGGACCGCCCGCACGGTCGAAGATGCGCGAAACGTTTTCGGTCGACTCGAAACCGCATGGAACTGGGTGTTCGCCGACAGCTCGGGACGGATCGGATATCAGATGTCCGGGCAGCTCCCTCTTCGTGACGAGGAGGCGACCGGGTTCGTTCCGATGCCGGGATGGGAACCACAGTGGGATTGGCGCGGTTTCGCCGACCCCGCCGACCTGCCCGGCGTGCTCGATCCGCCGGATGGCTTCATCGTGACCGCCAACAACGACCTGAACCACTGGGGAGTCGCGAACCCGATCAACATGCCGATGGGCGACTACCGGGCCCGCAGGATCGCCGATCTCCTTTCCATCGAGTCGGTCGATCTAGGAACCTTCCAGCGAATCCATCAAGACACCTATTCGCTACAGGCCGAGGCGATGATGGCGATCCTGGTGCCGCTTCTGCCAGATACGCGAATCGGTCATCGGCTCGGCGCCTGGGACTTTCGCTACGAGACGGACTCACAGGGAGCGGTGATCTTCGAGGCCTTCTTCGGCGAGCTCTTGATCGAGATGTTCGCACCGGACGGCGTGGG
>CAXMQQ010000017.1:0-19195 GCA_964195545.1 uncultured Acidimicrobiia bacterium | reverse complement strand
GGGTTCGGGAGCTTGATCAAACAGTCGGCCCGCTTCCCGTTCGACAGGACGCTCTGGAATTCATAGGCCGACTTCGGGAGTGCGTCCTCGACGATGGCCTCGAGTTGCACTTCCCCGAAGGCGCCCCGGGCCTGCTTGTCGTCCAGGATGTGCTGGAGACCGACGACCTCGGTGGAGAGCTTCGTGATGTTCTGTTGCGCCTGGTCGATCACGGTGAGGCGCTCGGTGAGCTTGGTGACCGACTCGGCCGTCTCCTTCGACGACTTCTGCAGGCTCTCCCCCATGCGGTCCTGCACCTTCTCCAGTCGTTCGTTCATCGACTTGGTGAGGCGCTCCGATGACTCTTGGACGGCCTTGGCTGTCGCTGCCATGGAAGCAGCCTGCTGATCGGTGAGTGAGGTCAGCTGTCCGGTCACTGCCTGCTGGGACGCAACGAGTTGCTCGATGCGCCGATCGGATTCCTCATTGCCCTCTTCACCACCACGCAACACCGCCCAGGCGACGATCGCCGCCCCGACGAGGATGGCTACGGCCAGAACGATCAGTGCAACTTCCACTGCGTGTACCTCTCACTTCCCTGTCTTGATTCTGACCCTCAGCGTAGAGACGCGCTGTGACACATTCTTGCTCTTCGCGATCAGAGGCCGCGCCTTGGCCTCAGTACCAGATGACTTCACCGAAACCGGGGAGCGGCATCTCGCCGGGAACGGATCGAGCCTCGCCGGCGGCGTAGCGGGCCGCCGTCCATGCACCGGCCGTGGCGTCGAGAATGTCGTCGGTTGGGACCGCGCCGACGACATCGGGAAGACGATCTGGGAGAGACAGGCCGACACCCGACAGCAGGCGTCGGCGTTCGCTGTACCCGTTCCAGGTTCGTTTCGAGAATCCGAGCGGGCGACCGGCGAGCGCACGGAAGGTGACTTCGGGGTGGACCTCGACTACCCGCTCATCCGACCGGGCGACGGCATCGGTCTCGAGGATGCGATCCCTGAGCGCATAACTCTGGGCCGTCAATCCAACGCCGTAGCGCTTCCGGGAGAACTGGAGCGCATCCTTGTATGTGTCGAATTCGAGCACATCGCGCGGTGGTGTGGGAAACACGCTCGAGCCTCGGGCACCGATGAAGCGCCGTGCAGCAGCATCCGCCGCTCGTGGCGGGGCGACGGGGAGACCGATGGGAATATCGACGGCGATGACTTCGGCGTCGGTTTCGACTGATGCGAGATCGGCCATCGTGTCGTAGGCATCAATCGAAGCGATCCAGCCGTCAACGGTGACGACGGCGATCCACCCCTTCTTCCAAACGTCAGCTCCTACGACACGAGCCATGCTCTCCTCCAGTCATAAGCGTACCGGCTCGACCTCAACGGCGTCGATTGTGCTTGGGACCACTCCACAAGTGGTCGTAGACACAAACGTTCGGAACTCCCGAAACGCTGTGTCGATCTCGAACCACTGGGCGAACTGACGTCGTTCGTGACTAGGGGCAGGATCATCCGTGTCCCAAGCACAAACGACGGGTGGGGATCCTCAGACGGGGGGCTCGCCGTGGAGTTCCGCGTAGAGATCGATCACTTCTTCGAGGTAGCTGACGCCGCACACAAGGGCCACCGATGCGTATGCCGAGCATTCGCCCGTCTTGACATAGGCATAGGCCCGCTCGCCCATGTCGTCCATCAGCTCCTGGTGCGGCCGTTCATCCGGCTCGACCGGGAGCTCTGCCACCGTGGCGATGTAGGTGTCCGGATTCCATTGTCGGAACTCGGTGGCGACCATGGCAGCTTCGATCACGAGCTCCTCGCCCATCGCTCTTACGACGTCGATGATCGTCGGAACGCCGCATGAGAGGCCGAGGTCGATCCGCCGAGCCCCTTTGGGGACACGGAGTCCTGCGTCGGTGAGCACGATGATGTCGCCGTGTCCGGCCGCGGCGATGAGATCCAGCAGTTCGGGGTGGAGGATGCCACCCTGCTTCATGTCTTCTCCCTGACGCTTGGGTGTCTGCACGAATGTGCTCTATTGGACATCTGTGCGCTAGTCGATGATACTCTGCATCTATGGCTGAGGACACTACCCGACAGGATCTGGCGATCCGTGTTGCATGGCTCTATCACGATCGGGAACTCACCCAGCAAGAGATCGCCGATCGACTAGGACTCTCACGATCCACCGTCAGCCGAATCCTTACCGAAGCGGAACGAGAAGGGATCATTCGGGTCGTCATCACGCAGCCGCTCCCCGAGGCTGCACGGCTCGCTGAGGCCTTGATCCAGAGGTATGAACTCGCGGGAGCAATCGTCGGAATCGCACTCGATGGTGAGTCACCCGCTCTCGCGGCCGCTATCGCAACGGCACGCCGGCTCGAGAGCATCGCAGCTTCGGGCTCGGTGACGATCGCCGCAGGGTGGGGCCGCACGATCGCTCTCTCGGCCAGCGAGACTCGTCCGATTCCCACGTCGGAGGTCATCCTCGTCGATGCGTTCGGCCATACGACAACGGATGACACAACGGCAGCGGTCGAGGTCACGAACACGTTGGCGCGAAAGTTCGACGCTCGCGTGATGCACGTGCCCTCACCGGGCTTCGCACCATCGACCGAGATCGCAGGAACATTCCTCTCATCTCCCCCGGTCGCTCGAGCACTCAAGAAGGCTCGTTCGGCGGACGTCATCCTCGTCTCGGTCGGCATCATCGGCTGCGGATCGCTGCTCGTCGCCGAAGGTTTCATGACCGAAGAGGCGATGACCGCAGCAACGGACGGCGGCGCTGTTGGCGAGGTGTTCGGTTGGTACTTCGATGCCGACGGCAATAGCGTCGCCGCACCGACCCTGCACCCGATCGCTCTGACCCTCGACGACCTGAGGAAGGCGTCAAGAGTGATCGGCGTCGCCGGAGGGATCGAAAAGACGGAAGCGATTCGAGGCGCTATCGCCGCTGGAATCCTCGACGAGGTAGCGATCGACGAGACGCTGGCGGAAGCGCTGCTCGAGGAGTAGCCGCCTTTGGCGGTGTAGTCCGGATTCCGCAATCCGCAGTCCGCAAGGCGTACCGCTCCGTCCTACTCAAAGCTCACGGATCACAGCTACTGGATTGCTGCGCGGAAGGCTTGGGCGTTCTCTCTCAGGGTTCCGCCACGGTGAAGGTCTCCGCCTATGAGGAGAACCATGTCTTTGCCGTAGAACTCGAGCATCTCTTCGGTCCGGTCCATGGTCATGCCGCCGCCTGCGGCGGGCCATATCGGTTTGACACCGTCGATGTGTTCTAGACAGGAAGCGGAGATCTCGGAGCATGCCTCGGGACTGAAAGAGAACCGGCCACCGAAGTTGGGGAAGATCGACACATCGGCACCTGCGAGCCTCATCAGCGTCCCGAAGAGAACGCTGTGGGCAATGCCTCCTGTCGTAGACGAGACAAATCCACCGAGCAGGGCAGGGTGACCCATGATCGGAACTGCAACGTTGTCCCGCATGGCGATATCTCGCATGAAGTCGAACCCGGTGATTCCCGGCAGGATGAGCAGACCGCCGACACCCGCATCGCCGGCAATCCGGACTCGCTCATCGAGCAAGCCGTGAGGGGCGTTGATGCTCGGCATGTACACGGAGTTGAATCCGGTCTGCTCGTTCGCTCGCCGCACAGCATCAGAGCACGCCCGCACCCGTGCCCCGAAATCTGCGAATGGCTGATTCGCCAGGCTGTGATCGTCCTTGATCATGTCGATGCCGCCGACGGCCAGTTCGTATGCCAGGTCGGCGAATCGCTCCGGTGAGAATCCCATGGGCTTGAGAGCCGTCGCGAGGAGCGGTCGTTCGGGAGCGTCGAATATCTCGCGGAGTCCGTTGATCCCGAATCGCGGACCGCCGAGACTCTCGGACAGGCTACGTGGCACCGTCAGATCGACGAGCCTCACTCCTGGCAGCAGACTGCTGTTCCCGAAGAGCACATTGAGGAGTTGCGGGAGTTCGAATCCGGTTGTCTCGATCGCGTAGCTGACTTCGACCCTCACCGTCGCGGGCCCCACCTCGTTGAACGCTTCGATCCGGCCGACGATCTCCTTCTGGATGTCGTCGTCGGGAACGAGATCTGCGGGAAACTCGATCGTCTGCTCGACGCACAACGCCTCGGCACGCGCCCCGGCGTCCGAGATCGGACCGGCGAACTCGTAGGCGGCTCGAAGACGTTCCCCAGAAACGACGAGGGCAGTCGGCTCCAGCATCAAAGCCCCTCCGCCTTCGCGAGACTGTGCGTCGCTTCGACCCTGGCTGCAGCGAGGTCGTCATCGGTGATGCCGGTGGTCATCCCTGTCAGATCCTCGACACCGGCGACCAAAGCCGAAGCGTCGAGGGCGTACTCCTTCATCAGATAGGCTCTGCTGGCACCGTGCGCGTAGGTGTCGCGGAGACCGAGCCTCAGCAAGCGCCTCCCGGATCCGGCTTCGGCCATCTTTTCGGCAACGGCCGAGCCGAGACCACCGACGATCGTGTGGTTCTCAAGCGTGACCACTCCGAACCGGGATCGCTCTATCGAATCGAGAATCGCAGAATCGTCGAACGGTTTGTGCGTCGAGACGTGGAGGTGCCTCATCCCGACGCCGGCGTCGGCCAGCGGCTTCGCGGCCCGCATCGCTTCTTCCGTCGTGATTCCGGCCGTGATGACGACGAGATCGTCTCCGTCGCTGAGCACCCTGGCCTCGTTGAGTTGCATCGGCTCATCCTTCGGGAAGAGCCGCGGTACCTCCCCACGCAGCATCCGGACGTACACGGGGCCGTCGACACCGTGAGCAACGTCGAGAACGGATTCAACCTCAGTGGCATCACCCGTCTCGAGAACGGTCACGTTGGGAGTTGCACGCATGATCGAGACATCCTCAATGGCCTGGTGGGTAACACCACCCGGTGTCGTGATCCCAGGCAGGAATGCGATGAACTTCACCGGAAGATTCGGATATGCGATCGACATGGCGAGCTGGTCGTACGGCCTGCGGTAGATGAACACGGCGAACGTGTGGATGTAGGGCACATAGCCCTCTCGGGCGAGGCCGGATGCGAAGCCCATCATGTTCTGTTCGGCCATGCTCATCCCGAAGAATCGGTCGGGGTACGTATCCCTCCACTTACCGACCTCGCTCGAGTTGGTCAGATCGGCGGTGAGAACAACAACTTCCGGCTTGTCCTTCGCCCAGGCGATGAAGTTTTCGACGTGGGGTCGTCTGACGATCTCCATGTCAGCTCACCATCTCCTCGTAGACGGCCCGGTATCGCTCTCGTTCCGCATCGGACGTGAATCTCAGATAGTGCAGCAAGGGGGCACGCTCCTCAAAGATCGGGAGTCCCCGCACAGGGTCGGTGAGCGCCAACACGAAGTGCGGCTTTCCTGTCTCTGCACTCATCGCCGCGTCGAGTGCGTCGAGGTCGTGACCGTCGACTTCGACGGCGCTTGCTCCGAACGCCCGGATGCGTCCGGTGAGGGGGTCGACGTACGCTTCGGCGTTCATGCAGCCGTCGCACTGCTGTCCGTTCACGTCGACGATGACCTTAAGGTTGTCGAGTTCGAACTTCGCCGCCTCGGCGATCGCCTCCCAGATCTGTCCTTCCTGAAACTCGCCGTCGGACATCATCACCCAGACGTTCCCCGCGTCGCCTCTCCGCCTGCGAGCGAGGGCGATCCCGCCAGCCTGGCTGAGGGCTTGCGCCAGGGATCCGGTGGTGGTCTCGACGCCGGGCGAGTGCTCGGCCCCGATCATCTCGACCGTGCTGCCATCCTTGTCGAACTGGTTGAGGCCCTCTTCGGTGAGGCGACCGACCTCGATGAGCGCCGTGTAGAGCACGAGGGCGTAGTGGGCGGGTGAGAAGATGAAGCGGTCGTACTCCGACGTCTTTGGGCCGTTGTACTCGCCACCGTTGAAGAACCCCGGGTTGTTCGGTCCGGGAACACCGGCAAACGGACTCGGGATCATCGGGGCCGTGCTCGGGCCGAGATTCAGCGTCCTCGTGTAGAGCATGGCGAAGATCTCAGCAGAGGACAGGGCCTGGCTCATGTAGCCACCGTTGTGGCGGAGAACGTGATCGAGGACTCTTGTGCGGATACGGTCCGCTACAGCTTGAGTCTCTCGGGTCCAGTCGCCGTTGGTCTCGATCGGGCTCACTGGTCGCCTCCCGTCGTGAATGCGGCTCGAATTGACTCGTCGAACGGAGGATGCAACACACCGACCTCCGTGATGATGCCTGTGATCAGTTCGGCCGGTGTGACGTCGAACGCGGGATTCCACGTCGCAACGTCGTCCGGAGCGGTCGCCTCCGTGCGCCAGGCCGTCAACTCATGGCCCGCCCTCAGCTCGATCTCGATCCCGGAACCCGAGGGAAGGGTCATGTCGAAGATCGACAGGGAAGCGGCGACGTAGAACGGGATGCTGGCGTAGTGAGCGTTGACGGCGTGAGAGAAGGTGCCAATCTTGTTCGCCGTGTCTCCGTTCGCTGCGATCCGATCGGCTCCCACGATCACCGCATCGACCTTGCCTTGGGCCATCGCTGCGGCGTCGGAACCGTCGGGCATGAGCGTCACGTCGATCCCGGCGTCCTGAAGTTCCCAGGTCGTAAGACGGGCTCCCTGGAGTAGCGGGCGTGTCTCAGAAGCCATGACCCTGATCGGCTCACCGGCGGCGGCCTTGGCGTAGATCACGCCGAGGGCAGTTCCCCACCCGGAGGTGGCAAGCCGCCCGGTGTTGCAGTGCGTCATGATGTTGATGGCCCCTGCGAGCTCCACTCTGCCGGCTTCTCCGATTCGCGCGCAGGCGTCGCGATCCTCGTCGATGATCGCGAGCGCCTCATCCAAGGCGAGTGCTCGAATCTCACCCACCGTCTCTCCGACAGATGCCGCGGAGCACACTCGATCCACCGACCAGCGCAGAGTCACGGCGGTCGGACGAGCCGATCCGATGTTCTCAGTGAACGTATCGAGAGCCACCCGGGCGCTGGGGGCATCACTCGGGCTGCAGTCGTCGAGCCCGACGACCAGGCCGAGAGCACCGCATGCTCCGATCGCGGGTGCACCACGCACGGCCAGGCGGTTGATGGCGTCGATGACGGCGTCGACGGTCGTGAGGTCGACCACGACCAGCTCACCGGGTAGGCGGGTCTGATCGATGATCTCGATCCGGTCACCGGCCCACGCGACCGACGGCCGCAGATCGTCCAGATCGAGTCGAGGCATGAGCCCTCCTATCTGTTCGTCCGAACACCGTCGGCCAAGACGTCACTCACAACACTATCGAACACGTCGTTGGAGGCCCCGACAGTTGCTATTCGGTCTCGATCCTTGATCCACGTGCTTGCCGTTCGCAGCACGATCGCCGCGGCCACCGCGCGTTGGTCCTCCGGGAGTGTCTCGATGTCGGATACCTTGGCGAGTCCGATAATCCGGCGGATCGCCTTGCAGCCGCCGAACCCGAGGGAGTCCTTCTCGATCTGGATCAGCCACGACTCGAGGAACGAATCGGTCCATGTGGGATCGGGTCTCATTGCCCACAGGCGATGCATCTCCGCTTCGAATGCGTCCCATGTCTCCTGGGCGAGCCCGGCCAGCCAGTCCTTGAACTCGTCGGAGCGACCCACCACCTCAGCCCGGGCACGGGCCGCCAGGTAGTTGCCGAACACGGCACCGAGGTCGAAGCCGACCGGTCCGTAGTAGGCGAACTCGGGGTCGATCACGCGCCCATCGCCGGTGCCGTCCTCCTTCGCAATGACCATGACCGAACCCGTGTGGAGATCCGCATGGATGAGCGCCTCTGCACCGGTCATGAACTTGTACTTCAGCATCCCGACCTCGGCTCGGAGACGCTCATCGGCCCGCAGCGCCATGACTTCAGGCTCGAGCTCGTCGACGAAGCTGTTGTTGTCGTGCTCGATGTACGGCTCGGTGAAGACGAGGTCCTCGGTGATCCGACACAGCTCTGGATTGATGGCCTCGGCCGTCCGCTCCTTGACCTCCATCTGGTCCAGGGCGAAGACAGACGTTGAGAAGGCAAGATTGGCGACGTACTCGCCCAGAAGCGCCGCGACGCCCCGGTGGATGAATCCATCGTTGAGCTTTCCCCGCCAGATCTCCCACCCCATGAGGTTCTCCATTGCGAGGACATGACGATCCTCGTCAACTCCGTAGTAGGTGGGAATGAGGTGGGGTGTGGAGGCAGCAGCTGCCGCAAGGCCACGTGCCTCGGCGATGACGCGCTCGGGGGTCAGCGGCCACGCCTCTCCGACCAACCGGACGTACGGCAACGACTGCTTGAGGCAGATCCCGTTGCCGGCTGCATCGCGACAGACGAACACGAGGTTCAGGTTGCCGTCGCCGACCTCGGCTACTTCGAGCGTTGAAGTGTCGACGATCCCCGCGAGGTTCGGCATCGAATCGATGTAGGCCGGAACGGTCGCCGGGGTCAGAAATTCGTAGTCGGCTGCCATGGCCTTCCTCTCAACTATTCGACTGTCGGATCAAGTGCGTGGGATCCCAACGCCGTCACCTCGATGTCCATCCAGGGGAACAATGGAAGCGAGCTCAGGATGTCGTGAAGCTCGTCTGGTCCATCCACCTTGTACAGGACATAGACCGCTCGTCGGCCGGGAATCCTCCAGATACGAAGGAGTTTCCCCTCGTCCACGAGTTCCTGACCGCGCACGGCCTCGGCGGCCTTGACGGCGGCGAGGCGTGCTGGATCGATATCCGGCGGGATGTCTTGTTCGATGCGGGCCAGAAACTCCATGATCTAGCCCTGCACGGGAGGCGGCGCGACCAGATCCAGGGCATCTTCGGGAGCGGCGTTCTCATGGATGACTGCACGGAGCGCATTCGCCATTCCCACGGGGTCATAGTGCTGCCAGATATTGCGACCGAGGTTGACCCCGACAGCGCCCTTGTCGATGCCGTCGCGAACGAACGACAGAACTTCGAGGGCATCGTCGGTCTTCGGACCACCGGCGATCACGACGGGGACCGGGCACGATTCGGTGATCCGGTCGAAGTCCTCGGTGTAGTAGGTCTTCACGACTCTGGCGCCGAGCTCTGCAGCGATTCGCGTGGCGAGGGCGAGGTAGCGGGAGTCCCGCTTGTCGAGCTCCTTGCCGACGGCCGTGACGGCCATGACGGGGATTCCGTATCGTTCGTACTCACTCACGGCGTTCGCGAGGTTGTTGAGCGTCTTGGTCTCGTTCTCAGATCCAACGAAAACGGAGATGCCGACCGCTGCAGCGTCGAGACGGATCGCCTCTTCCGGGTGGACGAGCAGATGCTCGTCGGTGAGCGTGGGACCAACGATGCTGGTACCACCGCTTGCACGGAGGATGATGTTCGGAGTCGCATCCGCGGGAATCGCCGAGCGCAGCACGCCGCGGGTTACGAAGAGGGCGTCGGAGATCGACATGAGGTCGGCGACGGTCTCGCCGGGCTTCTCGAGGCTCCGGGTTGGTCCCAGGAAATAGCCGTGATCGATCGCGAGGAAGAAGGCCTTCCCGGTTTCCGGCGGGATCAGCCTCGCCATTCTGCTCTGCATACCCCAGTCCATGATTTCTGGCCTTCCTCTCACGTGGAGATCGTTTCTTCGTAGCGTATTTCGCATATCCTGCACGTCTGTGCAGAGTCCGCACTTTCGTGCACTCAGCGTATCACCAGCCGTTCTCACCTGCAAGGCGAGGCCGATGTCGCAGAGCTCAGATCACCCGATCATTGCCTCCGTCGATGGGAATGTGGGCACCCGTGATCCGGGAAAAGGAGGAACTGAGCGTGGCCGCGACCACACCAGCAACATCGGCACTCGTTATCTCGATGCTCATCAGATTGCGCCGTTTGTACTCCTCGATCGTCAACCCGTAGCGAGCAGCGCGCTCCGCAAGGAGTTCGTCCGTCCACAGCGCGGTGTCGAAGACCGCGTCCGGATGGATCGAGTTGACGCGGATGCCGTCGGCGGCCCACTCGAGGGTCGCGACGCGCGTGAGTTGGTTGGCGGCCGTCTTGGAGGCCGAGTAGGCGGAGGCTCCCGGCCCGGGCGCAGTGACATTCTTCGATCCGATCACGGCAACACGACCACCACGAGGGGCGAGTACGAGCAGCGGGTGAACCAGCGAGAGAAGTTGCACGTAGGCATCGACATTCACTGACATGGCCCGCCGCCACGCCGCCGGGTCGTGGGCGGTGATCGGAGCAGACTCAGGGAAGAGGCCGGCCGCAGCGACGAGCATGTCCACTCCCCCAAAACGCTCAACCGCGGCGTCGAGAGCAGAGGACGTCGCATCGAGAGAGGTGAGATCGCATGGAACACCGAGGAATGCGACAGCGTCAGAAACGTCGATCACCGAAGGACTGATGTCGAGGCCGACGACGGCGGCTCCACGATCCAGCAGTTCGAGGGCGCAGGCTCGACCGATGCCGGAGGCGGCACCGGTCACGACGGCGACCTCGCCCGTGAACTCACCGATCTCCGCGACTCGATCAAGCTTTGCCTGTTCGAGTTCCCAATACTCAAGGTCAAAGAAGTCGCCGGCTGGTAGCGCGGCGTAGCCGCCGAGACCCTCGGCCTGCTCGACGACCCAGATCGTGCGCCGGTAGATATCCCCGGCTGCGTCGGCCGCACCGACATCGGGACCAGCGGTGAGCATCCCGAACTCATCGTCGAAGATCACGCGAGGTGCGGGGTCGAGCATCCGGGTTGCGGATGCCCGAGTCCTGTTGTCCTCGTAGTAAGAGCGGTACCGGTCGGCGTACGCCTCCACGTCGCGACCGAACATGGGGACCATCTTCGTCCAGATGACGTGATCAGGCGTTGCAGGACCCTGCCCTGCAACATCGGCGAGATCGGATCGTCTGCTGAACGCCCAGCTCTCGTGGTCGGTGTGGCGGCTCACGATGAACGGTGCTCCGGCCGCCGACGAAATCTCGTACCGCAACTTCGCGAGGGCGGATCGGTCGGCGCTGAGAATTGCACCGACCGGGCCGGGGGCTCCCTCGCTGCTGGAGGATCTGGTGAGGTAGTTCTCGGCCTCGGTGACGAGGTCGATCATGCGGTCGTAGGCCTCTCGGGGCGTGTCGCCGAATGTGAACAGACCGTGGTTCATCAGGACGACGCCGACGGTGTCGCCGGTGAGATGCCGGGCGAGTTCCACCGCTGCGGCTCTCCCAACGCGGAATCCGGATCGGGCATACGGGACGACGACGACCCGGTCGCCGTAAAGCGCTTCGATCCGTGCGGCTCCGTCAGCGGTTCCCGAGATCGCGAGGAGTGCATCGCTATGGGTGTGCAGAACCGCAGCTGCGGGGATGATCGCATGGACGATCGCCTCGACCGATGGATTCGGTGCCGCCGCGTCAAGCATGGCGATATGGAGTTCGTTCGCCATGACCGTGTCCGAAAGCGACTCGAGGTCGGCCAGGCGTCGGATCGCTCCGAGTCGGAGGGGCGCGAAGCCGTCGGCGCTCATCTCAGCAAGGTCCCATCCGCTTCCCTTGACCCAGAGCACGTCGATGTTCTCGCCGAACAGGCCCTGTTCTGTCTGCTTGATGGAGGAGTTACCTCCTCCATGGAGCACGAGCGACGGCTCGGAACCGAGGAGGCGCGATGCATACACGCACGGTCCGAGGACTCCCTCGTATCCGGCTGCCTCTGTGTCGATCCAGCGATTCTTCACGTCGTCCCCTGTGGTCCTTCGAATTTGTGTGGTGATTACTCGGGAGACGGCAGCGACGCTACAAACTCCGGATACAATTCCAGGATCGATTCCTCGCTCGCTTGGGCGATGCCGCGCTCAGTGATAATCCCCTTCCGCCGTGTTGCCCTCAAAGTGGTCATACCAGTTTTCTCCTTGTATCTGTGACAGAGCCGATGGGGCGGCGGTAAACGTGCAGTGCGCGATCAACCGTGCCGGGTGGCTTGCGCATCTTCGCTGTTCACACCAAGTGTCTTCGTCGGAATCTCCGCTATCGCAATGTTGATCAAGTGCACGATTGTGCACCGCTGCACAGGCGTGCAATCTATCACTCTGTTCAAACCGATGTCAACTCGATGGTCGGTCTGCGGACGGCGTAGTGAGCACGGAGTGCTGGGGAGCGAGTACAGAGAGGCGTCGGCACCGACCGGCACGTGCCCTGCGAACCCTGGGCTCGCAGATGCGTATAGGTGTCTTGACAGCCCACAGTTCGCATGCAGATCGATGGTCAGGCGTTTCCGGGTCGCGCTCGGGCGATCACATCAGCGCTCGCCACCGGGAGGTGGAAGCCGACGCGGCCGCCGGGACCCGGTTCCGCCCAGATCGATCCGTCGAGCGCTTCGACGAATCCGTGGGCGATAGCGAGACCTAGGCCTGAACCGCCGGTGGTCCGTCCTCTCGCAGGATCGTCTCGCGTGAAACGATCGAACGCATCGTCGACGAACTCCGGATCGAACCCCGGCCCCTCGTCGAGAACTCGCACCCTTGCTCCCCCATCATCTCTCACCTCAATAACGACGACCGAACCCGCTGGTGCGAAGCGGATCGCGTTGTCGAGAAGATTCCGCAGAACACGACTCACCGCTTCGGAGTCACCCGTCGCCATCGTCCGGTGATCTGCATCAAGTTCAAGACGAACGTCGACGCCGGTGGCGATCGGACCGAGGATCTCGATTGCCTCGTCCGCGAGTTCGGTCACATCGATCGGTTCGCGCTCTACTTCGATCGATCCCTCATCGAGTCTCGTCAGCAGGAACAGGTCGTCGACGAGTGAGCTGAGGACCGAGATGTCCCGGTCCATCGCCTCCAAGTAGCGGTCGGGATCCGGAGCGAGGCCGTCTTCAAGTGCTTCTACAGCGGCGCGAAGTGATGCCAGGGGGGTACGGAGATCGTGACCGATCGCTGCCAGGAATCTGCCACGAGCAGCTTCGTCGGCTCGACGCTCGGCATCGCGTTGCTCAAGTTCCGTGGCCATCCGATCGAATGTGCCTGCGACGGTTCCGATCTCGTCAGGCCTGGCCACACCCGTGCGAGCTGACAAGTCGCCGTCCTGCACACGACGGGCTGCGGACGCCGTGGCCTCGAGATCGCGAGTCAGCGTCCGACCGACCAACACCGAGAATCCCACCGCGGTCCCGCCGGCGAATACAAGAACGATGAGGAGCAACCGAAGGTCGTGGGAGGAGAGGAACATCTGCTGGGCAGCGACCACCATCGCAGCGGCAGCGACGAAGAAACCCGCGAGGCTGGCAATCAGGACGCTGCGACGGATCGAGTGAGACCGTCTGACCAGTGCAGCCACGATCAGCGTCACGATTGCAGCGAACGCCGCCACGGCTATGAAGATCAGCGCCAACTGGAATCGATCCGCCGACGTCGGTTGCATCAACACCTCGAACGCGACCAGTCCAACGACCACTGCACCCAGGAACCAGAACACAGCCCTCATGACTCGAACCGATAGCCGACGCCCCACACTGTGGAGATCCAGCGGGGCTCGTTGGGATCGCGTTCGATCTTGCGACGGACACGACGGATGTGCACGGTCACCGTCGAGGCGTCCTGCCAATCGGTCGATGAATCCCAAACTTGCTCGAGCAACTGCCCACGCGAAAAGACCTGCCGGGGTGAGGACGCCAGGAATGCCAGGAGGTCGAACTCCTTCGCTGTGAGATCGACCAGTTCCCCGTCGACCCGAACTTCCCGGCTCCGTCCGTCGATCTCCAGGCCATCGAAGGCGAGGTCCACTTCCGGGGCTGCCGGATCGGTCCGCACCGAACGTCGCAGGACCGTGCGAACCCGAGCGGCGAGTTCACGCGGGCTGAAGGGCTTGACGACATAGTCGTCGGCACCGAGTTCGAGGCCGAGGACCCGATCCGTCTCCTCGGTGCGGGCGGTGAGCAGGATGACTGGAGTGTTTGCGTGCTTCCGCAGCTGTGAGAGGATGCTGAACCCGTCGATCTCGGGCAGCATCACATCGAGCACGATCAGGTCGGGGCGCTCCGAGTCGATGAGTTCCAAAGCAGCCCGACCGGCCGATGCCTGACACGTCGTGTACCCCTCCCGTTCGAGATAGGTACACACGACCTCGCGAACGATGTCTTCATCGTCAACGACCAGAACGGTGCCTGCGGTCTCTTCCATGAGCGTCATCGTACGGGCAACCCGTTCGCTCGTCTCGTGTTCCGATCCGAGTTCACCGTTTGTTCAGTCCTCGTTTCGGTTCCGTTCAGATGAGTCCTGCATCGTTATGGCTGTCGTCAGAGCGGCGACACACAGATGTAAGGAGCAACAATGCGCAAGACACTCTTGACCGGCTTGGTGGTCGGTCTTCTGACGATCGTCATGGCCGTCCCAGCCTTGGCATCGAACGGGAAGTCGGGAGACAGCAACGGTCGGCCCGGGTCAGACGTGCAGGTCACCGTTCTCAGCACCGGCCTGACCTACGACTCGATCGTCAAGGCCGACCTGCCGATGAAGGGTCGGTTCCAGCAACTCATCCCCACTGTCGTCGGTGGTGAGATCGTGAAGCTTGAGACCGCTTTTGGACCCGGTGACCAAGGTTATGTTGGCGGCCGTTGGTGGGTCGATGTCAACGTGGACGGTGAGATGGACGAGGGCGACGCCTTCTTCCTCTGCCCGCTCCTCGGACCCGGCATCTGATCAGTGCCGGTGTCGGAAGATGGGAAGGGGCCCCGCCACAGGCGGGACCCCTTCTTCTTCGTTTCTTGCGTGTTGTTTGGTTCAGCCGACCGGCTCGAGTTCCTTCTTCTCTTCAGGAATCTCGGTCGAGCGCTCTGGCTTGGTGGCCTTCTCTTCCTTCCCGACCCAGATCAGGCCGAGGCCGGCGAGGATCACCGTCAGACCGATCGCTGCCAACGTTCCTGCGATCGCCAGACCGAGCTGGAGTGCAGAGTGGGTGACAGTACCGACGCCCAGTTGGCCAACCAGACCGTGTGCCGTGCCGCTCCATGCCTGACCGCGTGCCGGCCCCTCGAGTGGATGCATACGATCGAAGTCGGTCCAGTAGCCGCCAAGTCCTGCAGCGACGCGCTCCGGGCTTCCAACTTCATGAATGACGACCTCGTACTCGCCTGCGGCGAAAGTCTCACCGTTGTACTCGGTGCCCTCTGCGAGCACCACCGTCTGTGTCCCATGAAGGGTGTGATACGAGATCGTCGCCATCTGGTACATGTACTCCGACGCCGTGTTGACGATTGGATCGTTCGGATCGAGATCCGACGACTTCACCGTGAAGTCCCAGTCTTCGGTCAAGAGAGCCATGATCGCATCGGCCCCTTCGGTGGTGCCACGATCGACGAGTTGCCCGTCTTCGTTGTAGGAGAGCTCGACGTTCTGTGCTGCGCTGAACGCCTGAAGCGAGCCGTAGCCGTCCTGCACCTGGGTGTAGGCGACGCCGCCGGCGATCACGAAGATCAGCCCTATTACTGAAAGGACGATTCCGAGGGATCGGAGTCGTTTTGCCATTATTTCCTCCTGGTTGCTTGTGAATAGATTCACAAACGGTATTTAATCGGCGTTCGACGATTAGCGATAGAGCCATCCGTCCCGAACACCAGGGACTTCCGGCCCGATCCACCCCCCCCGGTGAGCGGTAGCCCGTTGGTCGATCATCGACGATGAACGGTCTTTTGGCCCGATGACGGACCCGGCACCATTTTGTACGATCAGCGACATGGAACTGAAGAGCATGACACCGCCGCCCGCCTGCCTCGACGATGATCCTCCGGTCGGTCCGGAACCGTTGACCCGGGATGAGATAGCCGTGATCGCAAAGGCGATGGGACATCCAGCGCGGGTTCAGATCGTTGAGTACTTCATGGAGTGCAAACCCCACACGGTGGGGGAGATCGCCGCCCAACTGACGTTGGCCCAGTCGACGGTCTCAGAGCATCTCCGCATTCTTCGGGCTGCGGACATCATGCGATCGGAGGACGACGGGCCACGGACATGGCACTGCCTCAACCGAGTCATCCTCAAACGATTCGCCCGAGACACCGAAGCGATGACGGTTCGCATCGACCTCTAGCGACGACACCCCCGCCGGGCCCTTCTTGGCATCGATTGTGCTTAGGACCACGCCTGAGGTGGTCGCAGGCACAAACGACGGAAGGATCAGGTGTTCGCGGCCACGAGATCGGCAATGATCTCACCACTGCACACCGTGGCTACCAGCGCCATCGTCCACACCGCACCGATCCCGGGAACGAGGCCAATGAGCACCAGCGCCGGAATGCCGACAAGTCGGTTGATGATCACAGATCGACGGAGTTGCTCTCGATCGCTTCGCACGGATGCCACCTGGATCGCAGCCATCGCAGACAGCGCCAGGGCGACGGACCCCACGAGGAGCCACCGCTCCGCACCGTGATAGTCGTGTCCGTGGTCGGCGGCGACGATTGCGATCTCCACCGACACCCCGAGCATGGCGAGGCCGATGGCCAGAGGGAGGTGGCTGTAGATCCACACGGTCGGGCGCCAATTGCGCCGATCTCCCCTTCTGCGGACTACCGAACCTTCCAGGTGATCGAAGTTGATCCACCACAGACACGTCGCAATCCCCAGACCGAGGACGCCGACGAGCGTCGTCGACAGTTGCCACGAGACGTGACTCAAACCGACGGTGACCGCCACGATCGACTCGCCGAGAACGAGGATCGTGAAGAGTCCGAACCGCTCCGGGAGGTGTGACACGTCGAGGGGCGCTGCCGCCTGGGCTCTCCGCAGGACGTACGGGGTCGCCAGATCCACGGCGAACGCGATGAACCACAGGAAGAATCGATACGGTTCCGGCACGACGATGGATACGAGCCACAGAGCCGAAGCAACGCCGAATCCAATCAGGTATCCCCGCACCAACTCCCGAGTCTTGACCACATGGCGGTAGGCCCGCGCGTACAGGACCAGGAGGATCAATCGGACCGCGGTATACGCCAGGGCGAACACCATCGTTGAAGCTGCCTCGCCGAGGGAGACCGACACGGCGATCAAG
This sequence comes from uncultured Acidimicrobiia bacterium, assembly GCA_964195545.1. Taxonomy (GTDB): domain Bacteria; phylum Actinomycetota; class Acidimicrobiia; order Spongiisociales; family UBA5794; genus JAHEEL01. The sequence continues at coordinate 2,215 of CAXMQQ010000017.1, read as the reverse complement.
GCCACGCCCACCATCTGCGCGCCGGCGAGGAAGCGGTAGATGAGGTCGTCGGTGTCGTACCGATCGGCGTAGAATGTATGGCTGGCCCACAGCCACCACACCAGGGCGAAGTATCCCAGATAGGACGCGACACTCGACCAGGACACGTCGTGGACGAGTCGGGTGCCCATCATCGCGACGGCGGCCACGAAGACAAGGTCGTAGAAGAGCTCGAGCCAAGTTGCGGTCCGCTCCGATTCCTCCAGCGTCCGCAGCCGCGGTGGAGCAACCGCGGCGAACTTCACAGAGACACCGACAGGCCCGGGCAGGCAGCCTCGGTCGAGTGGAAACGCCGTCTGGCCGTGTGCACGAGAACGTCTACCTCTTCATCCGTACGGCGTGGATCCAGGCTCGTCAGGATCAGCCGATTCGCTCCCGACAGCAGAGCAGCTGCAACGGCGTCTTCCCAGGTCGAGTGGCCCCACCCCCGGTGAGTCTCGGCTTCGATCGGTTGATACTGGGCATCGTGGATGAGCACTTCGGCACCGCGAATCGCATCGACGATGGTTCCGTCGAGCTTCGAGCCGGCCTCGTGATCAGTGACGATTGCGACGCTGGACGACGGCCCGTCGATGCGGTATCCAACGGCACCCTGCGGATGCTCGATGGCGAACGGCGTGATCATCAGCCCGGCGAGCTCGACCGGCCCGACGATCGACTCGAAGCGGACGGATGGCGCATCAACGAGTGACACGGGAAACCACGGCGGGGCGATCACCGAAGTGAGCGCCGAACGCGGGTCGTTCGGTCCATGGATCGTGATCTCGTGTTCATCGCTCCAGACAAGATCCAACATCGAAAGACCCTGGATGTGATCTAGGTGATAGTGCGTGAGGAACACGTCGACGGACGGAGCAATAGACATGCCGAAGTCTCTCCAGGGAACGATTCCTGTCCCAGCGTCGATGAACCCAACCACCCGGTCATCAACGACAAGGGCGAATGACGTCGTGCCGCCTCCGTACCCCACGAAATCGGCCCCGGACACCGGAACAGACCCGCGACTGCCCAGAACTACGAGTCGCACATTGTTCTCCACCGATTCGTCCTTCCCGTCGGGGTTTCGAGCGTAGCGAAACAAATCCCGGGCGTGGGAAGTTCGTGTTGGATAGGCTCACCTTCAACGACGAACCTCGGGGACCCCATGAGCAAGCCAGTAATCCTCGCCGTCGACGACGATCCGCAAGTGCTGGCCGCCGTCCGACGCGATCTACGCAACCACTATGGATCGACGTATCAGGTGATAGCAGCCTCGTCGGGCGCCGAAGCCCTCGAGGCTGTTGAAGAGCTGAGAAACCGATCGAAGACGGTGGCAGCGTTCGTTGTCGATCAGCGCATGCCCGAGATGAGCGGCACAGAATTCCTCATGGCCGCTGTCCAGATCTTCCCGCAGGCCAAGCGGCTGCTCCTCACGGCGTACGCCGATACCGAGGCTGCGATTCAGGCAATCAACGACGTCGGACTCGACCACTATCTCCTCAAACCGTGGAGTCCGCCCGAGGACCGGTTGTACCCGATCCTTGACGACGTGCTCGATGACTGGCAGGCGAATGCCGACGTGCCGTTCGATGGAATCCGGGTGCTCGGTACGACCTGGTCTCCTGCGACCTATGAAGCAAAGGCGTTCCTTGCTCGCAACGAGGTCCCCTACCGGTTCGTCGACATCGAACGGGACTCCGACGCGTCCGCAGCCATCGCGTCAGTCGCGGGAGCCACAAGCGATCTCCCCGTCGTCTTCCTCCAGGACGACACAGTCCTCATCAACCCCACGAAGCACGAACTCGCCGCCGCAGCAGGAATCCACTCGACTCCCGAGGCACCGTTCTACGACCTCGCCATCGTCGGCGGCGGACCGGCCGGCCTCGCCGCCGCCGTGTACGGGGCCTCGGAAGGTCTCTCGACGGTCCTGATCGAACGCGAAGCACCGGGTGGACAGGCGGGCACGAGTTCCCGGATCGAGAACTATCTCGGATTCCCGAAAGGCATCAGCGGAGCCGACCTGGCTCGTCGGGCGATCGCGCAGGCGACCCGCCTGGGCGCAGAGTTGATCACCGCAGCGGAGGTGGCGGCCGTTCGGTCCGACGAGACGGTGAAGACGCTGGTCATGACGGACGGCACTGAACTGAAGTCCCGGGCGCTCCTGATCGCCAGTGGCATGACGGTCCGCAGGCTCGAC
>CAXMQQ010000016.1:0-12227 GCA_964195545.1 uncultured Acidimicrobiia bacterium | reverse complement strand
CGAGGCTTCTCTCCATGTACTGCTCGTTGGCGAAGAGGGTCTTGAAGGTCTCTTCGTCGCCTTCGTAGAGGGCTTGGAGCCTGCGTTCTTCGAGATCCTGAAAGATGGCCTCGATCTCTGCGACACGGTCGATCGTCGTCGTGGTGGCCGCTGTCGTCGTGGTCGTTGGGGGAGGGGTCGTCACTGTGGTCGCGACCGTCGTGGTCGCTGCGGGCAACGAAGAAGGAACCGTGGCGGGGGTCCCCTCCGTGGTGCATCCGACGACGACCAGTATCAGCAGCAGATCAGTCAACCGTAAGAGCTTCCCCCCCATGGCGACACCATACGGAATCCTGCCTTCCATTCATAGGGGGCCCGAAGGTAGTTTTTCCCGAGCTGCCGTTGTCCCCTACCGCCGGGAGGCCAATTGGACGACCGTTGACCATGGAAGGAAGGTGTCCCATGTCTCCTGCTCGTGAACGGTGGTACCGAACGCTGTTCTGGATCGCAGCGATCTACGACCTGGCCCTCGGCATCGTATTCCTGTTCTTCTACCGCCCGGCCTTTTCAGTGCTCGGGATCGAGGACGCATTGCCGGAATACACCAGCTTCCTGTCACTGATCGCAGCGTTCCTGTTCGTCATCGGGGTCGCCTACGTGTTCATCGCTCGAGGCGATCTCTTCAGGAACCGGGACCTCATCGCGGTCGGTGCGCTCTACAAGCTTGCCTACTTCTCGGTGGCGCTTTGGTACCTGATCGGAGGCGTGTACCCGCACATCGTGTTCTTCGTCGTGTTCGGTCTCGCGGATCTCGCGTTCCTCATCGCGATGACGGAATGTTGGTGGCACATCGGCCACGTCGAAGAAGCGAGTTCCTAGATACCGGCCCAGACAAGGACTGCGCCAACGAGTATGAGCGCCAGGTGCAGGCCGACAAGTGTGACCCGTGGCCAGCTGAAGGGGTCGTCGAGGATGCGCGGCACCGGCAGCCACCGGAACCAGAACCAAACGCCGAGGAATCCGCCGAGGAGAATTCCCGCGGTGATGAAGAGCCAACCCGTCACCGTGTCCCGCGGTGCGACCATCACCATGCCGATCAGCCCGACCGAGACTGCGCCGGCCGGCACGACCAGGGCGTAGCGGAGCGAGGGGCGGTTCAGGCTTGCAGCCAGAATCGTCGGCATCGATACCCACCCAACGGCGAGCATCACCAGGACCCACGTCGGCGCCTCTTCGACGAACGCCAGCCCCCAGATCACACCAAGCGCCACAGAGCTGATTGCGACGAGGCGCCGTATCCGGTGTCGGAAGAGGCGATCTCCCGTCAGCTCGATGCCAGCCCGAGTGCGAGCGATGTTCACGAGGCAACCGTCCCCTCGACGTGGTGCCCGACCCCAACCGCCACCTGTTGCTTGAATCCAGCCCGACGACGGCTGGTGGTCTCTTCCGAGTAGAGGTATCGCCCGAGTTCGACGAGACCGGTCTCGAGCTGTTGGACGCTCATGTTCGCGGGTCGGTAGTTGACGTCAAACAGCGTGCACATCTCCCATGCCCCGGGTTCGATGATCCGATCCTCACGGAGCAGTCGTCCATACATGGGCGTACCCGGGAACGGAGTCAGAACCGTGATCTGCACGTCGAATGGGCCGGTCTCGTCAACGAAGCGAGCGACGTCTTCGAACACGCCGGGCCCATCCCCGTCCAGTCCGAGGACGAAACATGCGTTGAGAGCGACACCGTGTTCCTGGATGGTCGCAACCGCTGACCGGAGCCGATCGATCCGCTGGTGCTTCCAGTTCTTCCTCATCTCGATCCCATCCAGCGCTGCGGCGTTCGGGCTCTCGAATCCGACAAGGACCTCGCGGCACCCGGCGTCGTTCATCATCGCCAGCAGGCCAGGATCGTCGGCGATCGAGATGTCGGTCTCTGTGAACCACTTCACACCCTGACCTCCGATCGCTGCAACCAGATCGCGAGCGTGGTGCTTGTTGACAAACGAGTTGTCGTCGGAGAGTTCGACGAACGGGTCAGTCCAGACCTTCTTCATCGCCTCGATCTCCGCTGAGACCTTCTCGACCGGCTTCGCCTTGTATCGAGAGCTGAGCAGTATCGAAGAGGCGCAGAACTCGCACTGCCAGGGACAACCGCGCTGTGTCTGAACGGTGAGGCGGTTGTATCGCTTGGGATCGAGCAAGTCGTAGCGGGGTATCGGAGCGTCGGCGAGATCGAAGAGCGTATCCGATCGGTAGATCTCACTGGTGGCGCCGGACTCGACGTCGGCGACCACCTTCCGCCATACGGGTTCACCCTCACCGACAACAACGATGTCACAGTGTTCGAGCGCCTCGTCCGGCACGGCCGTGACGTGAAGGCCACCGATCACCGTCGTGATACCCACGGCACGGAATCGATCGGAAAGGGCGTAGCACTCCTTCACCTGGGCGGTGTAAGTGGAGAACGCCACGAGGTCGCACTCCGGGAGCGGATCCATCTCGGCGATGTCGTCCACTTCGTAGTAGGCGACGTCATGGCGATCATCGGTGAGCGCGGCGAGCGTCAGGAGCCCGAGGCTCGGAAGCGAAGCGATCGTCTTGCCGCGGTCGACGAATCCGGGAAGGCTGAGGCCGAGCGCGGTCAGCTCCGGATTGTGGGCACGGACACCCGACATGGCAACAAGGGCGATCCTCATCGTGTCTCCTTACACCAAACGTACTCCACTCCCCTGGAACGTCGATAGGGGCTTTCTCCGACTTTCCCGTGCCCGCTCATCGCCAACGTATACGAAGGGTCCTCCGACCCGTGACATCGGGGGTGTCGAGCAGGCAGAATGGGGCCATGCCGGCGAATTTGACACCCGACTACAAGAAGGCCGAGGCCGCCTACAGGCGAGCACGAGACCCGCAGGAGCGTCTCGAGTTGCTCGAGTTGATGCATCGGACGATCCCGAAGCACAAGGGGACCGAGCACCTCCGCGCCGAGATCAAGACGAAGATCAAGGACCTGAAAGCTGAGCTCACCGGTCCGTCGAAGGGCGGGGTACGAACCGGACCGGCAACGTTCATCCACCCCGACGGTGCAGCGCAGGTGGCGATTCTCGGACCACCCAATACCGGCAAGTCGTCGTTGCACGCGGCGCTCACCGGCTCACACACCATCGCGGGTTCGTATCCCTTCACCACCCAGTACCCGGAGCCGGGGATGCTGAACGTCGACGATGCGTCGATCCAACTCGTCGACCTCCCACCGATCTCGACGCAGCATCCGATTCCCTGGATCGGTAACACGCTCCAGTCTGCCGACGGTGTCCTCTTCGTCGTGGACCTCAGCCAGCCGGGGTGTGTTGCGCAGATCGTCTCGGTCCGTGAGATTCTCGAAGAGCGCCGGGTCACACTCACCGGATCCTGGGAGTCAGGCTCAAGGCCGGAGGACGACCTGTTTTCGATCCGCCTCCCAACGCTGCTCATCGCGAACAAGGCCGATGTGATATCCGACATCGAAGGTGATCTCGCCGTCTGCCGGGAACTCGGCAACCTCCACTTCCCCGCGATCGCTGTGTCGGCAACCACCGGTGACGGTCTCGACGAGATCGGACCATGGCTCTTCAGGAGCCTCGACATTGTGCGGGTGTACACGAAGGTGCCGGGGAAGGACGCCGACAAGGACCGTCCGTACACCGTCCGCCACGGCGCCACGGTCGGCGACGTCGCTCTTCTCGTCCATCGGGATCTGGCTGCTTCGCTCCGTCACGCCCGCGTCTGGGGCCTCGGCTCGTACGACGGCCAACAGGTCGGCAAGGACCATGTAGTAGAAGACGGTGACATCCTGGAGATCCACACCTAGAGCCGCATACCCAGGGTTGGTGACCTCGTATTTGACGCCGTCAGCCCGCGGAACGAGCAAGACCGCATACCCAGGGTTGGTGACCTCGTATTTGACGCCGTCAGCCCGCGGAATACATGGGCGGCGCCGTCGGGTTTGCCTCGGAATCCTTGTAGTACGGTGCGGCGATGGACGCTCCTCGACTCATCGTCGCCGGTACCCCCTCGATCGATCGGATCGAGATCCGTGGCGAGTCTCATGCGACTATCGGCGGTTCCGGCTTCATCACCGCCCTCGCTGGTCGCCTGACGGGGCTCTCGGTCGGACTCGTTGCCAGAGTCCCGCATACCCTGCCCGATCAGATCGCGGCGGCGTTCAGGCCGGGCGGTCTCGATCCGAGCGGTCTCGTCCCGGTCAGCGGGTCGCTCCCCTCCTTCCACATCGTTTACGACAATGACGAATCGGCAACGTACGTCGACGTCGAACTGGGCGATGAACCGAACATACGAGGAACAGACATCCCCCGACGGTGGCTGACCGCCGACTGGATTCACGTCGGACCTCTCGGCGCTTCGGCCAGAGTTCAATTGAGATTGATCGAGGACCTCATCGAGCGCGGCTACGAGGGTGGCCTGTCCGCAGGCACCTTCATCGGCCTGGCCATCTCGGACCCAGAGACGGTCCGCACCCTGTTCGACACGGTCGACGTTGCGTTCACGAACCGCGATGAGGCCGCCTTGATCTATCCCACTTCCATGCCGCCCCATACCGTTGTCTGTGTCACCGCCGGTCGAGGAGGTGTCCGCCGCTGGAATGGGTCGACGTGGACCGAACACGCAACGTCAGCTGTCCAGGCGTTCGATCCGACCGGTGCGGGCGATGCATTCGCTGGGGCATACCTGGGCTCGATGCTCAAGGAAGACCCCGATCCCGTCACGGAGGGACTCCGCGTCGCTTCCATGATCATCGAGGGTCCCGGAGCGTCACCCCTCCTCGATCGGCTCCCACGAGAGGCGGGCATCGAGAGGGATTCCGGTGTTCCCGACGTCCGCAAGGCCGGAGTCGACGACCAGCGCATCCGGTCGGTCGGTTCGTCCCTTCGAGTCGCAGCCGAGCGGTCGGCATTGACATTCTGCGGATCACCGTTTCCCGAACTCGACGATCCGCTTGCCCTCGAAATCCTCACTCTCGCCACGGCGCACCAGTACGGATTCTGGACCGGCACCGACCATGGCTACGGCGGACCGATGTGGGCCACGATCGACGGAACCCGTAGAAAGGGTTCCGACTTCATCTGGCACGCATTCACGAAAGCAGCGAACGCCGACCCCACCGTCATCGACGCAGATCGCCTCGAAGCAGAGCCCCTGCTCTTCGATGAAGTATGCGTCGACGATGACGGTGTCTGTCCCATCCCGGACGTCGGCTCCCATCGCGTGCTCCAGCAGGCGTACGGCGCAACCATGGGTCACCTCGGGGGAATCCGATCCGTGATCGACCGGGCGAACTCGTCGGATGATCCATTGGCGACCCTCCGCGAGATCCTGTCCGAGATTCCCGGGTTCGGCGAGGACCCACTAGCCAAGAAGGCGAACCTGCTCGCGCTGATCCTGGCGAACCGACCGGAACACTTCCTCCGCCTCCCCGACCCGGGTTCGATCGCACCCATCGCCGACTATCACAACATTCGGACGCTGCTGCGCACCGGATGTATCCGGGTCACCGATCCAGAACTGCGTCAAACTCTCGAGGATCGATCCTGGACCGATGCCGTCGGCGAAGCCTCGGTCCGGTTTGCTGCATACGACGCGATCACGGCACTCTGCGATGCATCCGGGCTCAACGTGGGAGAAGTCGATGGTTTTCTCTTCACGCTCGGCAGGAGCCTCTGTCTCGAGGCTGAACCCCCGAAGTGCGAGGAGTGCCCGATCGTGGGGTCCTGTGCCCGCCGGACCGAGCTCTTCCAGCCCATCTTCCGGACAACGGCCTACTGACGAAGCAGGAACCAAGGTAGCGCCGACGAAGGAGATGCGGCGTTCCACCGCTATCTGGTAGATGCCAACAAGTTGACGTGCTCACTGGCAGCGACGCAGGCAGTGAGAGAGGCCGTTGAGATCCTCAGAGGCAACGGTGCAATCGCAACGTTCTCAGTGCTGCCCCGATTGCTCCGTGATGCCGTGGTCTACGAGCAGTGGGAGGCGACAGAAGAGCGTCCCCCAGAAGACCCGGAAGACGCTCTACTGATCTGTTGAACTGCGGTCGATCGGGCTACGCCTCTTCGGCTACCTCGGCGGCTTCTTCTTCGGCGGCTTCTTCCTTCGCGACTTCTTCGGCCACTTCAGCGATCACTTCGCCGGCTTCGGCGAGTGCTTCGTCGGCATCTTCGATGGCCTCCGAGACACCCTTGACGGCCGAAACGACCGCATCCTGAATCTGGGCAACCTGATCTTCGGACATCCTGCCGGCGAGCTTCTGATCGAGGTACGCCCGGATCTCCTCTTCGGACATGCCCGCGAACTTCTGCTTCTGGTTGACGACAAGTGCAACTATCGCGCCGATTCCGGCCGCGAGCAGGATGAGAATCAGAGTCTTGATGGAGAACAGTCTGCGCATGAGACCTCCAGGTCGATGAACCCCATAGCCTAACGAGCCTCATCGTCATCGAATCGGACGGATCAGCTCTGGTTCCGACCCTTCTGCCGACGACGGGACATCCAACGCCAGATCCAGCCCAGAACGACGCCGAGGGCGAGGAAGATGATGGCTACCAGCCACAAAGGAAATGAGAATGAGAGGAAGAGGAACTCGACCTCGACCTCATCGAGGTTCTGGATGACGAAGATCACAAGCGCGAGAAGGATCACCGCCGAGACGATCATCCCGAACCCGATCCTGTCGTTGAATCTCTGAACGTTGGCCGGCTGCTCTTCGGTCATGGTCCCTCCCGGACGACTCGACACCGAGCGTAGTAGTGCATATTGCTACGGAAATCCCAGAGAATTGCACGCGTGTGATTTAGAGTCCGTCTACCGTGGACACATTGGGAATCATCGTCGCCTGGCTGTTGATCGGCCTCATGGTGACCGGCTCGGCCACCCTCTTCTGGGTGTCTCAACGCTGAACGACCAACCGAGACGCGAAACAGCCGGGATCAAAGACCCCGGCTGTTCACTGAGCGCTCCGGTACAAGCCCGGAACATTGTTTCACTGCGTTATCGATGTCTCCACACGATGCGACCCTTTGTCGGATCGTAAGCCGAAACTTCGACTTCGACCTTGTCGCCCGCGATGATCCTGATCCCCCGGCCGCGTCGCATCTTTCCCGATGCGCGCGCAACAATCTCGAGACCAGAATCGAGCCGCACCTTGAACTCAGCGTTCCGGAGCGTCTCGACGATCACGCCTTGCGTGCGAAAGGTGTCGTCGCCTCGTGCCATAACGGCCGCTAGCGGCGGGGACGGGCCTCGTTGACTGTGAGGGCGCGGCCTTCGCTTTCGTAGCCGTTGAGCTCCTCGATCGCCTTCTTGCCTTCTTCGGCATCGGGCATCTCGACGAAGCCGAAGCCGCGGGAGCGGCCGGAGTCGCGGTCATTGATAATTGCGGCCGAGTCAACGGCTCCATACTCGCCGAAAAGCTGCTCGAGGTCAGCGTTCGTAGCGCGGAACGAAAGGTTCCCTACGAAGATGTTCATTTCTGGTGCCTCCAATGGGCGTCGATTCGCGAACCACTGTGGTCCGCACACTGGCGGGTTCTGTCAACCTGCCTCGAACCAACAAGTGCCACGGCGGCAGCGGACATCCCTCTGTGCACTGGAACCATAGCCCTCTCTGCGCCAACTGGGCCACTTGTCCACATTGCCGAGTCGACTGAACAACAGGCCGCTCTCGATCCCCCTCGCTCGGTACGCAACGTCGAGGGTCGCGAAGGCGTTTAGCGTCGGGATCGACTGAAGGGCACAGCCATGGACGCAACGACGCGAAACGACGAGCGAACCATCTTCGGGTGGGCGATGTACGACTGGGCGAATTCGGCGTATATCACGGCCGGCAGCCTCGTGTTCGCGATCTACTTCGGGGACACGATCTTCCCAGAGAAGGGACTGTCGATCCTCGGACGGAACGTGGGAGCGGAGGCATTCTTCGGGATCATCGTCGGGGCAGGAGCGTTCGTTCTCTTCCTCGCCATGCCGATCCTCGGCGCCGTCGCCGACTACTCGAACTCGAAGAAACGCCTTCTCCAAACCTTCGCCTATACAGGCGCCATCTTCGCCGTCCTCACGGCTATCCCAGGAGCCGGTGACCTCGGCCTGGCCATCGTCGTTGCGCTGATCGCCCAAGTCGGATTCGTTTCTGCGAACGTCATGTACGAAGGGTTCCTCCCGGAGTTGACCACGCCCGACACAATCGACCGCGTTTCGGCCAGAGGATTCGCCCTCGGCTATGCGGGCGGAGGGATCCACCTGGTGTTGTCCCTCGTCCTGCTGTTCTTCGCCGAACCTCTGGGGCTGAGCGAGGACATCGCTCAGAGGATCGTCATCGCGTCTGCTGGAATCTGGTGGGCGGCGTTCGCGACCTTCTCGTTCTCCCGCCTGAGCGACGGTGCGGGCCGTCCGGATCTCCCGCAGGAATACCGCTCCACGCCCCGCCCGATCGCGTATGCACGGCTCGGAGTCCGCCGAATCTGGCGGACGACCCGACAGTTGATCGGTTTTCCCCAACTCCTGCTCTTCATCGTCGCGTTCCTGTTCTACAACGATGGCGTTCTGACGGTCATCAGGATCACCCCGGTTTTCGCGTCCGAAACACTCGATCTCTCAACCACCACGATCGCCGCCGTGTTCGTTGTGATCCAACTCGTCGCCTTCTTCGGTGCTCTCGCGTTCGGATGGTTGGCGGGAAAGGTCGGGGCGAAGGCTGCGATCCTCGTTTCGATCGTCGGGTGGGCGTTCGTCACCGTCGGCGGATACCTCTTGCCCGCGGGTCGGGCCGTCGCCTTCCTGGCAGTCGGGGCGCTCGCAGGACTCGTCCTCGGCGGGGTCCAGGCACTGTCGCGATCGCTCTACGGGTCGATGATCCCCGAAGATGCCTCGGCCGAGTTCTTCGGGTTCTACTCGGTCTTCTCAAGACTCAGCGCAGTATTCGGACCGCTCATCTTCGCTGGTGTCGACATCGTCACCGGCTCGGCGCGGCTCTCGATTCTGTTTCTCACAGCCTTCTTCCTGATCGGTGGAGCACTGCTCGCTGCCGTGGATGTCGACCGGGCGCGAGCGTCTCGGACGAGGTGGGTGCTGGACTGATCGGCGACGAGTCTGACGACATCCCCTACCGCACTCTCGCAAGCTCAACTAGTTTGCTGTCACCTTGACGACACCAACCCCCAACGACGCACCGCAGCCGACCGGTTCCCTGCACCGGTCGCTGGGGCTGTACGCAGTGTTCACGATCTCGATCGGAGCGATGATCGGCTCGGGGATCTTCGTGTTGCCCGGCTTGGCGTTCAAGATCGCCGGGCCGTCGGTGGTGCTGGCATTCTTCCTTGCCGGCATCGTGGTGATCCCGGCGGCGCTCTCCCAGTCGGAGATGGCGACGGCGATGCCCAAGGCCGGAGGCACGTATTTGTACATCGACCGGGCAATGGGTCCGCTCATGGGAACGATCGCCGGCTTCGGCGTGTGGTTCTCACTCGTCTTCAAGGCATCGTTCGCACTCGTCGGCCTCTCCGCATACCTCGAACTCTTCGTCGATCACCCCGAACGCCCCGTCGCGGCGGCACTCGCAGTCGTACTCATCGCCGTCAACCTCATCGGCGTCCAAGAGACGGCCAGATTCCAGAAGGCGCTCGTCACCATCGTTCTTGCCCTGCTGGCGGGGTTCGTCATCCTCGGTGCGCCGAACACCGTTTCTTCGCGTTTTGAACCGTTCTTCTCGGAAGGTTTCGCGGGCCTGCTTTCCGGAACTGCGGTCGTATTCGTGTCGTACATCGGGGTCACGCAGGTCGCGAGCGTGGCCGAGGAAGTCAGACGGCCGGGGCGGAACATCCCGCTGAGCATGCTGACGTCGGTCGGGGTCGCGATGATTCTGTATCCGGCCGTGGTCGCCGTGATGGTCGGCGTCACACCGGCCGACGAACTCGCCAACACGGAAACGCCGATCCTCACCGCCGCGGCGCATTTCGTCAGTTCGCCCGGCACCTACGTCGTCGCCGGCATGGCGATCCTGGCTCTGGTATCGATGGCAAACTCAGGCATCATCGCGTCGGCTCGATACCCCTTCGCCATGGCAAGGAACTCGCTTGCCCCTCCATTCCTCGCCCAGATTGGGAAACGATCGGGAGCTCCCGTCGCCGGTATCGCGGTGACCGGGGCAGTGCTGATCCTCCTCGTCCTCTTCGTTCCCCTCATCGATCTCGCCAAGCTCGCGTCGGCGTTCCAACTCCTCGTTTTCGCCCTGGTGAACCTGGCGCTCATCGCATTTCGCGAGGGCCACCTCGACTGGTACGAACCCAAGTTTCGTTCGCCCCTCTACCCCGCCGTTCAGATCTTCGGCATCGTTGCCTCACTGCTGCTCCTCACCCAGATGGGGATCGTTCCTCTCCTCGGCGCTGTGTTCTTCGTCATCGCCGGCGTCGTTTGGTATCGCGTGTTCGGGCAGTCCCGGGCCGTCAAGGAATCTGCGGCCCGCGATGCTCTTCGACTGCGAGAGGATGCCCGACTCGTAGAGACCAGTTCCGCTGCGGTAGCCACCGGCGGGCGGAAGTTCGTTCTCGTCCTTATCCGTCGTCCGACGAGGCCGAGTCGGCAGCACACCCTGTTCCGTCTCGCCATGCGCCTGGCAGTCGCTCCCGGTGGGCGCATCCACGTGATCAACTTCGATGCCCGAACACGACGCATGATCCCCACCGACGAGGACCTTGCCCGGGCACGGAAGCTCGGCATCACGGTCACGACCGAGCACTACACCGATGAGGATCGGCGCGGCATGGTGCACGCGTTCGTCGAACGCGAGGGTGTCGATCTGTTCATCGCAGACCTCCCCCAGGATCTCCGGGCGACACGCCACGTGACGAGAGACCTCCACTGGCTCCAGGAGCACCTCCCGTGCGATTCGGCGTTCCTCAGAAATCGGGCAGTCGACGATATCGACAGAATCGCCGTCTTGGGAACAGGCGGACCGTACGACCCTGTGAAGGTGGAAATCGCCGATCACATCGCTCGCTATGAGGATGCGTCGATCAGGTTCGTGCACCTGACGTCGGTCGATGCGCCTTCCGGGCAGGCTGCATCGATCCACGCATATCACGAGCAACTCGGCGGGATCCTCACTGTGCCATGGGATGATCGGGTTAGCCCCACCGAAGACCTAATCGATACGCTGACCGGTCTCTCACGGGGGGCAAGCCTTGTCATTCTCGGTGCACCGAGTCACCGACTTCACCTCGTGGCGGACCTCGCGGACCGGATCGCCGAAGCCGTCGACTGCCCCGCCCTTCTCGTCCATACTCCGACACTGGAGAAGCCCGGCCCGCTCACTCGCGCCGTCCAGTGGCTGATTACGTAGCAGCGACGCCGACGAGGGACTCGAGATATGAGACTCGAGACAGGAACGTCTCAAGTCTCATATCCGCTGTCTTGGACCTGGATTCACCTACTCGGCGGCGGCTCTCCAAGCTTCTCTGAGCTTGATCCTGCCGCCGGTGCGGAGCAACGCTCCTGAGTAGACGCGAGATCCGATCCACACGAGAGCGATCGCGCCGAGCACCGTCCCGATGACCGCCACCACGATTTCCCACGGTTGGGCGGCATCCGCTGCGATCCGGACCGGCATCACGAATGGCGCCCACGTAGGCATCCAGGACGCGACGGTCGGCAGCAATCCGTCGGGGTTCTCGGCAGCCATGATGGCGAGGAGGTATCCGGGGATGATCACCACGATCGGAATCATGATGGCGCCCTGGAGATCCTCCTGTCGTGAAACCGTCGATCCCACGGCCGCGTACAAGAACGCATAGAACGTGTAGCCAAGGATGAACCAGAAGAGCAACGACGCGATGATCGGTAGACCGATTGCAGCGACGTCGACACCTGGCAGATCCGCCATCTGAGCCGACGTGTATGCGGCACCGGCGAGGATGAGCAGTTGCAGCAGACCCAGGAGTCCAATGCCGACGACCTTCCCGACGAGCACCTGCCACGGCCGAACCCGGGAAAGGATCACCTCGACAACCCGGTTCTGCTTCTCCTCGACAGTGCCCATCGCCACGAACTGGCCGAACATGATGATCGATATGTAGAGAAGCATCGCTCCCGCGAATGCTGCACCTCGCCGGGCATCATCCTGAGTGTTCTGCTCTTCAATCGTCGTGACCTCTATCGGTACCGGCTCAACGACCGCCGCTATCTCGCTCTCCGACAGGCCCACGTCGGTGAGCGC
>CAXMQQ010000015.1:0-49776 GCA_964195545.1 uncultured Acidimicrobiia bacterium | reverse complement strand
CGCGAATACGGGGATCCCATATTCGGCCGCTTTCACCGCAGTGATCAACGCTCCGCCGGTCTTGGCCGCCTCAACGACAACGACGGCAGCGGAGAGCCCCGCGATGATCCGATTCCTCGGCGGGAACCTCCACGCGTCGGGACGGCTGCCCGGCGGGTACTCCGAAACAATCGCTCCGCCGGCCTCGAGGACCTGCTCACCGAGGCGCCGATGCTCTCTCGGATAGGTCACATCGATGCCGCAACCCAACACGGCAATCCCAACACCACCGACCGACACCATGCCGCGATGCGCGGCACCGTCGATTCCGCGGGCGAGACCCGACACAACCAGCCAGCCGGTCTCGGCGACGGCCCTTCCATATGCTTCGGCCAGTTCCAATCCGTATGCGGTGCATTTCCGGGTTCCGACTATCCCGACTCCGGGAATCAGGGGAAGAGCGCCGCGGACGAACAAGACGTCGGGTGCATCTTCGAACACGTCGAGATGGTTCGGATACGCCGGGCCGTCCCGGAAGACCGCGTCGATCCCGAGAGCGTCTAGTTCGACACGTCGCTGATCTGCCGGCACCACAAGATTGGTGCGGATCGCCTCGGATGCCTTCACCCGACCGCGAGAGATCGCCGAAACGGCTCCCGAGGCAGCGCCGAACCGGTCCAGGAGCTCGCGAGATCGGATCGGGTGCAGTCCGGAGAACGCCATCTGGAGGCGGGCATCGTCGCTCACAGCGTCACCCGCATCCTGAGCGCCGTCTCGATATGACTCCCATCGACCACGTCCGAGCCTGCGAGATCGGCCACGGTGCGAGCGACACGCCGGATCCGATCCCAGCCTCGCGCCGTGAGCCGATCTCCTGCTGCGGCCTTTCCCAGCCGGTCAACGGCACTGCCGGTCCACTCCAGCGCATCGAGATCGCGCCGACCGAGCTCGCGGTTGAGCCGCCCGCGTTCGTCGAACTGTCGCCTTCGCGCCGCAGTGACTCTGGCGCGAACATCGAGCGAACTCTCCCCCGACGGCCCTGCGAGCTCCGTCACCCGCAACCGTGGCACATCGACCTGCAGGTCGAATCGGTCCAGGAACGGACCGGAGAACCGTCGCTTGTACCGCGTCTTCATCGACTCGGTGCACTCGCATGGATATGTCCGGTCGCCCTCGAAGCCGCACGGACACGGATTCGTTGCAGCGATGACCTGTATCCGGCACGGGAATTCGACCGTGGCCGCTTTCCTGGCCACCACGACGGAACCGTCCTCAATCGGTGTACGGAGGGCGTCGAGCAGCTGAGGCGGGAACTCCCCCAGTTCGTCGAGGAACAAAACGCCGCGATGGGCCATCACGGTTTCGCCCGGTGTCGGCACGCCTGATCCGCCACCGATGAACGCCGCCATCGACGCCGAGTGGTGCGGCGACCTGAACGGTGGCACCGACGGATCCGGTCGCGACAGACCCGCAGCGGCCCAGACCAGCGCTACCTCGTGAGCTTCCCCGTCATCGAGCGGTGGGAGCAGACCGGGGAGGGTTCTGGCGAGCATCGTCTTGCCAGAACCCGGCGGTCCGCGGAACAACAGGTGGTGGCCGCCGGCGGCAGCCACCTCGAGCGCTGCCCGGGCCGCGATCTGACCACGCACGTCGCTGATGTCGGGAATCTCGACCGCTCGTGGTGATGGGACCTCGATCTCGTCGCCTGGATGGGTTCCCGCAGCAACTTCCATCGCGTGAGCCAGCGACCGGACCGCAACCACGCCGAGGTCCACCCGTCCGGTGGTCTCCGCTGCGGATCGCAGAGGAAGGAGGCACGGCTTGTCGAGATCGCGAGCAACGAGAGCGGCGCTCAGACCTCCCCGGGCTGGACGCACCGTGCCATCGAGGGCAAGTTCGCCGAGCGCAACGACATCTGTTGCCCCGTGTGGAAGCTTCCCATTCGCGGCGAGCACGCCGAGAGCGATGGGAAGATCGTAGGCAGAACCGACTTTCGGGAGGTCCGCTGGCGACAGATTGACGACAACCCGTTTGGCAGGGAACTCGTGACCGCTCGACGCCATTGCCGCGCGAACACGCTCCTTGGCCTCGCGCACGGCGGCATCGGGGAGGCCGACGATGATGAAGATCGGCTTGCTCCCTCCTCCGACGTGAGCTTCGATCCGAACTGGGTGCGGTTCGACACCGATGATGGCGCTAGATGTGATGGTGGCATTCATTCCAGCAACGTACGACCCCGGTGTGACAGAAAGCGCTCGCTGCGCTCGCGGTAGCCGGCCATCGGCAGTCGGCAGTCGGCAAAGGCTCTGCTACGCCCCCTCGACCGGATACCGGATACGGGCTACCGGCCCTTGAACTGGGGTGGGCGCTTCTGGAAGAAGGCTGCCGCGCCTTCGAAGAGGTCCTCGGAACCGAGGAGGACCGACTGAGCTTGCTCCTCGTATGCGAGGGACTGCTCGAACGTCATCGTCGACGAGCGGTCCAATGCGGCTTTGATGAATCTCTGAGCCATAGGCGCACCGTCGGCCAACCCTTCCGCAATCTCGGTGACGGTTTCTTCGAGCGCGCCAGCGTCGACGACGCGGGCTGCGAGACCGATCGAGAGCGCTTCCTCGGCGCCGACGATCCGTCCGGTGAGGGCGATGTCGCGAGCACGGGCAAGCCCGACGAGTCGCGGCAGGAGCCACGTTCCGCCGAAGTCCAGAGTCAGGCCCCGCTTCACGAAGATCTCAGAGAACCTGGCTCGATCCGTGGCGATAACCATGTCGCAGCCGAGAGCGAGGTTCATGCCGGCACCGACCGCCACGCCATCCACGGCGGCGATCGTCGGCTTCGAGATCCGATGCAGCGCCATCGCCGCTCGATTGGGAAGTCTCATGTACTCGGCATTCGCCGCTGCGGCCCCGAAGCCTGAGAAGTCGGCGCTGAGATCGGCCCCGGCTGAGAAATCGCCATCAGCGCCGACCACTGCCATCGCGCGCTGATCCGAAGCCTCGAAGCCTTCAAAGGCCTCGGCCAGTTCGCTCCATCCCGCTTTCGGAATGGCGTTCTTCGCTCCCGGCGACGACATCGTCACCCACCGAACCAACCCTCGGTCATCAACAGATACGAAGCTCATGGGGACAAAGTAGCAAGTAGCAGGTAGCAAGACATGAGACACGAGACCGGGCACAAACTACGAGATACGGAATACTCTTCGGTTCATGGAGACCGAGCGGTTCCGGGACGATGACATCGTCAATGCGATCCAGCCCTATCAGGCAAGCAAGACCTACGTGTGTCCGGGGTGTGAGTCCTGGATCGATCTCGGAGTCGGGCATCTGGTTGTCGTACCGCGTGATGCTCCGGATCTGCGCCGACACTGGCACCGGGGTTGCTGGTTCAAGGAGCGGCGCCGCAAGCACGGCTCAACCGACACCGGGTAGCCAACGCACCGAGGCCCCTTCGGTCGTCAATTCGACGGTGATGAGATCGATACGCCGTATCGAGAGCACACGAACTGCACGACGGATCTTGGCGTTCTTCTCATCGTCGAAGTTCTCCCACGGCCGGGTTCCGGCCCCGAGACCCGTCTTGACCTCGATCGCGATCAGGTGACCATCCATTCGAACGATGACATCGATCTCGTCTCGACCAACGCGCACGTTCCGCTCGACGATGGCGGCACCACGTCGTTCGAGAAACCGCGCCGCGACAACCTCCCCAGCGGCTCCAACGGACATACGGCGAGTCAACACCCACTGATCGTCGCACCTGCCAGTGACAGATACCGACTACGCAATACGTACTACGAGAATTCTGAAGACAGATCGGTCTCTTCGATGTTGACGTCCCGGAAGGTCATGACGCGCACTCGCTTCACGAATCGCGCGGGACGGAACATGTCCCACACCCAGGCATCCTCAAGCTCGAGTTCGAAGTAGACGGAGCCATCAGCGGATCGGGTCGTCATCTCTACCTGGTTGGCAAGGTAGAAGCGGCGCTCGGTCTCGACGACGTATCGGAACATCGGGAGGACATCGCGGTACTCGCGATAGATCTGCAGTTCAACGTCGGTTTCGAACCGCTCGAGGTCCTCTTCGCCCACTCGTGCCTCTCCCGTCTGTGGTCGGTGAAACGATGCTACCCGCGACCCGTCGATAACCCGATGGCTGTCACAGCATCGTCCAGTGCTCGATCGGCCACATGATCACGAACGCTCGCCCGACGATCGTGTCGGTCGGGACCGCCCCGAAGTACCGGCTGTCCTGACTCGCGTTTCGGTTGTCACCCATCACGAACATCCGGCCGGGTGGCACGATGATCGGCCCGAAGTCCGGCATCACCGACCCGGTTCTCAGGTACGGTTCGTCGATCGGTATGCCATCGATGAGCACCTGGTTATCGACGATCTCGACGCGCTCCCCAGCAAGCCCAATCACCCGCTTGATGAACTCGGATCGTGGAACGGAGAGGCCGACCGCTTCCAGAATGTTGCGCCGCGCCGCTCCGACCATCGTCTCATGGGGCGCTTCGTCTCCACGGGGATCGTCGAACACGACGACGTGACCCCGCTGCAGATCTCCGAATCGGTAGGCAAGCTTGTTCACCATCACACGATCGTTGATCTGGAGAGTGTCCTCCATGGACGACGACGGAATCCAGAACGCCTGGAAGAAGAACGTCTTGATAACGACTGCGATGACAAGCGCTGCAAGGATGAGGAGGGGCAATTCGAGCCAGAAGGGAAGCGCCGCCTTCTTCTTCTCTTTGCCGGTGTCTTCGGTCCCTGCGGGTTCGGGCGCAACGGGTTCGAAGTCGGAGGAAGTCACGGACGGCACCCTACCTGCCGGGTCGCCCAAAGGGTCACCCACCGGGCCCACCCAAGTAGTCGTGCCAGAGCATCCTGGCGGCTACCGATCTGAGCGGTCGCCACGCGGCTGCCCGCACGTTCGACTCCTCGACGCTCGGCACAGCAGCGAGATCGAAGACCCGCCCCATCGAGACCTGGAGGGCCCGGTCGCCCGGCGGCCAGACGTCGGATCGGCGGTGAGCAAAGAGGAGATAGCACGCCGAAGTCCATGGACCGATCCCCCGGATATCAAGAAGACGGTCCAATGCAGCCGCATCATCCAAACCACCGATGGCGGTCAGATCAATCGAACCATCCAACAGTCCGGTTGCGATGCCCCGCGCGTATCCGGTCTTCTGCCGGGAGAATCCGATGGCCCGGAGCTCCGTGTCATCGAGACCGATGAACCCCTCGGGTTCGACGCGACCGAGCGACTGTTCGAGTCTTCGGAAAGCAGCCTCTGCGGATGCCAGCGAGACCTGCTGTTCGAGGATGAGACGGACCATCGTGGGAAATCCGGGTTCTCTTGGCCACAACGGTGGAACACCGTTGCGCTCTGCGAGGCCCGCTAGCGTCGGATCCATCTCGGATAGAGCGGTGACTCCTTCCGAAAGGGACGTCTCGTCGAGCGGCGCGACAACGACCCGCCGATTCGACGGGTCGTCTTCGGTTGCGAGATTTCGGTTGGTACCGGTCAGTCCCGCTTCTCCTTGATCCGGGTGGCCTTGCCGATCCGTTCACGGAGGTAGTAGAGCTTGGCTCTGCGCACGTCACCGCGGCGGAGAACTTCGATCTTCTGAATGATCGGAGCATGGAGCGGGAAGATGCGCTCTACGCCGACACCGAAGCTGATCTTGCGGACGGTGAACGTCTCGCGAATTCCTCCACCCTTGCGGGCAATGACAACACCTTCGAACGCCTGGGAGCGTTCCCGTCCGCCCTCGATGACGCGCACGTCCACGCGCACGGTGTCTCCGGGAGCGAAGTTCGGGATGTCGTCGCGCAGCTGGGCGCTCTCGATCTGATCGAGCGTATTCACGAGGTCCTCCAGGAAAAAGGGGGGAAGGGGTCACCTGATTGTAGCGGGGAGAGAACCTATGTGGGATTCTCCTCGGCTGTGAAGCTGTGAGCCATGACCCGTGTGCTACGAGCAAGACCGGATGAGGGAAGGAGATCGCACCTTCTCACTCGGACCTGAGAGCTCATAGCTCATGCCAATAGATCCGGCCGTCGCTCTCTGGTCCGCTCCAATCGCTGACCCTGTCTCCACTCCTCGATCTTTACATGGTCACCGGAGCGGAGGATGTCGGGGACGGCCCATCCCCGGAACTCAGCGGGTCGGGTGTATTGCGGCTCTTCAAGGAGGCCATCGCGAAAGCTCTCGGTCTCGACCGACGTGGGATTCCCAACGACACCGTGGAGCAGGCGTGTCACACCTTCAATGACGGCGAGCGCGGCGACTTCACCACCGAGCAGCACATAGTCTCCGATCGATATCTCCTCATCGATGAAGTGCTCCGCGATTCGTTCATCGACACCCTCGTACCGTCCGCAGACGACCGTGATCTCGTCGAGGGTGGCCCAGTGATCCAGGGTCTCCTGGTCCAGCGGTCTGCCGCCGGGGGTAAACAAGATCCGGTGTGTGGTTGCCAACGGGTCGAGCGCCGCGGCGAGTGGCTCGACCATCATCACCATCCCGGCACCGCCGCCGAACGGAGCGTCGTCGATTTGCCGGTGGATGCCTTTGCCCTGCTCCCGCAGATCGTGGAGCACCACATCGAGCGTGCCGTCCTCGCGGGCCTTGCCGATGAGGCTCGTCTCGAGCGGCGATGCGAAGAACTCGGGAAAGATCGTGACGACGTTGATCCGCATGACTGTGACGGTAGTTACCTGCGGAGTCCGTTCACCAAGAACGAAGCAGTCGACTCGGCGATCTCATGAACGTGCTGCTTTGGATCCGGCAGGTTCATGACAACACGGCCCCCGGCCATCATGGCGTCCTGCATGAGACGCCCGACGAGTGGTCCGGATAGCTCGACGAACACCCCCGTCATCACACCGGAACGGTAGATGTCCATCACCTCGTTCGACAATGCCCGGTGGGACTCGGCGATCGCGAGTTGGGCATCGACGGATAGCCTGGGGACTTCGGTGTGGAGAATCAATCCCAAGTGGTCGATGCCGACGAATTCCACGAAACGAACGGTCAGTTCCCGGAGCCGCAGATCCGCCGATATCGACGGATCGACTTCGGCAAGGATCTCATCGATGAGGACCGGGAGATCTCGCTGCACGAGCTGAACCAGCAGATCTTCCTTCGATGCGAAGTGCTCGTAGAACGTCGTACGACCGATGTCGGCTTCGGCGGAGATGTCGGCGTGGGAAGTGGCCTCGTATCCGAGCTCTCTGAACAACTGGATCGCAGCCTCGAACAGCTGATCCTTCGTAGCGTCCGCCGCGCGCTTCATGAAGTTCCTCCAACGACTCTGATTGTCGGCGCCGGACGGTACAGGGTCGTGCGGCGTTGCGGCACTCGACCGATCGACTCGATCGCTGCAGTGAAGTCTTCTGCTCCCATCATCGATCCGTGGGATGAGCCGGCTGCCGCGGAGATGTACTCGTCCATCAGCGTCCCTCCAAGGTCATTCGCTCCGGCCGTGAGAAGCGTCAGGCCCGCCTCGAGTCCCAGCTTGACCCACGATGCCTGGACATTGTTGATGAGACCGTCGAATGCAATCCGCGCCACCGAGTGGGCCAGAACCACCTCGTCCCATGTCGGACCCGGCCGTGCCAAACCCCGAAGGTAGATAGGTGCTCCCATGTGAACGAACGGGAGAGGAACGAACTCGGTAAATCCGCCGGTCGCCCTCTGGATGACGCGCAGCGTCTCGATGTGGTTCGCCCACGCCACCGGATCGTCGATGTGCCCGAACATCATCGTGGCCGTTGACCGGAGTCCGAGGTCGTGAGCGGTCATCATCACTTCGGCCCATTGTGCCGTCCGGATCTTGTCAGGGCAGAGATGCTGACGGACGCGATCATCGAGGATCTCGGCGGCGGTCCCGGGAAGTGTCCCGAGTCCGGCGTCGCGTAGCATCGTGAGGAACTCCCGAACAGGGACTCCCAGCGTCTCGGCGCCTTGCCACACCTCGAGGGGGGTGAACCCGTGCACGTGCATGCCGGGGACCGCTTCTTTGATCGCTTCGAGGACGGTGATGTAGAAGTCGCCGGTGAAGTCGGGGTGGATGCCGCCCTGGAGACACACCTCGGTTGCTCCACGATTCCAGGCCTCGACGGAGCGCTCGACGACGTTGGGGATGGTCAGTAGGTAGGGGTCTTCTCGCAGGTTCAGCGATCGCGGTCCCTTGGAGAACGCACAGAATCCGCACTTGTAGGTGCATTGGTTCGTGTAATTGATGTTCCGGTTGACGACGAACGAGACCGTTTCACCGTTGGCGTGCTGTCGGAGGATGTCAGCAACAGACGCAATGGCGTCCACCTCTGCACCCCTAGCTTCGAAGAGACGCTGGACCTCGTCGCGGCTTGGGCGATGTCCTTCGAGCGACCGGTCGAGGATACGACGCAGTTGGCCCCGAATCGCGTCTCCCCCACCCATGTGCGGCTCGCTTGCCCATGCTTCATCGATCCATTGAGCGGAGAATCGCCCGGCCGGGTTCGGCGCGGGAACCTCCTTGCCTGGAGCCCAATCCGTTCGGGCACGAACGACGCCGGATGCGTCGACGAGATCGAGATACGCCTTGAAGGCATCACGTGCCAGTCGGGACCGTGCCTGGTCGACGGTCACCTCGGGTGGAAAGGCCATTCGCTCCACCAGGGGGAACGGCAAGATATCGCGAAGTTGGCCAATCGTTTCGGTGTTCCATCCACGCAGGAGCAGATCGGTTGCGCCGGTCTCAACCGCAGCCAGCGCTTCCTCAACGGTGTCGACGAAGACGGAGACCCTCGAGTTCACACCCGGAAGCGCAACAATCTGAGCACCAGCGGCAACCTTGCTTCGCCCAACACGGAGGAACGCCGCCTGCGTGCGTGCAAGCGCATCGATCGTCTCGGCCCGAGAGTCACCCGCCACCAACGTCAACTGCCATCCGGACACCCCGTCGTTGCCGAGGGCGAGAGTCCGCTCCGGTCCGGTCACATGCGCCGGGGCACCCGCCATCCCCTCATCGCCGGCGACCGGCATGAGTCCGGCGGCGATCGATGCTTCGCGATCCGCTTCCGTGAGTGCCCTGACCTCGACGGTAGTCGCACCCTCGCGGCGCCTGCTCTCCGCCCAACGCTGGACGACGGAGTCAACGGGTCGCATTCGAACGAATGTGATGGTCGTCATGGGGCCGCCCTCTCCTCGACCACAGCGTAGGCCTCATCGTCCACTCTGCCGACGAACCTGCGAAGCAGCACGGCGTCGATCCACCGGTCGTTCAGATACTCCGGATAGACGGGCAGACGCGGCCGCAGGTCGAATCCGGCATCCGTCGTGACCGATCGGAGATGGTCGAGCTGCGGCCACGGTGCTTCGGGATTGACCCAGTCGATCGTGAGCGGTGAGACACCGCCCCAGTCGTTGGTGCCGGCTTCCAGGTAGATCCCGAAGTCCTGGGTCAGATTCGGTGGCACCTGCACGTTCATCTCCGCACCGAAGATCCAACGAGTCAAAGCAACGACGGTGGAGAAGAACTCGATCGATGGCGGCTCGACGCCGCGCATCCGGGTATCGGCTTTCGGCTGGAAGTTCTGCACAATGATCTCCTGGAGATGACCCCAGCGACCGTGCACCTCGGCGAGAGCGAAGAGGCTCGCGACGATCTCCTCAGGCGTCTCCCCAATGCCAACGAGTATCCCGGTCGTGAACGGGATGCGGAGGCGGCCCGCCGCCTCGATCGTCTCCATTCGCGCGACCGGATCCTTGTCAGGGCAGTCGTAGTGCGGCATGCCCGGCTCCATCAAACGGGGCGAGATGTTCTCGAGCATAAGGCCGAGCGAAGGGTTCGATCTGCGAAGGCTCCGCTGTGTCTCCTCATCCATCAGACCAGGATTCGCATGCGGGAGAAGCGTGCTCTCGTCAACGATGCGTTCGGTCATGTACCGGACGTAGTCGAGCGTTGATGCGTAGCCGTTGCTGTCCAGGAATTCCCGGGCCGCGGGCCATCGATCCTCGGGGCGGTCACCGAGCGTGATCAGCGCCTCGGTACATCCATGAGTCTCTCCGGCGCGAACAACGGCCATCACCTCGTCGGGGGTCATGTAGACGCCGCCAGCCCCCGGCGGCTTGGCGAACGTGCAGTAGGTGCACCGATCGTTGCACAGCGTGGTCAGCGGTACAAAGACTTTCCGGCTGTAGGAAACGGTCCTTCCTTTGCCCTCGTCGCGAAGGCGACGGGCTTCGGAGAACAGCGTCCCGGTGGCGGCGGAGCCGGTGAGAAATCGGTATGCGAGGTCGGGATCGGGTGCCGGAAAGGCCATCGACCGAACCTATCACACCTCTGAATCTTCCGGCAACGTCAATTCCACCTCGATCGAATCCCCGGGTTGGGCAACGTCTGGGATGTCGCGTTCGAGGTGACGCAACGGCGAGTACATCCACGCCGCGGCGGATGCCGCCACGACGAACAAGCCGATCACGATGAAGAACAACCCGTATCCACGGCCGAATCCCGTTCCGATGATCTCTCCGGCCGATCCGGCCAGTGCTCCGTCATCGGCCATGAGCGGCTCGAAAACCCTGTCCGAGAGCGGACCGACGAGCACATAGGCAATCGGGACCGCACCCTGGGCGATGAATCTCCGTACAGCGGAGACGCGCCCCTGAAGATCAGCCTCGACCTTCGCCAGCCAGATCACCTGACTCGTCGCATTGAGGGTGGGGATCGAGAGCATACCGATGAACATGACGGCCGTTATCCAGAGGACCGATGCCTTGAGCCCAACCGCGGCGAACACAACACCGAGGACGGCGCCTCCGATGACGAGACCCAGGACGCGTTTCTTGGGGCCTCCCCATGCACTGGCAACGATCGAACCGACCAACATGCCCAACGACGCCACAGTGAAAGCAGTTCCGAGGCCGGCCTCCGACGTGAGGGAGAGTCCCAGTGGGATGAAGAGAGGGCCAACGAATCCGAAGGCGACATTGATCACGGCGAAGTACAGGAGCAGAGCGAGCAATCCGTGGCGTGCCGCCAGGTACTTGAAGCCGTACTTCGTCTCGCTCCAGAGACTCCCGGCACCCTCAGCTCCCGCTTCACTCGCCTCCGGATTGGGGAATCTGACGATGAGGAGAGTGACGATGGCGACCGAGAACGTCACAACGTCAATGGCGAAGATGGCGCCGATCCCGGAGAGCGCGAGGGCGAATCCCGCGAGGATCGGCCCTCCGAGCTGCCCGATCGCCTCGGCCATCTGGACGAGGCCGGAGGCGCGGCCGAATTGCTCCTTCGGGACGAGAACGGCCATCGCTGCCGAATAGGCAGGCCACTGGAATGCCTGGAACAGACCGGAAATGGCTACGGCAATCGCGATGTTCCACAGTGCAAGGGAGCCCGTGAGATAGAGCACGACCAACGCGATCGTCCCGAGCCCCGCCCCTGCGTCCGCCAGGATCATCGCCTTTCGCCGGTCCCATCGGTCGACGAGGGCCCCGGCGAATGGTGTAATCAAGATCTGAGGGAGTTGCGAGGCGAGCATCACCGCAGCGAGTTGGGTCACTGAACCGGTCTGCTGGAAGACGTAGATGCTCAATCCGAAACCTGTCAGATTGGTGCCGATGAGCGACACCATCTGTCCGGTCCAGACCACGAAGAACGTCCTCAGGTTCGGTCGGTCCGTAGCCTCCGTTGTCGATCGCGATCGTTCAGTGGTCGACATCTGTCGTATTCTCGATACTCCTCGACCATTTGTCACCAATGGTCCCTCCGATATTCGGTAGGCTCGCCGGATGCGTCTCCGATCACTCCTCATCGTCATCGTGATCGCAACGGCGGCGTGCACACCCACCGAGCAGGAGAGTGGGTCGACGACGATCGCCCCGACAACAACCACCGCACCTTCGACCGTCACACCGTCCTGCCTCTCCGGAGAACTGCCGTTCGTCGAAGAGGGCGTCGTCGCGGCACTCGACAGTCAGGGCCGTGACGCCCAAGCGATCGCCGGGATCCGCTGGCACGCCCTCGGCGAGTGTGAACGGATCGAGATCGAGTTCCTCTCCGTTTCCGGATCGCCCGCTTCCAGGATCGGGCCCGTCGGCGTCTCGATGCTCGCCGACGCCGGAATCGTACGCGTGACACTCTCGGACGCGATCGTCGACTCAGCCGTGGCTGATACAACGCTCAACGGGGATCTCCTCGACGGATGGTTCGTCATCGAGGGCATCGCGGACGGCCTCGCCGTGGATCTCCATCTCGCCGGGCGGGCGGCTGCCCGAGCGTTCACGACCACATCACCCGCCCGGCTCGTTATCGACCTGATCCCGGGTCGGGAGGATCTCCCGATCGCAACTCCGGTCTCCGATGGCGGTATCGTCCTCATGAGCCCCCAGGCCGGTATCGGTCTCTACCCGCTCCAGATCGCCGGCTACTCGGCGCCGGGTATCGACGCGGTACGAATCCGGCTCTCCGATTCGACAGGCATCTTCATCGACCGGTCGATATCGACCCGCTCCCCAGTTCACGTGTGGCACGCCTTCGACATCGGTCTGACCGATGGCCCCTCTGGATCCGTCGACCTCTTTGTAGGAACGGTCACAGACGAGGGAGATCCATTGGCAGGCGTGGAAGTCCCCCTCGACCTGCCATAGACAGCCGCAAGCTCCGAACTTCAAGCAGGAAGATAGGAACTCCTCCGGAGCCTTGTGGCCTGCTACTTGAAGCTTGTGGCTCCTTGACAGAGGTCAGGCGCCGCCACCGACGGGGGCACGTCGATTCCCCACAGCTCACGGGCCAGATCGATCGCCATAATCGCTCTCGGTGCCACCGACGGACCGATCGGCGTACGCTCCGGGTCGAGGCGCAGGATGACGATCGACCCCATGGCCGCGAGCCCGATCTCCATTGTCGCGTCGCACTCCCCACCGACGTCCACGGCCATCGCCCGGCCCGAATCGAAACGGATTCCGGTCTCCGCTGCCCCATACGTCGATGTGAGCGGCAGAAGCATGCCACCTCTCCGCGAGGTCGAAACGGCCGAGATGATCGTCTCTTCCAGATCCTGAGCCGCGACGTCGAGATCACCCTCGATCATCATGCGCTCCATGCTGTCGAGTGGCAGATCGGCGGCGCGCGACTGGAGTCCGTGTCCAATGCTGCGGCGCGGGTTGAGTTCAGTGGGCAGGAATCCGTCTCGAGTGCATACACCGTCGATTCCGAAGCCACCGAGGTAGCCGTGTCGTTCCTGCAGAAGCTCGCCGACCCTGCGCCCCGCCTCTCGCATCTCGTCTCGCACCTCGGTAGGTGGGCTCCAGAAGTTCGCCGCCTGGGCGTAGATGAACTCTGGTTTCGACGCGTGTCGAAGAATCACGATCTCCACGGGAAGGAACACGGCGACGCCGTCGCGAGTAACGAATCCGTGGATCGAACAGGGAATCCCATCGAGGAACGGCATGACACGCACCGTCTCAGCACGCGGCGAGAACCACTCAAGAGCGGCAACCGCGTCCCCGGCACTCTTGATCCAGCGGACATACTCCCCTCCCCCGTGCCATCCCTCGGTGTTGTCCCCTGCCCAGACAGTTCCGGCCTGTGATCCGATCGCAATCGACGCGGTGACCGCATCGGAGACCGGTACGACGACCGAGGGGGCTCTGCGGACTTGTGCGTCATCCCAGAGTTGGTCGACCGTCGTCTTGTCCTCGAGCGCGCCCCATGCTCCCGGTCTCGCCCCGTATACGGGACGGCCCGCAAGGGTATCGAGACGACTGAACCCTCCGTCCAGAACCATTGCCTCTTGGCCCGGATCGAACACCTCGACCGATCCAACGAGTAGCGCCGAGGGTCGCTCGACGGACCTCAAGTACGAGCGAATCCCTTGCATCACGGAGTCACCACTCGTCCGCGTGTAGTGGATCCGATCCGCCACAGGCAGATCTCCTACGCCTTCGAGAGCGGCGATGACCATCACTCCGGCGGCACCCCAGTCGTAGAGCTGTTCAACGAGCGGCGTCACCGCAGCAGCCGCATCGGGAAGGAGGATCCACTTCTTCCCCCGATGGAACTCAGCAATCCGGGAGTTGATGGCGTCTACGTCCACAACACGATGATAGGGACAACCCCTGCGGCCGGAAGGAACTCTGGGAGCAGCATCACCGCAATGAGGCATTACCAAGAGCTCGCGGATGGCGATTGACATTTCGGGACTCGAAATCTCTCAGGTTTCTTTGTGAAACACCGATTTTCGCGGCTTTTCTGTCACACCTGCTTGATACTTTGCGTCTATGTTCTCCCATTCTCGCACCGCAGATGAGATGGCTTCAAGGCTCCGTGAGGTTGAGGCAGAGATCTCGGATCTGCGATGTGAGCAGGCGACGCTGGTCAACGATTTGGACAAGATCCACGTCGCGGGCCGGCGAGGTCACCGATCATTGAACGAATGGCTCTCAGCCGAACTGGATCTCTCCCCAGCCAACGCCTCGGAGCTGGTCTTCGCCGGACGGCACCTGGCGAAGTACCGGCCGGTGAACTTCCGTCTCGCCGATGGCATGATCAGCTTCGACCGTGCCGTCGCCACGATGCGCCTCGCCAAGGCGGGTGCCGACGAGTCGACGCTGACCCACTCCGAGTCGATGGATCTTGCTGCGGTTCGACGATTGACCGCCAACCAGCGTCGGATGACCCGCCGCGATGAGCATCAGGTGTTCACCGACCGGTTCGTATCGGTTCAAGCGACCCTCGATGGCACATCACGACGGATCACCGCTGAGTTGCCCGGCGTGGACGGTCACCTGTTCGAGCAAGCCCTCCACAACAAGGCAGACGAACTCCGCCGCCTACCCGGCGGTGATGAACACACGAGAGTTCAACGCCAGGCCGACGCACTCGTAGCGATGGCCCAAGACTCCCTCAACCGTGTCCGCGACGGAGGAGCCCCCAACAGTGGTGGCTCGGTCTCGATCCTCGTTGATCTGGAGGCAGCACAGGGCAACGGCGGAGAGCACGGGGCGGAAATTGAATACGGACCGAGGGTCGGGCCGAACACCCTCGAAGAACTGCTCTGCACCGGCGCCGTGCAGATCATCGGCATCTCGAACGGACACCCGGTGGTCACCTCCACGGCATCGAGGGCGATCCCTCCCGCCGTCCGGCGTCTCGTTGCGGCTCGTGACGGCGGCTGCACCATCGCCGGTTGCACGAGCCGCTATCGACTCGAACCTCATCACATTGTGCTGCGCTCCAACGGCGGAGCCCACGCTCCCGAGAACCTCGCCAGCTTGTGCTGGTTCCACCACCACATCGCCGTCCACCAGCAGGGCCTCCGGATCGATCCGGAGAGTCCCCCACTGAAACGACGCCTCATTCGACCCACCGTCGGCCCCGACCCACCCCACGAGGCCGACCGACCCTGGTGACCACGGGGCAGCGAGTACGATCTTCCCTATGACCGATCACACCGACGAATCCGCCGAGTTCTGTGTCTTCTGCGCCATCCTGAAAGGTGATCTGCCCGCGAACTACGTCTACCAGGACGACATCGTGGTGTCGATCATGGACATCAATCCGGTCACACCGGGTCACCTTCTCGTGCTTCCACGCGAGCACCGGCCCGATCTGGTCGACCTCAACGACGAGATCGCGGCTCACATGATGAACGTCGCACGGCGCGCTGCTGCGGCGCTCCGCGCAAGCGACGAGAGCGTCAAGGGAATCAACCTCTATCTGGCCGATGGACCCGATGCCGGCCAGGAGATCGCTCACGCCCACATCCACGTGGTGCCCAGATACGCGAACGATGGGTTCGGCCTGAGGGTCAACCGCGGTGACCCCCCAACACGCGAAGAGCTTGAAGCTACGGCGAGCAGGGTCGAGTCAGCCCTCTGATGCCCAGTCGAAATACGGCATAGCTACATGCTTCGCCGGTAGCGGCCGCCTACGTCGTAGAGGGCGCTTGAGAGTTGGCCGATCGTGCAGTACTTCGCTGCTTCCATGAGTGCCTCGAACGTGTTGCCACCGTCGATTGCCGTCCGTTGGAGGTGTCCCAATGCCGCTGCGGCCTCATCGGGGTATCGCTCTCTGACGGCCCGTGCGGCGTCGATCTGGCGGTGCTTGTCCTCGTCTGTTGATCGGATGATCGTGTCCGGGACGACGAACGGGGATCCCTCGTCTGACAGGAACGTGTTGACGCCGACGATGGGGAGTTCACCCGTCGACTTCATCCGCTCGTACTTCAGCGACTCCTCTTGGATCTTCGAGCGCTGATACATGAGCTCCATCGCACCGAGCACACCGCCGCGATCGGTGAGACGGTCGAACTCGACGAGCACGGCTTCTTCAACGAGGTCGGTGAGCTCCTCGATGATGAACGACCCCTGCATCGGGTTCTCGTTCTTGGCGAGACCGAGTTCACGGTTGATGATGAGCTGAATCGCCAGCGCACGCCGGACCGACTCCTCAGTCGGAGTGGTGATTGCCTCGTCATACGCATTCGTGTGGAGAGAGTTGCAGTTGTCGTAGATCGCGTAGAGAGCCTGCAGCGTCGTGCGGATGTCGTTGAAACCGATCTCCTGTGCGTGGAGGGATCGACCCGAAGTCTGTATGTGATACTTGAGTTTCTGGGACCGCTCGGATGCTCCGTATTGGTCGCGCATCGCCTTCGCCCAGATCTTCCGTGCAACTCGTCCGATCACGGCGTACTCGGCGTCGACTCCATTGGAGAAGAAGAACGAGAGATTCGGAGCGAACGTGTCGACCGGCATCCCACGCGAGAGGAAGTACTCAACGAACGTGAATCCGTTCGCCAGTGTGAATGCCAATTGGGTGATGGGGTTCGCGCCGGCCTCGGCCATGTGATAGCCGGATATCGACACCGAGTAGAAGTTCCTGATCGAGCGCTCGATGAAGAGTTCCTGGATGTCACCCTGCATACGGAGGGCGAACTCGGTTGAGAAGATGCACGTGTTCTGTGCTTGATCCTCTTTCAGAATGTCGGCTTGGATCGTTCCCCGCACGCGAGAAAGAACATCCGTCTTGATCGCTTCGTAGACGTCGGGCGGGAGCACCTGATCTCCGGTGATCCCGAGGAGCGTCAACCCGAGTCCGTCGTTGCCCGGTGGGAGGTCACCGTGATATCGCGGCCGCAGGAACCCCCGATTCTCGAACCCCTCGGTGAGTGCAGCCTCGAGGTCTTCTTGCAGGTCGTGGTCGAGGATGTAGCGCTCGCACTGCTGGTCGATCGCCGCGTTCAAGAAGAAGGCAAGCATCATCGGTGCGGGGCCGTTGATCGTCATCGACACGGACGTCGCGGCGTCGAGAAGATCGAAGCCCGAGTAGAGCTTCTTCGCATCGTCGAGCGTTGCCACCGAGACTCCTGAGTTCCCAACCTTGCCGTAGATATCCGGTCGTGTGTCGGGATCGTCGCCGTAGAGCGTCACGGAGTCGAATGCCGTAGAGAGCCGTATTGCGGGCATCCCCTTCGACACGTAGTGGAACCGGCGGTTCGTCTGCTCCGGCCCGCCCTCTCCTGCGAACATCCGGGTCGGATCTTCGGTGGCTCGTTTGAACGGGAACACACCGGCGGTGAACGGGAACCGGCCGGGGAGATTCTCCTGCAGCCCCCACCTCACCCGGTCACCCCAACCGGTCAACCGGGGGAAGATGACCTTCGGGATACGCGTACCGGAGAGCGTTGTCGCCGACGTTTCCACATCGATCTCGTTGCCGCGAACCTCGTAGGTCGCCGCGTCGGCTGCATACGACGCAGCGGTGTTGTCCCAGCCGGCGAGGATGTCCGCTGCCATCGGATCGAGCACGGCAATGGCATCACGGCTTGTCACCGCCAGCGCCTCGTCGGAGTTTCGCTCCGCCACGACCGCCAGCGCCTGTGCCTCGATCGCGAGGACTCCTTGTTCGTCGACGCTCCGGTTGTACGCACGGATGGCGTCCGAGATTTCAGACAGATACCGGACGCGATCTTTGGCGATGATCGGCCGCTCTCCTCCGTGGTCCGTGGGAAGGTCGATCGTTGATAAGAACGCACCATCCGTGCGAGCATCGACGGATGCCATAAGCGCCCGGTAGAAGCGATTGGTGCCCGCATCGTTGAAGTGGGATGCCACGGTTGCGTAGATCGGAAGGTCGTCGTCTGCCGAATCAAAGATCCCGTGGTTCCGTCGGTATTGCTTCCGCACGTCGCGAACAGCGTCTTCGGCGCCCCGCCGGTCGGCCTTGTTCATGACGATCAGGTCTGCGAAGTCGAGCATGTCGACCTTCTCGAGCTGGCTGGCGGCGCCGTATTCGGGCGTCATAACGTAGATTGCGATGTCGGCGTGATCGACGATCTCTGTGTCGGCCTGTCCGATGCCGGATGTCTCGAGGATGACCAAGTCGTATCCGGCAGCCTTGACGAGATCGACGGTCGAAGCAACGTGCGGCGAGAGCGCAAGGTTGGCCTGACGGGTGGCGAGGGATCGCATGAAGACGCGGGGGTGAATGATCGAGTTCATGCGGATTCGGTCTCCGAGCAGGGCACCACCCGAGCGTCGGCGCGAGGGATCGACGGAGACGATCGCCAGTGTTCGGTCGGGGAAGTCGGCGAGGAAGCGGATCACGATCTCATCGATGAGCGATGACTTTCCTGCGCCACCGGTCCCGGTGATTCCGATCACCGGAGCGCTGCTGGTACCAGCGGCATCACGGGCGGCCGCTGCAAGGTCTCCGTTGGGATTCTGTTCAACGGTTGAGATCATCCGTCCGAGCAGAGCGGGTGTGTCTGTCGCCAAGTCGGCCGGATCGAGGGGCGCGTCGCTCACGACTGGATAGTCGGCACGTTCGAGTAGGTCGTCGATCATTCCCTGAAGGCCGAGGTCTCGGCCATCATCCGGCGAGTAGATCCTCTCGACGCCCAACTGCTCGAGCGCCTCGGCCTCTTCCGGCAGGATCGTTCCTCCGCCGCCTCCGAAGATCTTCACGTGGCCGGCATCCGCCTCGTCGAGCAGACTGCGCACGTATCGGAAGAACTCCATGTGCCCGCCCTGATACGACGTGATGGCGACAGCCTGGGCGTCTTCTTCGATCGCTGCGCTCGCGATGTCTGCAGCCGAGCGGTCGTGTCCGAGGTGGATGACCTCAGCACCCGTTGACTGCAGGAGACGCCTCATGATGTTGATAGCGGCATCGTGGCCGTCGAACAACGACGTGGCGGTCACGATGCGAACGTGGTGATGCGGATCGTACGGCACGGGCACCAGGATACGCTCCTGCCGACCGGGGTTGTCCGACCCAGGCTTGCCAATCCGACGATTCTCTTCATCCCCCTCAGGGGGAGGGAAGAGGACAGATCCGCTAGGACGACTCTTGAGCTTCGGGGAAGAGACCGGCCGGCGGTGTCATCACGATCTCGCGGGCGTCTAGATCGATGGTGGGGACGATGGCATCGACAAACGGAACTTCAACAACGCCATCCGGGGTACGGACGGCGAGGCGGTCCTGAGCGGTTCCGAATTCGACAGAATCGATCGTTCCAAGAGTCTCGCCGGCTTCATCCACGACGGTGCAGCCGATCAGATCGTCGGGCCAGAACTCCTCTTCGTCGAGTTCGCGCCTGTCATCAGACCCGATCGTGAATGAGGTCCCGCGCAACGCCTCGGCTGTAGAGCGGTCGACAACGCCTTCGAATTGAACGAGAAGACCGTCTTTGTGAGGACCGACCGTTGCGACGGTGTAGCTATGCGGAGGGATTGCGTCGCTGGCCAGCTTTGCACCAGAGAACCAGCGACCATCCGGGTCGTCGGTGAGTGGGCGAACGACGACTGCGCCGCTGATACCGTGGGCTCGGCGAACGTATCCGACGAGAATCGTTTCCACGTCAGTCGAGGAAATCGACCTCGACGGAGATGCCTTCTTCGTCACCTGCGACCGACGCCACCGAGCGAATCGCTCGTGCCACACGACCGCGGCGACCGATGACACGCCCCATGTCGGACTTGGCGGTACGAACCTCAGCGACGATTGCGTCGTCACCATCGGCCACGATTTCGACCTGGACGGAATCCGCATCGTCGACAATCTGGGTGACGACGTAGGTCACGACGTTTTCGACAATCTCGCCCTGCTTCATGATTCGTCCGTTTCTTCGACGATGACGGCTTCGACCTCTTCGACAATCTCGATCTCTTCAGTCACTTCTTCAGCCACTTCTTCGGCCACCTCATCGGCCACCTCATCGGCGACTGTCGCGGCCTCATCCTGGATCTCGTCCAGCATCACCGGGGCCGCCTCGACCTTCGGCTGAGGGCTCTCGGCCGGCGTCTCGCCAACGACATGGACGTCGCCTCTGGCGACTCTGAATTCGGTCCAAGCACCGGAGATCTCGAGCAACTTCTTGGCCCGCTCGGTCGGCTGTGCACCCTTCTGGAGCCAATCGACGGCGCGAGCGTTGTCGATCTCGATAAGCGACGGATCCTGACGGGCGTCGTACCGACCGATCTGCTCGATGTACTTCCCGTCGCGCGGCTTGCGTGAGTCCATCACCACGACGCGATACGAGGGCTGCTTCTTTTTACCCATCCGCGTGAGACGGATCTTCACCGGCATGTCTACCTCTTCTTCTTGTGGCTCGTCCCCGGCATGGTAAGCCCGGGAATGGGGTTCTTACCTCCGGCGAAAGCCTTCATCATCTTCTGTGACTCGGAGAACTGCTTCAGCAACACGTTGACGTCCTGCGGCCGCGTCCCCGAACCCCTTGCGATGCGTCGCTTGCGGCTCCCATTGATGATCTTGGGATCCCGACGTTCCGCAGTGGTCATCGACCGAATGATGGCCTCAACACGAGCGAGTTGACCGTCGTCGATCTCTACGTCGCGCAGTGCCGATCCGGCGCCCGGGAGCATACCAACCAACTGCTGCAATGGCCCCATCTTCTTGATCTGTTGGAACTGCTCGAGGAAGTCTTCGAGGTTGAAGGAAGCATCCAGCATCTTGGCTGCCGCTTGCTCTGCCTCTTCTTGGTCGTAAATGGTCTCGGCCTTCTCGATGAGCGACAAGACATCGCCCATGCCGAGGATGCGCGACGCCATGCGTTCGGGGTAGAAGACATCGAGTTCGTCAATGCCCTCCCCAACGCCGACGAACTTGATCGGCTGGCCCGTCACCTCTCGGGCTGAGATGGCGGCGCCACCACGAGCATCGCCGTCGAGTTTGGTGAGGACAAGACCGGTCAGATCGGTGTACTCGAGGAAGCCGTTCGCAACGTTGACTGCCTCCTGGCCGGTCATCGCGTCGAGTACGAGGAGCACCTCGTCTGGATTCGCGCTCTTGCGTATCGCGGCCAGCTCCTTCATGAGGTCCTTGTCGACCTGCAGGCGACCGGCGGTGTCGATGATCACGACGTTCGCGCCCTCGGTCCTGGCTTCCCTCAAGGCGGCCTTCACGAGTCTCGGTGCCTTGGCCTTCCGATCTACGTAGACCGGCACGTCGATCCGTTTCCCCAGTGACTCGAGTTGGTCGATGGCGGCGGGGCGCTGGAGATCTGCAGCGACGAGCATAGGACGCTTGCCCTTGCTCTTCACATGCTTCGCCAACTTGGCGGCTGTCGTCGTCTTGCCGGAGCCCTGGAGACCGGCCATGAGGATGACGAGCGGCGGAGCGGCCGGTCGGACCAGTGGTGCCTCTTCGGCACCGAGCGTGACGATCAGCTCCTCGTGGACGATCTTGATGACCTGCTGGCCAGGTGTCAGGCTCTTGGTGACCTCGGTGTCGATGGCCCGTTCCTTCACCCGAGACAACATCGATTTCACAACCGATACGTTGACGTCCGCCTCGAGCAGCGCTATTCGCACTTCGCGAAGAGCGTCGTTGATGTCGGACTCTGAGAGACGACCCTTACCCCGCAATCGCGAGAAGGCGTCGTTGAGACGGTTGGAGAGGGAGTCGAACATGGGTCGTTGAGTCTACGGCTCGCAGCGCGACACACGACGTGCGAGACTCAGGATATGAATCTCACAGTGATCGATCATCCGCTGGCCCGACATTATCTGACCGTTCTCCGCGACGAGGACACCCGACCTGAGGAGTTTCGCGCCGCTGCCCGCGGACTCACCTACAGCCTGGTGCATGAAGCAACGAAGCGCCTGCCGCTCGCCGAGATCGAAGTCCAGACACCGATGGAGACGACAGCGGGCTACCGCGTGCACGATGTCGTTGCCGTTGCCGTCCTCCGGGCCGGTCTTGGAATGCTCGATGCCGTTCTTGACATGATCCCCGGATGCAAGGTCGGGTTCGCCGGGGTTCAGCGCGATGAGGAGACGGCACTGCCGCACGAGTACTACTTCCGACTCCCCGACCTGTCCGATGCGTCGGTGTTCATTCTCGAGCCGATGCTCGCGACCGGCGGTTCGCTCTCCTGGGCCGTCGACAAGGTCAAGTCGTCCGGGGCCCGAGACATCACCGCCCTCTGCGTGGTCACGGCACCCGACGGAATCCGGCGGATGTACGACGATCACCCCGACGTTCACGTCGTCGCCGCCGCATACGACCGCGAACTCAACGACCGCGCCTACATCGTGCCGGGTCTCGGGGACATGGGCGACCGGCTCTTCGGGACGCTTTGAGCCATCCGTTCTGCGCCCGGGCGATCAAGCAAGACCTCATCCGTTCGTACGATGCCGATGCCTTCGCAAAGGTGAGGCGGCGATGAGGGACTTCGATGAAGAGGTCACTGCGCTGCTCGAACAGCTTCAGCCGGGCGAGGTCGTGTCGTACGGCGAAGTCGCCGAAGAAGCGGGATTCCCGGGTGCCGCCCGCGCCGTCGGTAACCTCGTTCGAACGACTCCCGGACTTCCGTGGTGGCGGGTCGTCGCGAAATCCGGACGGCTCGCACCGGGGCTGGAGCAGCGTCAAACCGAGCTGTTGAGAAGTGAGGGGGTCACGATCGTCAACGGTCGTGTCAGATTGCGCGACAATGCACGCTCCGAACCGGAGGGTTCATGAGCTACAGCATGACGGAACTGATCCAGACCAAGCGTGATGGCG
Organism: uncultured Acidimicrobiia bacterium; assembly: GCA_964195545.1. Taxonomy (GTDB): domain Bacteria; phylum Actinomycetota; class Acidimicrobiia; order Spongiisociales; family UBA5794; genus JAHEEL01. The sequence goes on along the minus strand of CAXMQQ010000015.1, from coordinate 26,778 downwards.
GGCACCTGGAACCTGCTGCGATCGAATGGATCATCGAGCGGTACACCGCAGATGTGATCCCGGACTATCAGCTCTCGGCGCTCCTGATGGCGATCATGTTCCGTGGCATGTCGCAGGTGGAGCTCGCTGCCTGGACGGACGCAATGCTCCATTCCGGCGACGTCCTCGATCTGTCGGCAACGAACATGCCGAAGGTCGACAAGCACTCGACCGGCGGCGTCGGCGACAAGATCAGCATCCCCCTGGCTCCCCTCGTGGTGGCCTGCGGCGTCGCCATCCCGATGATGTCCGGGCGTGGTCTGGGCCACACGGGCGGAACGCTCGACAAGCTCGAGGCGATCCCCGGGTTCCGAACCCGCCTCGACCCCGGAGAGTTCACACGTCAACTCGACGAACTGGGGCTCGTACTCGCCGGCCAATCCGAGACACTCGTACCAGCCGACCGACGGATTTACTCACTTCGCGATGCCAGCGGCACCGTGCCGTCTGTACCGCTGATTTCATCGTCGATCATGTCGAAGAAGCTCGCAGAGGATCTCGACGGACTCGTCCTCGACGTCAAGATCGGATCCGGCGCGTTCATGAAGGATGTCGCATTGGGCAGAGAGTTGGCTGAGACAATGGTCGGAATCGGGAGGTCCCACGGCACGCCGGTCGTCGGCATCCTCACCGACATGGACCAGCCGCTCGGCACCGAGGTCGGCAACGCCAACGAGATGATCGAATCGATAGCGATCCTCAGGGGCCAAGGACCGGAAGACACAACTGAGCTGACCTTCCGTCTGGGCGAAGAGATGCTGATCCTCGGAGGCGTCACACGCGATCGGGTTGCGGCGCGCTCCCAACTCAAGTCAGTTGTCGCCTCCGGTGCAGCTCTCGAAGTGTTCGCCAAGGTGATCGAAGCCCAAGGAGGAGATCCCCGGGTGCTCGACGACCAGTCGCTGTTCCCGTCTGCGGAGAACTCCTTTGTCGTCGGCGCCACGAAGCCCGGTTTCGTCGAGCGATGCGACGCGCTCGCCGTCGGTCGTTCGGCCGTTCGCCTCGGAGCCGGCCGCCAGGCGATGGGGGACTATATCGACCACGGTGTCGGCATCACCGTGCAATCCAAGGTCGGCGACGAGATTGCCGTCGGCGACGCCCTGGCAACAGTCAGGTACAACACCGACGCCCAGCTCGCGGCGTGTCTCCCCGTACTCGAGACAGCATGGGTCCTGTCCGATGAACCACCGACTCCCCGACCCCTGATCCTTGGAGAGGTGAGATGAGCTACGAACAACTACGGGAAGCTGCCGCTGCGATCGCCGAAAAGACAGGCCGGGAGTACCACCAGGCTGCCGTCGTGCTCGGATCGGGTCTGAGCGACTACGCCGGATCCTTGGGCGATGCCATCGAGATCCCGTACTCGGAGATCCCCTTCTTCCCCGAACCGCGTGTCGTCGGTCATGGCGGGAGCCTCTTTTCAGCACCCGTCGGCGACGGTGCCGTGTTGCTCTTCGCCGGGCGCGTCCACACGTACGAGGGATGGGAACTCGATGAGGTCGTCTTCGGAGTTCGGACTGCAGCGCTCGCTGGCGCTTCGTCGATTGTCCTCACGAATGCTGCCGGCGGCCTCGGCGACGGTCTGGCTCCCGGCGACCTGGTGGCGATCAGCGACCATCTCAACTACACGGCGAGGAACCCGCTGCTCGGCATGAACGACGACCGGCTCGGCCCACGATTCCCCGACATGAGTGAGGTCTACTCACGCCGTCTCCGCTCTCTGCTCGAGCAGGCGTTCCAGAGCGCGTCGGTGACATATCGCGAGGGCGTCTACGCCTGGTTCCTTGGACCGAGCTATGAGACGCCGGCCGAGATCGAGATGGTCAGGCGGGCGGGCGGCCACCTGGTCGGCATGTCGACAGTGCCCGAAGCGATCGCCCTCAACCATATGGGTGTCGAAGTTGCCGGAATCTCGCTGGTGACCAACTACGCAGCTGGCATCACGGATACGCCGCTGTCACACGATGAAGTCACCGAGACGGCGGCCGAAGCGAGGGAGCGTTTCACATCCGTGCTCGACGCGCTCCTCCCTCTCCTCGTCGCACACTGACCTTCTTTTTGAGTCAACACTCAAAGTTGAGGTATCATCTCCGGACGCCACGCAAGGAGCGGCAACGTCATGAGAATCGCGGTCTGTGTGAAACAGATCCCAGATCCGGCAACGCCATACAACCTGGACCCGGAGACCCATCGCGTGGTTCGTCCGAACGATCAGGTTCTCGACGACACCGACCGGTTCGGTGTCGAAGTCGGACTCCAACTCGCCGCAGGAGACGACGGATCGGTCACGTTGTTCTCGATGTCCCCGTCCGGTTCCCTCCAGGGGATCCGCCAGGCACTGGCGATGGGCGCAGACAAGGCCGTCATCATCGATGACGCAGCCCTTGCCGGGTCCGACGCCCTGACAACATCGAGGATCCTCGCCGCAGCGATCGAGAGAGAAGGATTCGACCTCGTCGTCGCCGGTACCGAGTCCACCGATGGTTCGAGCGGTGTTGTTCCTCAGCAGATCGCCGAACTTCTCGACGTTCCGTCACTGACATTCGCTCGCAAAGTTGAGATCGTCGACGGCGGCATTCGCGTGGAGCAGCAGACCGCGGGTGGCTACGACGTCGCAGAAGCGCCGCTCCCAGCCCTCCTGGCCGTCACCTCCGGGGTCGTGGAGCCTCGCTACCCCACCTTCAAGGGGATCATGCAGGCCAAGAAGAAACCGATCGACATGGTGACAGCCGCCGATCTCGGATTCGCTGCCGACCAGATCGGTGACGCCGGTGCCGGGCAGAAGATCACCTCGGTGACCGCGGTTCCTGCACGTGAAGCGGGAGAGATCGTCGAAGACGACGGAGAGGCGTATCTCAAGATCGTCGCCCTCCTCGAGCAAGCGAAGGTGATCTGATGACTACCTGGGTATTCAGCGAAGAGATCGACGGACATGCGTCCGCCTCCGCTCTCGAGCTCCTGACCAAAGCCAGGACGTTCGGAGACACGTCAGTGTTCCACGTCGGCGCCGGATCGGATGCCGCGTATGCCGAGCTCGGGGCTCATGGAGCCACGATGGTGTACCACCTCGCAACGGGTGACCGGCTTCCCGGCGCTCCTGCAGCGGCAGCTTTCGCAACGCTCACTGAGGAGCACGGTGCCGAACTGATCATGTTCGGCATGGGGAACACCGACCGCGACGTCGCAGGACGGCTGTCGGCAAGGATCGGCAAACCCATTCTCGGGAACGCAGTCGACGTCAGGGTCGACGGGGCGGTGAGCGTGACCAGCGAGATCCTCGGCGGCACACAAGCCGTCGTCACAGAGTCATCCGGATCTGCTCCGGCGCTCGTGCTCGTTCGATCCAAGGCCTTCCCGGCCGAACCATCGGGAGAGGGTGTCCCCGAGACGACTCCGGTCCCGATGCCCGATCTCAGCCATGCGGGATCCGCGGTCATCACCGAGTCCCACGTCGAAGAGAGCGAGGGACCGGATCTCGAGGTGGCTGGAGTCGTTGTTGCCGGAGGCCGTGGCGTCGGTAGCGCAGAAAAGTGGGCCGTTGTCGAAGGACTCGCCTCACAGCTCGACGCGGCCGTCGGAGCAACCAGGGCCGTCGTCGACGCGGGATGGGTTCCATCGAGGCTCCAGATCGGCCAGACCGGCAAGACCGTCAAGCCTGCTGTCTACATCTGCGCCGGCGTGTCCGGTGCGATGCAGCACCTCGTCGGCATGAAGGACTCCGGCACGATCATCGCGATCAACAAGGACGCCGAGGCCCCGATCTTCGCCGTAGCCGATCTCGGCATCGTGGGAGACCTCCACGCCGTAGTTCCGAAGCTGACGGAAGCCCTACAGGGTCGGTAGTCAAGTCCCCTCGCCGCCAGGCGGGGGGCCGGGGGCCCGAATTCGCGGAGGGCGGTTAAGACTGCAGATTCTCCGGACCGAACGAATGAGGCAATAGGTCGTCGAGGTTGTACTCGACGGGGGCCCCCGATTCGTCCGTCAAGATCACTCGCTGCACGCCAAATTCCCTCATGAGTTGGCGACAGTTCCCGCAGGGGGTGCACCCTGTGTCACAGAGACACGTCACGGCGACGGTATGGATCTGTCGCACGCCGCTGGCAGCCGCGGTGGAGATAGCGTTTGCCTCTGCGCAGATCGAGGCTCCATATGCTGCGTTCTCAACGTTGCAGCCCGCGAATTCGTCGCCGCCGACGGCGACGACTACGGCGCCGACCGGGAACCGGCTGTACGGCGAGTACGAGTTCTCGGCCGCCGATCGGGCATGATCGATGAGTCGCTGTGCTTCTGTCATGGCTCCAATAGTGCCTCGATGAACGCTCTCGGCTCGAAGGGTACGAGATCGTGGATCCCTTCGCCGACACCAATGTACTTCACGGGCACGTTGAGCTCTTGTTCCACAGCAATCGCAACGCCGCCGCGCGCCGTTCCGTCGAGCTTCGTGAGCACGATCCCGGTCACACCGACGGACTCGGTGAAGCTCCGTGCCTGCCCGATTCCGTTCTGGCCGGTTGTTCCGTCGAGAACGAGGAGGACTTCTCCGATCTCTCCCGCTTCGCGGCGAAGCACGCGAGCCACCTTGCCGAGTTCGTCCATGAGGTTGGTCTTCGAATGCAATCGCCCCGCGGTATCGATGAGCACGACGTCGGCGTTGGATCTAGTGGCCGTTCGATAGGCATCGTATGCCACGGCGGCCGGATCGGAACCCGGCTCACCGGAGACGACTTCGACCCCGACTCGTTCGGCCCAGGTACGGAGTTGTTCGTCTGCAGCAGCCCGGAATGTATCGGCAGCACCGAGAATCGTGGTCTGGCCACTCTCTCCAAGCAGACCGGCGATCTTGGCGATCGACGTCGTCTTCCCTGTGCCGTTCACTCCGACGACGAGGACCACGGCGGGTTTGCCCTCGAGATGCAGGGATCGGTCGCGCCCCGACATCTGGCTGATCAGGGACTCTTCGAGCATCTGTCGCGCTTCGCCGCCGTCGTCCGGGTGCTGCTTGCGAACGTCGTTCACGACGGCCGACGATGTGGACACTCCTACGTCTGCGGCGATCAAGGCGTCTTCGAGTTCGCTCCAGAAATCGTCGTCGAGCGTGTCGGATCCGAAGAGACTGCCGAGCCGGTCACCGATAGCCGATCGCGTACGCGACAGTCTGGAACGTAGGCCTCGTTCCGGAACCTCATCCCTAGTTTCGGATGCAGGGCCTTTGTCACGCGATCGCAGGACCACGACGAGCGCAGCGACCGCCATGATGACGATCGCTGCGACGAGCAAGAGGCTGGTGTCCACCGGTACTCCTAACGAACGAGATGGCTAGACGGTGACCTTCGCCATGCGGCGGGCGAGGACCTTTGAGGATTCGCCGGGTTCCATCGTGACGCCGTACAGCATATCGGCGGCCCCCATTGTCTGTTGCTGGTGCGTGATGACTACCAACTGTGCCGACGAACGGAGCGTATCGACGAGTCTCAGGAACCGATGCAGGTTCGCGTCGTCGAGCGCCGCTTCGACCTCGTCCAGGACGTAGAAGGGGCTCGGTCGTGCACGGAATACGGCGAACAGGAACGCGAGGGCGGCGAGGCTGCGCTCTCCACCAGAGAGGAGGGCGAGTCTGCCGACTTTCTTACCGTGGGGCTGTGCCTCGACCTCGACGCCGGACTCGAGCGGGTGATCCGGATCGGCGAGGCGCAGCCGCCCGCGACCGCCGGGAAATACCTGGGCGAAGTTCTCCTGGTAGAGCGCCGAGATCTCCTCGAACGCGACCATGAACAGGCTCGCCATCTCTTCGTCGAGTGCCGCGATCACCTTCCTCAACTCGCTTCGTGACTCTTCGAGATCGACGAGTTGCTCATCGAGGAGCGCCACTTGGCCGGCCAAGTCGTCGTACTCGGCGGCGGCCAGCGGGTTGATGGGTCCCATCCTTCGTAGATCGGCCTCGAGGCTTGCGAGGCGTTCAGACGGAACGATCGACTCGTCGATCTCCGGACGGGGCGCACCGAGCGCCTCATCGAGAGATGCGTCGGCGTCTCGGCGTAGGACTTCCTCGCTCGACTCCATACGAACGCGAATCTCAGTCAGTTCAACGGCGAGGACCGCGAGCCGTTCCTTCGCCGTTGAGATCGCGTTCTCAAGGTCCTCGCGGCGCTTCTCTGCGGTTGCGAGGGCCTCAGACACATCTCCAGCTTCGAGACGAAGCGACCGCTGCCGGTCGCGCAATTCGCCGATGTGTCGCTGAGCGATTGCGGTCACCCGATTGGATCGGGTCTCGATCTCGGAGAGCTGCTCGATTCGGGGATCGTCGTCTGGCACCAAGTCGAGCTGACCCAGTTCCAATTTGACACGTTCGAGCCTCCGCTGCAGTAGCTCCCGCCGCTCGGAAGCCCCTGCGCGCTCGCCGGTCGATTCTTCCCTTCGCAGACGGGCTTCGTCTCTGCGTGCGCCTACCTCTTCGCGGCGGCGATTTAGAGCCTCCCAAGCAGCTTGCCGAGAAGCCTCCTCCCCTTCGAACTCCGCAACCCGCTCGCGCACGTCTGCGATGCGTTCCTCCCGGGCACCCTCGGCCTCTTGAAGCGCCTTCGTGCGTGTGTCGAGGCGCTCACGCTCGGCCTCGCCCTCGGCTCTGGCACGACCGATCAAGGCCAGTGCCTCAGTGTGGCCGGCGATCCTTGCCTCGAGCGCCTCGAGATCATCAAGGGTAGCTCGCTCGACCCTCCGGGCCGTATCGAAGTCCCGACGGGTGGCGGTTCGCCTGCTCTCGGTACGGGATCGTTCGCGCTCGCTGATCTCGAGCTGCACGCGGGCAGCTTCAAGAGCGGCGAAGCCGGTCCCATCCGGCTGTGCGACGTGCATGCCCGACGCAGCGATTACATCGCCCTCGGAAGTTACCGCCCTCAGGTGGGGGTATCGCTCAACGACACGCCAAGCCGCTTCCCATCCGGCAGCGAAGACGACATCCCCGAGGAGCGCCTCGGCCACTTGGAGATCGGCCTTCGCTCCAAGGAGATCAACGAGTGCATCCAGACCAAGTTCTTCGGCTGCGGCACGAGCAGGGACTTCTGTCGACTGTTGCGAGTTGACGAGCGAGACACCACCGAGCCCGTTCGATTTGAGATCGCCGGTGAGGCCGCGAATCGTGTCTCGGTCAACGGTGAGGAACGCGTCGGCCCACGGGCCGAGCGCTCGGTCCACAGCATCCGCAAGATCTGCCGGAGCATCCAGGGATGCGGCGACCACTCCCAAGACACCGTCCCTGTCCTCTGTCATCGTTCGTGCTGCCGGATCCCCGATTCCTGCAATGGCAGCCTGGTGAGCTTCGATGCGTGCGTCGCCTGCCGCAACGGCGAGCAGGGCATCTGTGTGCTGCAGATCGGCCTCTTCCCACTTCGCTTCGACATCGGTGCGGCGATCCTTCGCCTCTTCGTACGTTCGCTGCGAAGCGGTCACCTCGGAGTCTGCCCGCTGGATCGACCGATTCAGTTCAACACTTTCGGTCGTCTCTTCTTCGAGGCGATCGACAACGACGCTGTGACGTGTCTTGATGGACTCGAGTTCACGTCGGTCTCGCTGCGAAGCGTTCTCGAGGGCTCTGAGATCGCCCCGAAGGTTCGCGACGACACCCGAGGCGGGGAGCTGGACCTGTTCTGCGAGCGCCCTCTCCTCGTCCTCGAGCGCTTGAAGGGCCGTGGATCGGCGATCTGCCTCGTCGCCCAACCGGAGCTCAGCGTCACTCGCCTCCTCGATCCCTGACGCAAGTTCGACTTCTTCACGCGTGAGATCGTCACGCCGTTCTTCGGCTCCTTCGATTCGGCCCTCGAGTCCGACGCGCCGCTCACGCGCCACGAGCCCGTAGCGGCGCAGACGCTCGACGACCGTCTCGAGGCGTGCCGCTGCCGTCGTATCCCGTTCCAATGCTGCCCCGACGTCGCCAGCAGACGATCGCAGTCCGACGAGTTCGGTCAGCAAACCTCCCAGCGCCGCCCCGTCCGCGTCGAGCGTCTCCAGAAGAATCGCCTGCTCGGATGCTGCCCTCGAGTTCCTCGACCGGAGAACGCGAATGGCTTCACCACCGAGCCACAGCCGGAGCGCCTTCGCCTCAGACTTGACGGCCCCATGTCGAGCGGCGGCGTTCGCCTGCCTCTTGAGTGGTCGCAGCGCCCTGCGCTTCTCGGAGAGGATGTCGTTGAGACGATCGACGTCCTGGTCGGTTGAATCGAGTCGACGGATCGCCCGGTCGCGGCGACTCCGATGCTTGGTGATGCCTGCAGCTTCCTCGATCACCGAGCGATGCTCTTCAGGACGTGCGGTGAGAACCGAGCCGATCTGTCCCTGAGATACCAGAACGTGCTGATGGCGACCCACGCCACCGTCGGACAGCAGTTCCTGGATGTCGAGGAGCCGACACGACGTTCGGTTCATCTCGTACTCTGATGTCCCGTCGCGATAGAGCCGGCGGGTGATAGTGATCTCGTTGAGGTCGACCGGGAGAAAACCGTCGCTGTTATCGAAGGTGAGCGACACCTCGGCGCGCGACACTGCCGGTCTCGTCGCTGTTCCTGCGAACACGACGTCTTCCATCTTCTCGGTTCGGAGCGACGTGGTGGCTTGGGTACCCATCACCCACGCGATGGCGTCGAGCAGGTTCGACTTGCCGGAGCCGTTCGGTCCGACCACGACGTTCACACCGGCATCGAACTCGAGACGGGTTCGGTCAGCGAACGACTTGAAGCCAACGAGCGTGAGTTTCTTCAGCAGCACAGTTCACGAGCATACCAGCGCGAACTACATGGTTGTGAGTATCCAGGTGACAGGTGACGGGCGGATCGCAGACAGGAGACAGCAGACAGGACAACGGAGCATCAACCGCCAACCGACTACCGACTACCGACTACCGACGAAGCCCTCCAAGGCGAGTCGCGCTGCGTCTTGTTCTGCTCGCTTCTTCGACGTTCCGGTTCCCGTTGCCAGGTCGTCACCTGATGACCTCACGATTGCCGTGAACTCCCTGGCGTGTTGTGGGCCGGTTTCGGTGACGCTGTACTCGACGTCTCGCCCACTCGCGACGAGGACCTCTTGGAGCCTGGTCTTGTGGTCGCGACCGCCGGGTGTCCCCACCCGTTCGGTGATCATCGGTGCCCAGTGTTCGAGCACGATCCGTTCTACTCGCTCGATGCCGCCGTCGAGGTACACGACAGCCAGCAGGGCCTCGACGACGTCGGAGAGGATCGAGTTCTTGTCTCGTCCGCCGGTGGCCTCTTCTCCTCGCCCGAGCCTGATCCACTCGGATATGCCCCACTCGCGTGCAACAGAGGCCAGGGCCGGTTCAGAGACAACGGCCGCTCGTAGGAGTGTCATGTCACCCTCGGTCGCCGACCCGAAACGCTCGTAGAGGTAGCGAGTGACCGTGACCTCGAGCACAGCATCGCCGAGGAATTCGAGTCGTTGGTAGTCCTGAACCCCTGGGTGCTCAGACGCGTACGAACCGTGGGTCAGTGCTGCGGCGAGCAGCGTGTCGTTGCTGATCCGGTACGCGAGCGCGTCCTCGAGGGCTTCTGCGGCAGGTTCCTGGTCGGCCAACGTGTCGCTCATCCGCTAGCACGGCCGATGCCGTCAGCGATGAGGTCGACCAGACCATGACTGGCGCCGTCGGCCGCCATCACGACGGCGTTCGCGATCGCGCGATGTGAGCTGGCCCCATGTGCGATGACCACAACCCCCTTCGTGCCGACGAGGTGGGCCCCGCCGATGGTCTCCGGATCGATCATCTGACGAAGCCCCATGAATGCCGGCATGAGTTCAGCGAGGGCCGCCTGATACTTCTCTTCTTGCATCGCTTCGAGGAGGAATCGGAACATTGCCCGACTCGTTCCCTCGCCGGTCTTCAGGAGAACGTTCCCAGTGAATCCGTCGGTGACGAAGACATCGGCACGCCCTCGTCCGAGATCGCGCCCTTCGACGTTCCCGACGAAGGTGATCCCATCGGATTGGGCGAGGAGATCGTGGGCCTCCTTCTCGAGGTCCCTGCCTTTCCCTGCCTCTTCGCCGATGTTGAGCAGTCCGACTCCCGGCTCCTCGATATCGAGGAAGACCTTCGCCACGGCGCTTCCCATCACGCCGAACTGGGCGAGGTTGAGAGGCCGGACCTCCAGATTGGCGCCGACGTCGAGCACTACTTCTCGAGTAGGGAATACGGAGGCAATCGCCGGTCGTGAGACGCCCGTCAGCCGTCCGATCACAAATGCCGCTGCTGCGAGCGTGGCACCGGTCGATCCTGCCGAGATAACGGCTTCAGCCTCCTCCTCCTTGACGAGACGGGCAGCCACCATGATCGAAGAGTCCTTCTTTTCGCGGACAGCGCGAGCGGGATCCTCATGCATCTCGATGACCTCACCGGCATGAACGACGGGAAGATCAGAATCGAACCGATCGAGTAGTGGAGCGATCTGTGCTCGATCACCGACGAGCACAACCTCGACACCTTCACCTGCTGCGTCTACCGCCCCACGGACGATCTCGCCCGGGGCGTGGTCGCCACCCATTGCATCAACGACGACTCTCGCCATCGCGCGGTCAGGCTTCTGCGATGATCTCGCGACCGTTGTAGCTACCGCATTCCTGGCAGACACGGTGCGGAATGTGCTTGGCGCCACACCGTGAGCAGGTGGCCAACGTGGGGCTGGACACCTTCCACTGTGCCTTGCGCCTACGGGTGCGGGACCGCGACATCTTCTTTTTTGGGACGGCCATCAGAGGAACCTCGTTCTTTTCATCAGCCCTCGGGAGGGAGCAGGTCGCGCAGTACGGCGAATGGTGAGCCGTCGTCGTCCGAATCGTCCGAGGAGTCGGTATTCAAGTCTATTCCTGCTGTAGTCACAACTCCCTCGCAAGATTCCTCGCAGATTGGAAGCAGTGGCAGCCCGAGCAGCGTCTCATCACGGAGGAAGGGCTCTAGGTCGATCGTGGTGCCTTCGATCGGGTAGGCGTCCTCTCCGGGATCGGTTTCGAACAGGCCCGCGACCGGACTACAGCCGTCATCGACGAAGTCGGCAAGGCACCGACGACACGTGTGCTCAACGGCGTAGCAGATCTCCCCGCGCACGAGGATTCCACCGGGAATCGGAGCGACCGAGAGGTCCGCGACCAGCGGTGGCTCTGCCAGGATCTTGCTCAACTCCATCGCCCAATCCACGACAACGTCAATGACAACACGGCGAGCAGGAACGTCCCGACCAAGCAGGTCAGAGATGTCAACAAGAAACGGTGACCGAATCATGGGAGCCACGTATCTCGTATTCCGTATTCCGTACTCCGTATTGACCACCGATGCGAGATCATGGAATCCCCTCACTAGCTACGGACTACGAAGTACTGGTGAAGAACTACTGAGACACCGGTGGTTCTGGTGGCGCCGGCAGTGTCTGATGCAGCTCGGCTCTGGCTTCTCGGACGTAGCGGAGAAGCTCGGCGAGTACCTGTTCGGCTTCGGCGAGGTGCCGCTCTGCGAAGTCTTCCGATTCGAGGCGAATCCTTCGAGCTTCGGTCTCCGCATTGCGGACGAGGGTGTTCGCCTCTTCAACTGCCTCTTGGACGATGTAGGACTCGGAGACCATCTGCTCGGACCGCTGCTTCGCGTCGGAGAGGACCTCGCGGGCTTTCTCGTTCGTACGAGCGATGTAGGCCTCGCGTTCGCGCACCATCCAGCGCGCCGCGCGCAGCTCTTCGGGAAGGGAAGTCTGTATCCCAGCGAGTTCGTCGAGCATCTCGTCCTGGTTGATCATCACGCTGTTCGACAAAGGAACCTGACGCGCGTTCTCGATCTCGATCATGAGATTCTCGATCGAGTCGAGGAGCCGCCCAGGGACGGGTGGCGGCGGCTGTGGATGGTCCGGATGTTCCATGGTCATGCGTATCGCTCCTTCAACGCGGCGGCGACGCTCTCCGGCACGAGTTTGTCGACCGCTCCGCCGAGACGGTAGACCTCCTTGACCAGCGAAGATGACAGATAACCGTACTCGGGCTTGGTCGCCACGAACAGCGTGACGATTCCGGACAGGTGGCGATTCATCTGCGACATCTGGAACTCATAGTCGAAGTCCGTGATTGCCCGTAGCCCCTTGACGACGACATCCGCCTCGACCTGTTTCGCGTAGTCGACGAGGAGTCCGCCGAACGACCCGATTCGGACGTTCTCCCAATCTGAACAGAGATCATTGAGCATCTCGGTCCGTTCGGCTTCATCGAAGAGGTAGACCTTCGATGGGTTCTTGATGATCCCGACGACCACGTCACTGAAGATCCCCGCACACCGCTCGATGACGTCGAGGTGTCCGTTGGTCGGCGGATCAAAACTACCCGGGACGAGCGCCACCGTCATGACTGCTCCTTTTCGAAGATCCAGATCTCACTGTCACCGTACCGTCTCCGGTCGGTGCACTGCAGGTTATCCGATTGTGGTGCCGTTCCCCCAAATCTACGATGGAGCACGACCGTTCCATGATCGGAGATGCGATTCGCGATGAGCGCCAGGATCTCTTCAATTTCCCCATCCTCGAATGCGTATGGAGGGTCGACGAAGACGAGATCGTAGGTGCCCCCATCGCGCTGAAGAAACGCTGCGACGTCGCGTCGCACGATCGTGCCACCGAGGCCGACGGCATCGACGTTCGTTTCGATCACCGTTACTGCGTCACGATCTTGTTCGATGAATACCGCAGATTCGGCGCCCCGGCTCAGGGATTCGAGCCCGAGCGATCCACTGCCGGCAAAGAGATCAAGTACCGCGGCGCCGCCGACGCGGGCGTGCAGAGAGGAAAACACGGCCTCCTTGGCCCGACCGGTGAATGGGCGCGTACCTTCCCGCGGCGCCGTGAGACGGCGCCCCTTCGCTTCTCCTGCGATGATTCTCATCTCAACTCCTCGTGAGCCATTCTGCCGAGTCTCCGAACAGCATCGCCGCTTCGTGCATGACATTGTTGACGAATTCGCTGTTCGGATCTGCCTTCACCGCCTGGCGGGCGACCTGGTTCGCGGCGGCAAGGAGCTTGTGGTCACGGAGAATGTCCCCGAGCCGCAGGTCGGCCGCACCGGACTGTGTCCCGCCGAATACCGTCCCCTGGCCGCGGATCTCAAGATCGATCTTCGCGATCTCGAAACCGTCGTTCGATCCGAGCATCGCCTCGATCCGTCGTTCGCCGTCCGGAGTGGCCGGATCGGCTGCGAGGAGGCAGGAGCTGGCATGCTCTCCCCTCCCGACGCGGCCCCGGAGCTGGTGGAGCTGGCTCAATCCGAACCGGTCGGCGTTCCTGATCACCATGAGCGTGGCATTCGACACGTCGATGCCGACCTCGATCACCGTGGTCGATACGAGGACATCCACATCTCCTGCTCGCAACCGCTGCATCACGGCCGCCTTGTCGTCTGAAGGCATCTGACCATGGATCAACTCGCACTTGACGCCGGGCAGCGCCGCACTCAGTCGGGCGAACTCTGTGGTGGCGGATCTCGCGTCGATCTTGTCGGAGTCGTCAACGAGCGGGCAAACGACGAACACTTGCCTCCCCTCGCCCACGGTGTCGAGGATCCGCTGGTCGATCTCAGAGTCGGCCGTCTCCGCGACCGTCTCCGTCACGACGGCGGTGCGCCCGGATGGCATCTCCACGATCGTTGAGACGTCGAGGTCGCCGTACACAGTCATTGCGAGGGTCCGTGGAATCGGGGTCGCCGTCATCAAGAGGAGATCGGGGACACCCTCGCCGTCGTTCTTGTCGCGAAGTACCACCCGCTGCTCGACGCCGAACCGGTGCTGCTCGTCCACGACTGCGATCCCCAGTGAATGGAACTCGACACCGGATTGGATCAACGCCTGTGTACCGAACGCTATGTCGATGGTCCCGTCCCGCAACCAGGCAAGCCCATTGGCACGCGAGATGTCGCCGGGCACGAAGTTCGTGGTCACCCTGCTGCCCGTGAAGAGCCCGATCCGAACACCACGGGTGGCCAGCGGCTCGGCGTGGAAGAGCGATGTCGTTCCGCCTGCGCCACGGTCGATGACTGGCGGGGCGAGACCCGCTTCTTCGAGTGCGAGTTCCGTTCCTAGATAGTGCTGGGTAGCGAGCACCTCGGTCGGCGCCATGACGGCTCCTTGGTGATCGCTCTCCACAGACGTGAGCAGGGCGATGACCACAACAACAGTCTTCCCGGAGCCGACTTCACCTTGGAGAAGCCGGTGCATCGGCTTGGGGCTTTCCATGTCCCCGAGGATCTCCTCGATCACATTGTCCTGATCTGCCGTGAGCCGGTACGGCAGTTCGTCGTTGAAGCGGCGGTACAGGTCGCCCTTCACCGAGTTGGACACGCCCTTCTGCGACTCGAAGTCGTCGTACGCCCGCGTCTTGAGGGCCATCTGAATACGGAGGAACTCATCGAAGATGAGCCGATCGCGAGCTGGTCCGACGTCGTCGAGATCCTCCGGAAAATGAATGCCTGCGAACGCCTCGTCGCGCCCCACGAGGTCGAGCCGATCGAGGGTGTCGGTGGGCACGATCTCGGTGATGGGCCGTGAGCGACGCAGGGCGTTCTCCATCGACTTCAGGAAATCGCGGGGTTTCATGCCGCCTGCCTTCGAGTAGATCGGCAGGACCCGACCGGTCACGAGGGCATCCTCACCGTCGAGTCGGTCGATGTCGGGCGACTTCATCTGAAGGCTTCCCCGGTACGCCTCAACCTTCCCGGACAACGCCACCTCCTGGCCCACGGCGATCTTCAAGTACGGGTTGAACCAGACGGCCCGGACCGTGGTCGTCCCGTCGCCGATCGTCGCCTCGATCATCGTTCGGTTTCTCGAGATCCGTCGCTTCGACGCTTCACGGACGATGCCACCGACCGTCACCTCCTCACCGAACGGCACTGAGGAGAGATCGAAGAGTTGTGAACGGTCGAGGTAGCGACGCGGAACGTGGAACAGAAGATGGCCGACCGAGCCGATGCCCTCGTCGGTGAACCGCTTCGCTCTGCTGGTTCCGACGTTCTTCACATGCTCGATCGGCACATCGAGCAGGTACGCGATCGAACGTCCCCTCTGCGATTCATTCTTGGTGTTCACACCGCCATGATGGCGCTTCGAGAACCCAAGTTCGATGTACGCGGGACACTGCTAGCCTCCAAGGTCACCTCAGGAGGTTCCCCCACATGTCATATCGGTGTGAGATCTGCGACAAAGAACCGTGGTTCGGCAAGCAAGTCAGCTTCTCCCACAAACGCTCCAGTCGCCGGTGGCTTCCCAACATTCAGCGTGTTCGCGTTCGTGACGGAAGCAACTCCAAGCGTATCCGCGTCTGCACATCATGCATCAAGGCCGGCAAGGTCGAGAAGGTCTAGCGCCGTGCAAGGTTTCGTCAAGGTCTACGACCCGAAATCGGGGGTCGGTGTGATCATGCGAGACGATGACCGCTCTGAGGTCTTTCTCCGCCCGGGCTCCCTAGACGGCTCCATGTTCCGCATGCTCCGCCAGGGTCAACGCGTGATCTTCGAAGCCGACGAGGACGACGGCCGCCTCTACGCCCGCGACCTCCGCTTCGGCGCAGACGGATACTGAGCCGCCTTCGGCGGCGTATTGAGCACTGGGTAGCGCGCCTCTCACGGCCTCGGATCGCTTCGTTACAATGGCTCCACGACGTGAGGAGGAATCCGTGGTTCGAGCGTACATTCTGATTCAGACCGACACCGGCCGCGCCGCCGACGTTGCAGGGGGCATCCGCGATTTGGCGGGCGTGATCTCAACCGAGGCTGTGACGGGCCCATACGACGTGGTAGTGCTTATCGAGGCCGCAGACGTTGACGCGCTTGGTCAGCTGGTCGTCTCATCGGTGCAGACGGTCGAAGGCATCGTCCGCACATTGACCTGCCCCGTTATCAAACTCTAGGACCGCTTCGCAGACCGTATCGAGTGTCAGTACTCAATACAGGATGCGCCGTGCGGCGTGCTCCGGCGGCGAGGGGTCGCTACGAGTCGTTGAGGGCGAGCTCTACTAGTTCGTTGCAGAGTTCTGCGTAGGTCATGCCGGTCCCCGTCCACATCTTCGGGAATCCGGAGATTGGTGTGAATCCGGGCATGGTGTTCACTTCGTTGATGAGGAAACCGCGCCCGTTCTCTTCGAAGAAGAAGTCCACCCGTGCCAGGCCTCTTCCTTCGATCGCTTCGAACGCGGCGGCGGCGAGGGAACGCACTTCGACGACGCGGTGCTCTGGCAACCTCGCGGGTACCTCGAATTCGCTCGCGTCGTCCTCATATTTGGAGTCGTAGTCGTACCAATCGCCCGCAGAGTGCACCTCGCCGGGCAATGCCGTTCGCGGTCCCTCCAGGACGGCAACCTCGATCTCGCGGCCTGAGATGAACTCCTCGACGATGACCTTCGCTCCATACCGCAGGGCCATGTCGATCGCGTCTTTGACCTCCGCCGGTTCCTCGGCCTTGCTGATGCCGACCGATGAGCCGAGTTCGGCGGGCTTCACGAACACGGGCGAACCGAGATGCTCCAGAAGAGTCGAGACCGTGCCGGACGGATCACTCAGATAGTCGACTTCCCTGACGACCCGCCACCGCGACGTCGGGATGTCCGCCGCTTCGAAGATCTGCTTGGCAATGTCCTTGTCCATCGCAAGCGCCGACGGGAGCACCCCGCAGCCAACATATGGCTTCCCGGCGATCTCGAATACGCCTTGCATGGTGCCGTCTTCGCCGTACGGTCCGTGAAGAACCGGGAACACAACGTCGTAGCCGAGGTCATCATCGCCGACGAGGAGGTGCCCGTCGGGCAGGCTCAGAGTCGCGGGTCTTCCCTCGGCCCGAAACGGATGACGGGTCGAATCGACGATCCACCATTCACCGTCCCGATCGATCCCCACAGGAATGACGCGATGCCCGGCCTCGACGAGGGCGGCGTAGATGGCCACGGCCGATGTGCACGACACGTCGTGCTCAGCCGAGCGGCCTCCGAACAGCAGTAGGACGCGGGACATGCCGGCAGACTACCGACGGGGTCGATGTTGGGGCGGGAATGCAGCGGTCATGACTCGCTGGCCGGGCGATCCAAAGCCACGGCGTGGAAGCCGCCGTCGACGTGGATGATCTCGCCGGTCGTCGAAGGCGCCCAATCCGAGAGCAGGACGCACACCATGCGCGCGACCGGTTCCGGATCGTGGATGTTCCAGGGCAGCGGAGCGCGCCTGTGCCAGGCCTCGATGAACTCATCCAGGCCGGGAATCGACTTCGCAGCGACCGTAGCGAGAGGACCGGCCGATACCGCGTTGACCCTGATCCCATCGTCACCCAGGTAGCGAGCGAGGTAGCGGGTAATGGACTGGAGCGCAGACTTCGAGACGCCCATCCAGTCGTAGGCCGGCCAGGCCGATGAGTTGTCGAAATCGAGGGTCACGAGGGATCCCCCTCCTGCCTCGCGCATCAGCGGCAGCAGTCCGGCGGCCAACGTCTTGTATGAGAAGGCCGAGGTGAGAAACGCCGTAGCAGCGGAATCGGGCGGCGTGTCGAGAAAGCTTCCACCGAGAGCGTCTTCCGGAGCGAAAGCGATCGCGTGGAGCGCCCCGTCGACGGCACCCCACCGGTCGGCGAGGTCGGCGGTGAGCGCCTCCATGTGATCCGGATCGTTGATATCGAGTTCCAGAACCGGTGGAGGGTCGGGGAGCCGATTCGCTGATCGTTCGGTCAGGCGAATCGCACGCCCGAACCCGGTAAGGATGATCTCGGCACCCTGCTCCTGGGCGATGCGCGCAACGTGCCACGCGATCGACCCATCGGTGAGCACACCGGTGATCACCAGTCGTTTCCCCGTCAGCAACATTTCTTCCCTCCCGCTCACCGGAGAATCATAGAGTCGGACTCATCACACGTTGGACCACGCCCGGAATCCCAGACCCATTACGAAGAGCAACAGCAACCCGTACGCGAGGGCAGGGTTGCGCGCGAGTTGCGCTCGATACACATACGCAAGGCTCAACGTGACGGCGATGACAACTCCGTAGAAGACATGAAAGCTGTTCATCGGTCGAAGTCCGTCGATGTAGAGCAGTGTCCCTGCCACGACCTGAATCAGGATCGCGGTGATGGCAATGCCGGCACCGATCCCGAAGGCACGGCCGGGTTGACGCCGAAAGACGGCAAGGACGAGACCCCAGATGCCGACAAGACCAGTCGCTCCGAGAGCGACGTAAACCCAGTTCTGGTGGAACCAGAGGACGGAACTCATCGTGGTCCCCCAGCGGGTTTCGTGAGGCGCACCGGGACCGCCTCGACACGGTCCCGGGTTGGTTCGAATCGAACGACGCGGTAGTTGATCCCGGATTCGGCAACGGCGTCGAGAGCGGGAGATTTGTCCATCGTTCCAGGTTAGGACCACTCTGTTTGAGTAGCGGGAACGAAGGCACCGTTGACTCTGCGTCAAGGGCCGAAGATCAGGAATATCGCCGATGCCCAGTTGAGGGCTGTCTTCGATCTGTGCATAAGACCCTCGTCTTCTGATTGCACGAAACCCCTCTGCAGGGCTTGTGGGCCCTTGGCTCTTGGCCATTGTTGGACAGTCCGCTAGTACCGTCTCCCCATGCCTGAACTCACGGTCGATGCGATCGCTCATGGCGGAGAAGCTGTTGGGCGGATCGACGGCAAGGCCCACTTCGTAGCTGGAGCGATCCCAGGTGAACGGGTTGAGATCGAGGTCTTCAAGGAGAAGTCGCGATGGGCGCGGGGAAGACTCGTCGAGGTCCTCGACGTTTCCCCGGATCGAATCGATCCACCGTGCCCCGCCTACCCCGTCTGCGGCGGATGCACCTGGCAGCACGCCTCCTATGCACGTCAACTCGAATGGAAGCACGAGGTTGTCGCTGGTCAGTTAGCCCACATCGGCGGATTGCCAGACGCGGAGGTTCGGCCGACGATCGCTCCGGGTCCGCAGTACGCCTATCGGAACCGGATGGACTTCTCTGTGGCGGATGGACAACCCGCACTCCATGAGCACCGATCGGATCGCCTGATTGGACTCGATGGATGCCCCCTCCTGCGTCCTGAACTGACGAAACGGTTCGCTTCGCTCGGGGATCTGACGGGAACCAGGAAGATCGTCCTGCGATCGGGTGTGAACACCGGTGACGTTCTCGTCATGGTCGAGGGCCGGGTACCGTCACAGGCCGGAGAGTGGAACGCATCGGTCGTCGCGCAGTCACGCCAGGGTATGCGCACGGTGCACGGTCGGCCGTGGTTCGAGGAAGAGATCGATGGTGTCCGATTCCGGGTTCCGGCGAATGCCTTCTTCCAGGTGAACTCAGCCGGTGCTGAGGAATTGGTTCGCCTGGTGACCGACGCAGCCCGTGTCACGGGCAACGATGTGCTGCTCGACGGGTATGCCGGTGTCGGATTGTTCGCAGCAACGGTCGGCCGGTCGGCCGGTCGCGTCGTGACGATCGATGCCGGGAAGGCGGCATTCGACGCCGTCACAGGGAACCTGGAACAGGTCATCCCCGGTCGATACCGCTCGCTCCTCGGCCCGTTCGACCGCGTCGCTGAAACAGCCAAGGACCGGTGGAGCGTTGCCGTCGTCGATCCCCCTCGTGCGGGTCTTGGTGTAGGCGGCGTTGCGGCCGTCACAAGGACGGGACCGCGAACGATCGTGCTGATCTCATGCGACCCGGCCTCGCTCGCCCGTGACGCCTCACTCCTCGGAGGATCCGGTTATCGGGTCGACTGGGTACAACCCGTCGACCTCTTCCCCCAGACCTATCACATAGAGACGGTCACACGCTTCGTGCTCCGGTAGTAGCGAGCGGTACCTGCTCGGTGGCCGGTACTGCGTACGGACTGCGAAGCAGTCTTAGATCTCGCCGACGAGTTTGGCGCGCTTCTCTTCGTACTCAGCGTCGGTGAGCACACCCTCGTTGTGGAGTTGCTTGAGTCTCTGGAGCCGTTGGGTGGCATCGGTCGGAGGGGCCTGCGGCGCTGCCTCGGGTGCGGCATGTGGTCGACCCTGGAGCGCCACGGTGCGTTCCTCGCGAATCTTGTAGAGCAGCGCTGCGAAGTCATCGGGGTGCGGGATGTTCGTGAACTTGCTCTGCCCGCCCATGCCGGCGGACTCAACAACGAGGTCCCCGGCGCCAAGCATCCGTTCGAAGACGGTCTGGTTGAAGTTGACGTTCGTGATCCGCTCGAGAGGAATCTCAACTCCTGACTTCGCGAGGAGTCCCCTGCGCGTGATGAGCCGGTGGGTCGTGAGCACGTAGCGGGTTGTCGCCCAACTGACGATCGGTCGCACAATGAACCAGACGGCCGCGCCAACCACCGCGACCACAATCAACCATTTTGCTGCGGTCCACCATCCTCGCGTCAACACGAAGATCAGGATCGCCATTGCAAGAATGAACCATGCGATCGGTATGACGAGGAGCTTCCAGTGCTGTCGAAACGAAGTGACGATCGCTTCGTCTTGACTGAGCGCGTCTTCAGGCCATGCCATGTCGTTGAGTGTAGACGCGGCACCTAATGGATGCAGAACGAGAGAGACCCCAAGGAAGCTTTCGCCCCCTCGGGGTGCCCTCACTCCGACGGTTCTGGTCCCGGAGGACTTTTCCCGTCGACGCGATCGGCCTTTCGACCGTTCGCACCTCACCGTCTGACCGAAGCCCTTCGGTAAGCTGTCCTTCCGCCCGGTCCCGGCCCGAAAGCCGCTTCCGGTGGTCCCTCTCGGGACCGCCACCTCCCTTTCGGGTGTGCCCGGTAAGACATTCCCGTTGCCCTTTCGGGTTCCGGGCCGACCCTTTCGAGCCGGTCGTCTCCGTTTCGGTCTCCCGTCCCGGTGACAGTTGTAAAGCTACGTGCTCCCGGCAGAGAAGTCCACCCAGATCGCTGCTTGGTTTTCGCGCTCGACATCGAAGTTTCGCGAGCCGCGTTTGGCGGGGGGTCGTCCGCCCTCGATCTCCGAATCGGGATGTCGAGACCGTGACCTGTCCCCGGGCTCCAGTCGATCCGCCTACATTTCGTGCATGAGAATCGCTGGGATCGTCCTGAGTGCAGCCGGAGCACTTGTTCTGTTCATTGTCGGGGTCGCTTCGGTGAAGTGGTACGCATGGGACATCGCGATTGAACAGGCGGGCGAACCCGATCGCTCGATGTTGTTCTGGGGGCTCCCGATCCTCTTCCTCGGGATCGTCGTCATGGCCGTCGCCGGGGCGTTGGTCGTTGTCGTCGTGCGCCTCTCGCACCACAACGCGTAGCGGGTTGGGACCGAATACCAGCAACCGACTGCAGGCCAACGGCCCACGCGAGAAGCCCCGAGGGAGTTACACAGCTGTGGTTCGTGTCACACCCGTCCCGTATAGTCCTCCCCATGACGTCGAACACGCAAAGAGCGGAAGTGACCCCGTGAGCCTCAAGAGCCTCTCCCCCTCGCGGGCGAGCGACTTCAAGCGCTGTCCACAGCTCTTCAAGTTCAGCGCCATCGATCGCATTCCAACGCCACCGACCGTGTATCAGGCCAGGGGAACGACTGCCCATCTTGCTCTTGAACGACTCTTCGAATTGCCGGCTGCGGAGCGGACCCCGGAGCGTCTCTCCGATCTCTTCCGGGTCGCGTGGCAAGAGCTCAAGCCGGGAGAGTTCGCCGATCTGTTCGCAACCGTTGCAGACGAACGGGCTTGGGGCATCGAGAGTCTCGCGATCCTCAACAACTACTTCGCGATGGAGGATCCCACTCAATTCGATCCGCTCTCACGTGAGCTCGACATGACCCAGGCCGTCGGAGACATGACGATCCGCGGCATCCTCGACCGGATGGAGGAGAGGCCGGAGGGTCTCGTCATCACCGATTACAAGAGCGGCAAGGCTCCTCCAGAGAGATTCGCCATGTCGGCATTCTTCGCTCTCAAGATCTACGCGATCCTTATCCGCATTCGGGAGGGCCGGACACCCGTGGCCCTCCGCCTCATGTACCTCACGGGTCCGACGGTTCTGGAGATTCCCGTCGACGATGGACAGCTCGATGCCATGCAGCGGCAGCTGGAAGCACTGTGGTCAGCGATCGAGCAAGCGATCGCTACGGACCGATTTCCGCCCCGTACCGGTGTGTTGTGTGACTGGTGCTCGTATCAGGACATCTGTCCCGCCTTCACGGACGGTGAGGCGGTAGGCACGTGACGACCACGATATGGACCATCGGGTACGGGCAACGATCGTTCGACGACGTCGAACGGCAGATCGCGGATCTCGACATCTCCATGATCGTCGACATCCGTGCCTCACGCGATGATCCACGGACCCTCGACTACGACTACCGCCGGCTTGAGGAGTTCGCCGCTGAAGCTGGGATCGGGTATCGCTGGATGGGTTCGACGCTCGGGGAGGAGTCACCGGTCGAGATCGACACAGCGGTCGATAACCTCATCACTCTCGCGTCGGCGTCACGCACCGTTGTGCTCTGCCGTGAACCCGAGCCGTCACAATGTCGCCGTTCCACGGTGATCGCGCCGGTACTCAAGGCGCTGGGCATTTCCGTCATTCACATTCTTCCGGGCGGAACCGCGCGAACCCACGAGTCACCTCTGCCATTCGACCGATGACCACCGACATTCGCGTCGACCCGGCTGACTGGCCACGCCACGTCGCTCCAGGCCGCGGGCCACAATTGATCGTCGGCGGCCCCGGCACCGGCAAGACCGAGTTCCTCGTGCGGCGGGCCGCACATCTCATCGAGGAGGGGGACGGCGAGGGGCTCCTGGTGTTGTCCTTCTCACGACGGGGAGCCACCGATCTCGATACGCGTATCCGCACCGTTGCCTCCGGCCCTGCCCGGGTGACAGACGTCACCACCTACCACTCGTTCGCTGCACGACTGCTTGAGGCATACGCGCCGTATCGCGGGTGGGAGCGGACTCCTGACGTGCTGCCCGGCCCGGATCAGAAGCGACTCGTCGCCGAGCTCCTCTCATCCGAAGATCCGAGCCGATGGTCACCGGCATACCGGTCTCTCCTCACGACCCGCACGTTCGCCGATGAGGTCACCGACTTCGTTCTTCGGTGTCGTGAGCAACTCGTCGGTCCGACCGATCTCGCCGAGCGTTCGAAGGACAGGGCCGACTGGCGCGGCCTCTCGGCCTTCCTCGACCGCTACGACCGGTCCCTTCGCGACCGAGCGGTCATCGACTATGGCACCCTCCTCTCGGAAGCCGCTGACCTCCTAGCCGATCCCACGATCGCCGACACCGTGAGCGACCAGTACCGACATGTCCTCGTCGACGAGTACCAGGACACCACGCATGCCCAATCGGTCCTTCTCCAGCGCCTCGTCGGCGGGCATGGGCACGTCACCGCCGCCGCTGATCCGTACCAATCGATCTACAGCTTCAGGGGGGCCGACATCGAGAATGTCGTTCGGTTCCCCCACGATTTCGCGTTCAAGGATCGCCCAGCCGAACGGCTCGTCCTCACCACTTCATTCCGCGTACCTGCGGCAATCCTCCGCGCCGCCGTGCGAATCACCGCTCATGAACTCCCCGGTGCTGCGGGCAAGGTCACGCCCGCGCCGGGAGATGGCTCCGTTGAGGCGTACCGGTTCAGTCAACAGGTCGAAGAAGCGGAGTGGATCGCCTCGGAGATCCACAGACTCAACCTGGAGCAGCAAGTCCCGTTCAACCGAATGGCGGTGTTCACGCGGTCCAAGACGCGCTTCCTGGCGCCCCTCTCTCGTTCCCTCGATCGTCGGGCCATTCCCCACGAACAGCCGGACAGTCGACTCGTCGATCAGCCCGTCATTCGTTTCATCCTCGACACCGTCGCCGCCACCACGAACGCTGATGGCCAGATTGAGACCGACCGCGCTGTGCGTCGTCTCCTGCTCGGCCCCATGTTCGAGACACCGCCGGCGCTCTTCGCCGAGCTAACACGGAAGCGAAGGGGCAGCGGACTGACCTGGGCTCAGATTATGCGGTCGGGAATCCCGGACGGTGCCGCTCTCGGCGATCTGTTCGCCGACCCGGCATGGGCAAGCACAGACATCGCCGTCGGGGGTCTCTGGAAGCTCTGGTCGACGCTCCCCCAGATCACGGATCTGGCGACCAATCCACTCAGGGCACAGGACCGGGCTGCCTGGTCCTCGTTCACGCAAGTGGTCGAGCGCTGGAACGAACGCAATCCGAATGGCACGCTGCTCGAGTATCGAGAACACAGCGACGTCGAAGAGTTCGAGGCGAGCCCCCTCCTGTCGTACGAGACAGACGAACACGATCGGGTCACCGTCACGTCCCTCCACCAAGCGAAGGGCCTCGACTTCGATGTCGTGTTCATCGCCGATGCCGTGGAGGGCGTCTTCCCCGATCTCCGCACACGAGATTCGCTGCTCGGGACACGCCATCTCCAACCTCACCTTCCGACCGACACCGCCGGGTACCTCGCCTTCCGTCTCCAGGAAGAGCGGAGGCTGGCCTACACCACGATGACGCGGGCAACCCGAAGGGTCGTATGGACGACCACCGACTCCGGATTCGACATCGGCGGTGGGACACCGAGCCGGTTCCTTCCACTCGCGGTCGGCGTACTCACCATCGACGAAGCCGTCTCCGAGCCCACCGGGCATCACCGACCGATCACGACCGGCGAATTCGAAGCTGAGCTACGGCGGACCGTGATCGATCCATCACTCTCGCCCCCGGAGCGCCTTGCCGCGGTCGAGACCCTGTCGCGCAGCAAGGATCTGGGTCTGCGGGCACCAGCGCAGTTCGCCGGCATGAAGGAAGCCGGCCCCGACTCCAATGTCGTACAACACCCGCTTCGCCTCTCCCCCAGTCAAGCCATCGCCTACGAGACGTGCCCCCGCCGCTACGTCCTCGAACGCAAACTCGCGATCGGCGCCGAGCCGAGCGTTCACATGGAATTCGGAACGCTCATCCACTCGGTTCTCGAGAGCGTCGAGAGTGCGGCATCCGAACGAGGCGATCAGCACGGAACCATCGAGGAAGCCATCACAGTCCTCGACGAGGAACTGGAGCCAGGCGCGTTCGGGGGCGCCGCCTACGACACAGCGTGGAGAGATCGGGCTTGCACCGCTCTCGAGAACACCTACTCGCTGTGGCCAAGTTCAGGGATCCCGGTGGGGTTGGAGATCAGCCTCAACGTGCAGCGCGGTGATGTCCAGTGGATCGGGCGGGTCGACCGCATCGAGGACCGCAGCGGATCACTGGCGATCGTTGACTACAAGACGGGACAACTCGGCAGCAAGGACGAAGCGGCGACCTCGCTCCAACTCGGTTTCTACGTCATCGGATCCCGAGAGGATCCGGACATCTCTGCGAAGGGAAGAGCAACCGCGGCGGAGATGTGGTTCCCGATGCACCCGCAGAAGCGGTCCATAGCGACACGCTCGTTCGACATGTCGAATCTTGAAGACGTCGAGGACCGTATGACGGCAGTCGCAATGGGAATCAGCAGCGAGGACTGGACACCGACTCCCGGAACCGCGTGCGATCGCTGCAACGTCCGGATCCTCTGTCCCGCGATGCCGGAAGGCAAGGAGGCGTTCGTCACATGAGCTTCCGATTGACACCCGAGCAGGAGGCGATTGTCGCCTATCCACTGGCACCGCTTCGCGTCGCGGCAGGAGCAGGCACAGGGAAGACGACCACGATCGTGCTCCGCCTCAAGGCGCTCATCTTCAACGGCATCGAACCAGAATCAGCTCTGGGTATCACCTTCACGAACAAGGCAGCGGGAGAACTCGCCGACCGACTCCGTATCGAGTTCCCGGATCTGACCGCCGACGGTCGCGAGGTACAGGTTTCGACGTATCACGGTTTCGCATACGAAGTACTTCGCGAGTTCGGTGCCCTTGTCGGGGTCGAACGCGACGCCACCGTGATCGCGCCTGCTCACCAACGACAGTTGATCGAAGGGGCGCTCGGGACGGATCGCTACGACCACCTCGACCTCACCTACCCGCCCGGGATCATCGAGAAGGCCTTCACCCTCGCCGGCCAGGTCGGAGACAACCTGCTCGATGCCGCAGAAGTGCGTGCTGCGGCACCCCCCGCGAAGACTCGCAACGAAGTGTGGGAGACCCGGCTCGAACTTCTCTCCCTGGTTGACTCCTACACGCAGGCAAAGGCAACTATCGGGGTCGTCGACTACGGCGATCTTGTCGGGCGGGCACACCGACTCGTCACGCAACACCCTTCGATCGCTGCCCGCATCCGTAGGCGGTATCAGGTGGTGCTCCTCGACGAGTACCAGGACACCGACCCCGCCCAACGCGAACTCCTGCGAGCAGTGTTCGGCGACGGATTCCCTGTCACGGCGGTCGGTGACTCCGATCAGACGATCTACGAGTGGCGCGGCGCCTCTCGTCTGAACTTCGACGGTTTCGTCCATCACTTCCCAAACGCCGACCGCACCGAAGCCACAACATTGCCCCTCACGCTCAACCGGCGATCGGACCGAGTGATCCTTGATCTCGCGAACCGCATCAGAGGGCGACTGCACGGTGACGCACCATTCGATCCGCTCGAGCCCGGTCCCGACGCGGCGGTCGGCGAGATCGAGACAGGGTGGCTGGGAACTCGCGGCGAAGAGGCAGCGTGGATCGCCGCCCGGATCGACGAAGCGCACGACGGCGGGACAGCGTGGAACGAGATCGCGGTTCTGGTTCGCAAGAACAAGGACATCGCTTCGATTCGAGAAGCTCTTGTTTCGGCCGGGGT
>CAXMQQ010000014.1:0-41380 GCA_964195545.1 uncultured Acidimicrobiia bacterium | reverse complement strand
ATGACCTGTTCGTTGGCGAGCACGGTCTGGAGTGTCGGCGACCAGTTCACGATCGCCTTGCCTCGGTAGGCGATGCCGCCTTCGAAGAACCGGCGGAACAGCCACTGCGTCCACTTGTAGTACTCCGGGTCACAGGAGACGGCCTCTCGTTCCCAGTCGTACATAGCGCCCATCGATCGGAGCTGACGGCGCATCCTGTCGATGTTGTCCCATGTCCATTTTGCGGGGTGGACGTTGCGCTGCACGGCTGCGTTCTCCGCGGGGAGACCGAACGCATCGAAGCCCATCGGGAAGAGGACGTTGAATCCCTTCATCCTCATGAATCGAGCCCTGGCGTCGGACGGGGTCATGGCATACCAGTGGCCCATGTGCAGATCACCGGACGGGTATGGGAGCATGGTGAGGGCGTAGTGCTTGGGGCGATCCCAATCCACGACCGATCGGTAGAGACCGTCGGCCTCCCATCGGTCCTGCCATTCTCGTTCGATCTTCTGATGGTCGTAGTCCATGATCCCGTTTCCGGTGGTGTGAGGGAGCAATGGTAGAGGGAGACAAGATATGAGATATGAGATGTGAGACTTGAGATCGAGCACTACGTTGTCTCGTGTCTCACGTCTGCTGGAACCGACAGCCGACAACCGACGACACAAGGGATATCGTGTCGGGCATGGTGCGACCGGAATCCCTGACTCTCGACGTGGCGCTGCGGCGCAGTGGGGTCGTCGATGGGTCGGATCGGTATTCGTCGGTTGCTGTTCGGCCGGTTCCTCGGTGGCTCGCCCGGGTGTGGGGGAGTGGGGTTGACGCGATGGCCCTTCCCAGAATGGTTCTCGCATCGGCTCGGGCATGCGATCGCATCAACGCAGGTGACGCGGCGGCTTTGCTGATCCACGAGTCCGCGCACATCGATCAGTGGCGCCGGTACGGGGCCGCCGGATTCCTCGCCCGCTATCTCAGCGACTACCTGCGGGGACGGGCCGTGGGGTTGCCCCATCACACGGCCTACCGTGCCGTCCGATTCGAACGCGAAGCCACCGAACGAACGGAGCGAAGATGAGCGACTACCTCCAGGAGGTCGAGTGGAGCCTCCCGCAGGTGCTCTATGTCTTCTTCGGGGGCATCGTCGGCGCGTTCATCGCCACGGCAGGCGTCTTGGTGTGGCAGGGCTCCGAACTGAACATCCTCACGTTCGCGGCGTCGTTCGCCGGTCAGGCTGCAGGAAACCTCATCGTCATGTGGATTCTTTCCACCAGGGGTGGCACGGGAAGCTTCCGGCGCGACTACGGACTCACGATCGAGGTCGGACACTGGTGGGGGATACCCGCCGGTTTCGGCCTCCAGATCGCCGTCGTGCTCGTGACCGCGCCGCTCATGCATTTGCTGTATCCCGATGGGGCGCCACAACAGAGCGTGGCTTCGATCACCGAGGGCACGACAACCGTGGCCGAAGGGATCGCGATCATCCTCATGGTTGGCGTCGCAGCGCCCGTTGTCGAAGAGATTCTGTTCCGGGGCATGCTGCTGTCTCGTCTGGTGCGATCCATGCGGACGGGCTGGGCGATCGTTGTCCAAGCCGCCCTATTTGCTGGCATCCACCTTCTCGACCCAAGCGCGATCGCCGCACTTCCCGGACTGTTTCTCATCGGATTGGTGCTCGGCTACGCGGCGATCCGATCCCGTAATCTTTCCCTTCCGATCCTGCTCCATTCCGGCGTCAACCTGACGGCGGCGGTGCTCCTTATCTTCGGTGGTGAGTTCGCCCAGTGGCTCGAGGAGACCGCAGAGCCCGAGGTCGTGCAGGCGGTTCTCTCGCTGTTGGGCTGACGAGACTCTTCCCTCCGGGACCGAATTCTGATAGTTGTAGCGCTGTGGTGCGTCGCTAGCCGGAGGCGATGTGCTCAAAACGAATCCACGGGTCGGAGCAATCGTGGTGGCGCTTGCCCTCGTCATCGCCGTTGGAGCCGGTGCATGGTACGGATCGAGAGAGGGTGCTCCCGCTACCGTCGAGGCTGCCGGCGGCGTCTCGTATACGACCATCGCTGAGACGATCGTCGTGCATATCTCGGGTGCCGTGCAGCGGCCGGGGCTCGTGACGGTCAACTCTTCGGATCGAATCGCCGATGTCATCGCAGCCGCCGGCGGGGCGAACGCCGGCGCAGATCTCGGCGGCTTGAACCTCGCCGCCACCGTGAGCGACGGCGATCAGATTGTCGTTCCGCTGCCGGGTGAGGCCTCTCAGATGGTCGGCGAAACCGATCGAGGGATCGACCTCAATCGCTCAACCGCTGCTGAGCTCGAGGAACTCCCCGGAGTGGGCCCGGTGCTGGCGGCGCGAATCGTCGACTTCCGGGACTCGAACGGTCCGTTCAGCGAAGTCGAGGATCTCCTCGATGTCGGCGGAATCGGTGAGGCGAAACTCGCAGCGATGCGGGACGCGATCGAGAGACCTTGAGTGCGGAGCCCTTCGCGCGCCGGATGGTGGGCGTTGGCTGCAGCGGGAGTCATCTGGGTCGGGACGGGATGCGGCCTGCGATTCGGTATGGGAACTGCGGTAGTGCTGGTGGGCGCGGCGGGGATGATCGCTCTGAGGCAACGAGCGGTGGCCGTCCTACTGACACTGGCGGCGGTGGGCGCTATCTCCGGGGCGTTCGCCTCCGCTCGAATCGAAGCGACGATGAACGCGGCCGTGCCGGTGGGTCCGGTCGTATTCATCGGAGTTGTGGCCGAAGACGACGGACCACAGCGACCCGCGGTCGTTCGACCGGAGGAGTTGCTCCGTAGCGGAGATTGGGTTCCATGGTCGGGTCCACCGGTCGCCGTCGGACCCGACCCGACGGCACCTCTCGTTGCCGGACAGCGCCTGATGGTCACAGGAACGATGAGAGCATCGCCGGGCCGCATCCGCGGAGATCCGGTCGCCGGACGAGTGACGATCGCGAAAACCGAGGTGATCGAAACCGTGGGCGGCCCGCTCTACACAGTGGGGAATGCGATTCGTGACAGGGTTCGAGCGGTGCTGGTCCTCTCCGATCCTGCGCAGGCATTGGTATCCGGATTCCTCATCGGAGACACATCGGGTCTCACCGTTCGCGACCTCGACGCCCTCCGTCGGTCTGGCCTCACCCACTTCGTCGCCGTCTCCGGCAGCAACGTAGCGCTCTTCTTGGCTGCCTGGTGGGTGGCCACCGCGTTCTTCGGCTTCGGCCCCAAACGCCGCTTTGTGCTGGGCGTGATCGGACTCGGCATATTCGTTGTTGCGACCCGGTGGGAGTCGTCGGTGCTCCGGGCGGCCTTCATGGCGGCGACCGTGCTGGGAGCCGCCGCCACCGGGATCTCCCTAGACACCTGGGTGGCCGTGGGGGTGGCCGTGGGATTGCTGCTCCTCGTGAGCGGTCAGTTGGCCGTCGACGTGGGGTTCCAACTCTCCGTTGTGGCCACGATCGGGATCATGGTCGGGGCAGGGATGTTCTCCGATCGCCGGCCCCGGGCGCTGTGGGCGACGCTGGGTGCTGCAACGGCGGCACAGGTGGCGGTTGTTCCGGTATTGCTGTGGCACTTCGGAACGGTTCCACTGATGTCACCGGTCGCGAACTTGCTCTCTGCACCGCTGGTTACCGGAGCCACGGTCAGCGGGGCCGTTGCCGTCATGAGCGGGTGGGGACCCGCAGTCTTGGTCTCGTCCACCCTCGCCAGCGGCGTTCTCGCCGTGTCCGAGGTTGCCGCCCGCTGGCCCCAACTCGGTCCGCCGGGTGTGGTTGCCGTGTTGTGTGTCGGAGCACTCGTCAGATGGCCGAGAACGCGGCCGCTTGCGGCCATGGTCGTTGCCGCAATCCTGGCGGTCTCAACACTCGTCACCACCGCATCCCCGCCGGTTCCAACGGTGACCTTCCTCGACATCGGTCAAGGCGACGCAATCCTCCTTCGCGACCCGGGAGGAGGCGTCGCACTGGTCGATGGAGGTCGAGACCCACTCGTCCTTGCCGAGGCGTTGAGACGCCATCACATCGACCGTATCGATCTCCTCGTCGCGTCCCACGGTGACATCGATCACATCGGCGGGTTCTCCGGGATACTCGATGATCACGCCGTCGGGCGCGTCTGGCTCCCGGACCATCCCGACTGGGGTGAAGAACTGGAAGACCTCGTCACCCGTGCATCGGTCGCGGGCGTACCGATCGATGTCGTCGGACCCGGAATCTCCTATCGACTGGGAGCTATCTCGATAGAAGCCCTCGGACCGATGCGTCGATTCCTCACCAGGAACGACGGGTCGATCGTCCTGTGGGTGGAGGCGGGACGGACGCTGCTGTTGCCGGGCGACATCGAAGCGATCAGTCAACGCGAACTCCCGGCCCTTCATCCGGACGTCCTCCTCGTTCCCCACCACGGATCTGCATCTACCGATCGAACGTGGTTGGCGGCCACCGTCGGAGATGTGGCGGTGCTCAGCGTTGGGCCGAACACGTACGGGCATCCCACGCCGGAAATCCTTGCCGTGCTGGCAGAGAGCGGTGTGGATGCCCGGACAACGACGGATGAAGGCGACGTCTCGATCGAACTCGGCAGGGGGTGATCCCGATGACGACGACGGTCGGGTCCAAGACTGGTCTGGGACCCGACCGCATGCGGCGCGGGAGGGACTACACGCCGGCGAGCTCTCGGGGGCGGATGTCTTCGTGGTCACCGACCCGGCTCATCTCCGCCGGATCGAGTCGTTCAGGGCGTGGCGTGGCGATCACGAGGAGGCTCGGCAGGACGACGAGAGCCGCGACGAGAGCGAGACCGATCATCACCGCGGTCAGTGCGCCGAACGTGGCGAATATGGGATTCGGAGCAAGCGCCATCACGCTGAACCCGAGAACCGACGTCAATGCCGAGAGCACCAATGCGCCGCCGGTTCCTTGGCCGGCCCGTTGAACGGCGTCGAGGCGATCGGGGTGGTTCGCCAGTTCTTCGCGATACCTTGCCGTGAAGTGCGTCGAGAGTCAATGCCGACCCCGACGGCGATCGCGGCGATCGTTGCCGTGACGACGTTCACCGAGTAGCCGGCGATCGCCATGAACGCGTACACGCCAACTACGACGAACGCGATTGGGATGACGCTGACGAGGGCGTATCGGAATGAGCGGAGCAGCAGCGAGGCGAGGATGAGCGTCAACACCACCGCAAATGGCAGCGACACCAGCATCGAACGGGTGAATGCCGACAGCCCGTGGTAGCTGGCGAGCACTTCGCCCGAGACGCTCGCCCCAAGTCCAGGAACCGACGCTTCGATGGAGCCCGCCGCGTTGTCCTCGAACGTTGCCGTGTCGTAGACGATCTGGGTCGTGAACGCCGGTGACCGCCAGGCTCCGGATGTGTACTCGGCAACCTCCGACAGGCTGTGGCGCATGTCGGCGAACGGCGAATCGGCGGCGAGAACCGAAGCGACTGCAGCCTTGATCTCGTCATCAGTGGCCGCGCTCAAGCCTCTGGAGAGGGACGCGTCGACGACATCGACGATCGAATGGACTCCCGGAATCACTGCTCCCGTGTCCGGATCAAATCGACCGACGAGGTGTGCGTCGTTGTCTGACGAGGACCGAACCCGGTCTGAAGCCGCCTTCCACTCGCGCAAAGCGTTCGCTGTGAGTACGTCACCGCCATCGACCGCTTCCACGAGGAACATTGAGTACTCCACGCTGGATTCGGAACCGAGGGTCGAATTCGCTCTCTCGTCGATCGTGGCGATCTCGCTCTTCGGATCGAAACTCGGCTCTTCGGTGTCGGCCACCACCACGCCGGTCGCACCGATGGCGATGACGGCGAGGATCAGCGACACGGTGACGGTGAGCGCATGGCGATTGATCCAGGCGTACATTCGATAGGGGCGTGAGCCCTCCATATTTCGTTCCCTCCCAGGAATCCCCTACCGGGGATCAGGTCTTGCTCCCGACATCGTGCGGGATGGATGAGACGGGCCAATCGGGTATGACCCGAATGCTTCCCTGAGTCCTCGGGGACGGTGTCGGGGATGACCCCGGGTGAGAAGATGAGCCGACTTGCGCAACGTCGCTGGAACGCGGAGACTCGTGTCATGGGTTTCACCGTCATCAGCGGACCCCGCGACGCCGGACCGGGCGAACGCGAGGTCATATCCGACAAGGCAAGCGGCATCTTCGAAGCGGCAGGAGTCACGGACCATCAGAGAATCGACGTTCCCGGTCGCGGCGCCTCGGAGTCATCTGACGGTCAACTCCGAGAGTCGGTGCAGGGGATCGTGCCAGCGCTTCAGAGCGGATCGCTCTTTGGTGACGTCAGCGGCGTGCTCGTGATGGATGCTCAGAATCTCCTCAAGGGAGAAGCCGAGGTCATCGCGGAGCTCGTCGATGTGGCGGATCCCGATGCGGTGACGGTGGTCTTCGCAGCTTCTGGGGCGATTCCTGCCCCGCTCGGGAAGACACTGCGTGCTCGCGGCTCGACCGAATCGGTGAAGAAGTTCCGAGAGCGGGACGCCTCTCGCTGGCTCGCGGAGGCAGCATCGGAGCGGAAGCTGAAGATCGATCCGGGGGCTGCTTCTGTGCTGCTCCGCCGATTCGGATCGGACGTTGCCGCGCTCGGGCAGGCTCTGGACCAACTCGCTGCAGACGGCTCGACAGTGACTGAGGAGGACGTCTTGGGGCGGTACGCCAACCGTCCCGACGAGCCCATGTGGCTGCTTGCCGACGCGATCAACTCCGGGAACGAGGGGGAAGCACTCCGGCGTCTCGCCGACTTCCTCGAACACGGACACCCGCTCGTCGTGCTGTCGGTTCTCGAAGGCGAAGTCAGGAAGCGGTCCCTCGCCGCCGTCGCCCCAGATATGGAGACCTACGCGGGGTGGGTTGGGGCCGCACCGTCATCGTTCCCCGTGCGGAAGGTGTGGGAACGGCGATCGTCAACACGAGCCGACTCTCTACGCCTGTCACTCGAGGCACTGGCACGAGCCGACCTCCAGATCAAGACGGCCCCTGAAGCAACCCACCGTGTGACGCTGGAACGCCTAACGGTGGCGATGTGCAGGTGGCTAGGGCGTTGACGCGCAGCACCGAGTACTCGGTACTCGGTACACGACCGCTCAGCTGTCGTACACCCTTACTGCGGCGATTCGATAGGTGAACGTTCCGCCGGGGGCTTCGTAGCTGACCTCGTCACCCGGTGCGGCACCGAGGAGCGCTCCGCCAAGGGGACTCTCCGGGGAGGCGAGGAGGATGCCGGCGACCTTGTTCTCTGGGGGTGCGACGAAGAACTCGTACTCGTCTTCGTCATCATCGATCACGGTCACGACGGTTCCGACTTCGACGAGACCTGAGTTCTCGACCTCGCGTACTTCAGCGTTGTCGAGGAGGTGCTTCAATTTGCGAATGCGGGCCTCCATGAGGCCCTGCTCGTTCTTCGCTGAGTCGTACTCTGCATTCTCACGGAGATCGCCGTGAGCACGAGCGATCGCGATACGCTCGGCGGCGTCTCGGCGCCCTTCGGTGGTGAGAGTATTGAATTCGATCTGCAGCTTGTCGAGGGCGGCGGGCGTAAGCCAGATTGCGTGATCGGTCATCGGTTCAGACGGAGACTGAGTGAACCCGTCGGGTGAGGCGGGACTTCCGACGAGCGGCGGTGTTGGCGTGCATCACGCCCTTGGTCACAGCCATGTCGATCTGCTTCTGGGCGACGCGGAGGAGTTCCTCGGCCTCGGCCGTGTTGCCGGCTTCAGCGGCCGCCATGACGTTCTTCTCGCGAGTCTTCAACTCGGAGCGAATCGCCTTGTTTCGCGCGTACCGCTTCTCGTTCTGGCGGTTGCGCTTCTTTTGTGACTTGATATTGGCCATGCTGGACAAACCTCGTGAGGTGGTGGGAACGAGCAGTAACGATAACAGGAGAACCGCTCAACGGTACACTGAGTAGCCCCACCCTCGGATTCGGCCTATGACCGCGCCATCGCACATTCGCAACTTTTCCATCATCGCGCACATCGACCACGGCAAGTCGACCCTCGCCGATCGTCTACTGGAGCGCACCGGCGCCATCTCCG
This sequence comes from uncultured Acidimicrobiia bacterium, assembly GCA_964195545.1. Lineage (GTDB taxonomy): Bacteria > Actinomycetota > Acidimicrobiia > Spongiisociales > UBA5794 > JAHEEL01. Next base: position 33,333 of record CAXMQQ010000014.1, on the reverse strand, counting down.
AGCGCGATATGCGTGCGCAAGTCCTGGACGATATGGACATCGAGAGGGAACGCGGGATCACGATCAAGGCCAACGCCGTGCGAATCGACTACGAGGCGTTGTCAGGGGAGACGTACCAGTTCAATCTCATCGACACTCCCGGTCACGTTGACTTCTCCTATGAAGTATCCAGAAGTCTCGAGGCCTGCGAAGGCGCCGTTCTTGTCGTCGATGCATCCCAGGGTGTGGAAGCACAGACCCTCGCGAACGCATACATGGCGATCGAGGAAGGACTGGAGATCATCCCGGTCGTCAACAAGATCGACCTCCCTGCGGCGGATCCCGATCGGGCGGCAGAGGAACTCGCGGGGGTGCTTGGGGGAACAGCCGACGAGGTCATCCGTGTTTCGGCAAAGACCGGCATGGGGATCGACGAGTTGCTTGAAGCGATCGTCGACCGTCTCCCCCCGCCCGGGGGTGATGAGGACGCACCACTTCGTGCGCTGGTCTTCGACTCCTTCTACGACACCTACCGCGGCGTGGTCAGTCATGTCCGCGTCGTCGACGGGAGCATGTCGACGAGAGATCCGATCCGATTCATGGCGACAGGCCTCGACGTCGATGTCGACGAACTCGGGATACGACGACCGTCGACCGAAGCGGTGCCACACCTCGGCACCGGCGAGGTTGGGTACCTGATCACCGGCGTCAAAGAGATCGACCTCATTCGCGTCGGCGACACCGTCACGCATACGAGCAAGGGAACCTCCGAGACACTCCCCGGCTACCAGGAGCCAAAGCCGATGGTGTTCTCCGGTCTGTTCCCGACCGACGGAGACGACTTCGAACGGCTTCGTGAAGCGCTCGACAAGCTCCGATTGAACGACTCTTCTCTCGTCTTTCAGGCTGAGACGAGTCGGGCCCTCGGCTTCGGATTCCGCGTGGGCTTCCTCGGGCTCCTCCACATGGAGATCGTCAGGGAGCGCCTCGAGCGTGAATACGACCTCGAACTCGTTGCGACCGCACCATCGGTCGCGTACCGGGCAAGCCTCACATCGGGGGAGCAGATCCCCGTCCGTAGTCCGCAGGATCTGCCCGACGTGTCGAACCTGGTCTCGATCGAGGAGCCGTACGTCAAGGTGATGATCATCGCGCCATCAGAGTTCATCGGATCGGTCATGGAATTGGTGCAGCAACGACGCGGTGAGATGGGCGAGATGACGTATCTTTCGCCCGAGCGCGCCGAACTGCACTACCGGATGCCCTTGGCCGAAATCGTGTTCGACTTCTTCGATCTGCTCAAGACGCGTACCCGCGGCTATGCATCGCTCGACTACGAGCCGGACGACTACCGGGCGTCGGACCTGGTGAGGGTGAACATCCTGCTCAATGGACTTCCGGTGGATGCGTTCTCCACGATCGTGCATCGCGACAAGGCCTATGTCTACGGCAAGGCCATGGTGGGGAGACTCAGGGAACTGATCCCCCGTCAACTCTTCGATGTCCCGATCCAGGCCGCGATCGGTACCCGGATCATCTCGCGCGAAACCATCAAGGCCAGGAGGAAGGACGTCACCGCCAAGTGCTACGGCGGCGACATCACTCGAAAGCGCAAGCTCCTCGAACGCCAGAAGGAGGGGAAGCGCCGGATGAAGATGGTTGGCCAAGTAGAAGTTCCGCAAGAGGCCTTCGTAGCAGCGTTGAAACTCGAGACGTGAGACACGAGACACGAGACACGAGACAGATGAGCTTTGAGCACTGAGCCATGAGCCTTGAGCCCGATTCGGAAGTACCGACTACCGCCCAACGCCCGGATTCTCCTGCCCTAGCGGAGGCGGCGCACTCCTGGAACTCCGCCTACGTCCACATCCCTTTCTGCGCTCGGCGGTGCCCGTACTGCGACTTCGCTGTGGTTGCCGCCGACGAGGCGGGTGGCATGGACACCCAGAGGTACGTGGACGCTCTGGTGGCGGAGATCGGCATGGAACTAGATCCCTCCGAAGTGCATGCGATCAACTTCGGCGGTGGGACACCGACCCGGCTGCGATCCGGTGATCTTGCACGGCTCATCGGTGCGATCGAAGCACATTTCGGGATCGCCGCCGACGCCGAGATCAGCATCGAAGCCAACCCGGAGGACTGGACGTCCGCTTTCGCTCAGGACCTGCGCAGCATCGGTTTCAATCGAGTGTCGTTCGGGATTCAGTCGTTCGATCCGGTGGTCTTGGCGGCGCTCGGACGAGTCCACTCACCCGACGACGCCTTTGATGCGTTCGCTGCAGCCCGATCGGCCGAATTCCCCAACATCAACATCGACCTCATATTCGGCACGCCGGAGGAGACCGACGAGTCGTGGCAACGAACGGTCGAGCGTGCGGTCGAACTCGAACCTGATCATCTCTCGGCGTATGCACTCACCGTTGAAGGTGGAACGGCGTTGAGCCGCGCGGTCCTTGCGGGGGCGCCCGAGCCAGACCCCGATGATCAGGCCGACCGCTACGAAGGCCTTGACGCGGCCGCACGATCAGCGGGCCTCGTCCGATACGAGGTGTCGAACTGGGCTCGACCCGAACGGGCGTGCCGATACAACCTCTCCACCTGGATGATGGGCGAGTTCTCAGCATTCGGTACCGGCGCTCACGACTACCGCGGCGGCGTGCGGGCTCGCAATATCCGCCGTCTCGATGCATATCTCGACCAGGTCGAGGAGGGCACTCGACCGCGATCGGGGGACGAACGCCTCGGCGAGTTCGAGTCGGAACGCGAGCGATTCATGGTCGGCCTCCGCCTCGCAGCAGGTGTCCTTTCTGGATCGATCGGTGGTCCCTTTCTGGCCTCGGGCGAAGGTGGGCGACTCGTCGATGCCGGCGTCGTCGGCATTCGAGACGGCCGCATCGTGGTCCTCAGACCGTTCCTCACGGATCTCGTTGCCCGATCCGTTCTGTCAGTCTCGCCCGGTGACTGCTAGCTTTCGCTGATGCTCGACAACCGGAAGGCCCGTGTTCTCCAGGCGCTCGTAGAGGAGTACATCCGCACCGGCGAACCGGTGAGTTCCCAGGTGATCCTCGAACGAAGCGCCCTTGACGTGTCGTCCGCAACGATCCGCAACGAAGTGGCACGACTCGAGTCGTATGGTTTCGTTGCCCAACCCCACACGTCGTCCGGTCGGATCCCGACCCATTCGGGCTATCGCTACTACGTCGATCACTGCTCCCCGGCCCGCCTGCGGTCGGCGACGCACGACAGGATCCGTTCGTTCTTCGCCGACGTGCACACCGAAGTGTCGCGCCTGCTGAAGGACACGTCCGGTTTGGTCTCTGACATCACGCACCTGCCCGCGGTCGTCGTCAGCCCGCAAGCTGAGATGGATAGAATCCACGCCGTTCACCTTGTACGGCTTGGTGCTTCGGCGGTACTCGTGGTCACGATCGCAGAGACGGGCCAAGTCGCCCAGCATGTCGTCACCCTCAGTTTCGAGCCGACCGACAGCCAGATTGATGAGGCGGAGCGGGTGCTCGAGCGGGTGTACGCAGGTCGGGACCTCGACGAAGCCGACAACGATCAACGCTTGGACAGCGGCGATCTGCCGGATCTCGTCCGTCGGATCATCGACCCGGTCCACCACGAGATCCAACGTGTCGGTGGGGATGCCCCGCAACTCTTCATCGGTGGAACAAGTCAGCTCGCCGGCCTTTGGGCTGATCTGGCGATCGTGCACCATATGCTCGATCTGCTTGAACGCGACAGTGATCTCCAGGCCATTCTCGGTGAGTCGACCGACGGCACGAGCGTCCGCATCGGTGAGGAGATAGGCGACACGATCGACCTTGCCGTGGTCAGCACGTCGTTCGGATCCCGTGGTTCTGGAAGAGTCGGCGTGATCGGGCCAATGCGGATGGACTATCGCCGGACGATCCGGGTTGTTGAAGAGATCGGTGAGAACCTCGAAGAGAGTCTTGGAGCGGAGTGATGAAGGACTACTACGAAATCCTGGGGGTGAGTCGCGATGCAGACCTCGAGGAGATCAAGAAGGCGTTCCGCCAACTCGCGAGGGACACACATCCCGACGCGAATCCGGACGATCCTCAGGCCGAGGCTCGGTTCCGCGAGATCGCAGAGTCATACGAGGTCCTCTCCGATCCCCAGCGCAGGGCCAGCTACGACCGGGGCGAGGTTCCCGGCGGTGGCGACCTGTTTTCACAGTTCGGTGGCCTCGACGAGATCCTGCAGCAGTTCTTCGGTGGGGGGTTCGGTGGATTCGCTGGCGGTGGTGGCCGCCGTGCGGGTCCTCGACGCGGCACTGACATCGGCTCGACGGTGTCGCTCACGCTTGCGGACGCCGCCAGTGGAGCGGGTCGCGAGATCGAGTTCCGCGCGCCCGGCACCTGTGATCGCTGCGATGGTGTTGGAGCCGAGCCGGGTCACGAACCAGTTGCTTGCTCGACGTGTCGTGGGGCAGGGAGCGTTCAAGTCGCCCGTGATTCATTCCTCGGCCGGATCATGACGGTTGCCCCCTGCCCTCAGTGTGCAGGAAAGGGACAGTTGATCGATCACCCCTGCACGAAGTGTGAGGGGGGTGGGCTGGTGACGGTGGATCGTTCGGTCACCGTCGACATTCCCGCCGGCGTTGAAGATGGAACCCGGCTCCGACTGTCGGGAAGAGGCGGGGCGGGGGAGCGGGGTGCGCCAGCAGGCGACGTCTACGTGGAGATCAGCGTGGAATCCGATGAGCGCTTCGAACGGATCGGGGATGAGCTCCATCACCGTGTGGAGATCGGGATCAGCGAGGCAGTCTTCGGTGTGACGGTCGAGGTTCCGGTCATCGATGGCGATCCCGAGAGCATCGACGTTCCAGCCGGAACGCAGCCCGAGACGGTGTATCGCCTCGCAAAGAAGGGGATGCCGCGGCTTCGACGTCGGGGGCGGGGTGAGATGTTCGTCCACATCGGTGTAACCATCCCCACCGATCTGACCGAAGACCAGGAAGAGACGCTTCGTGCATACGCAGAGCTTCGCGAGGAGAAACCCGCGCAGCGCAAGCGCGGCCTCTTCAAGCGCTGACGCCACAGAATCTCGGATTCGGACTTGCGCGATACCGGTTTGAAGGCGTAGACTGCCACTGAGAGCGTTCAGGGCAGCGCTCTGGGTAACAGGGAGGCACCGATGGCTTCGTACAACGAGCGAGTGGGCGAGCGACTGCGGTCGATTCGACGCCAACGAGGATTCTCACTCCAGGACGTTCAGAGCGCATCCGATGGGGAGTTCAAGGCTGCCGTTCTCGGCGCCTACGAACGGGGTGAACGGAGCCTGTCCGTCCCGCGACTCCACCGACTTGCCGGCTACTACGGAGTACCGGTCATGCAACTCCTGCCACCGGAGCCCGAAGCGGCGATAGCGAACCAGACAGGCGACAAGGTGACGATCGATCTCGGCCTTCTCGATCAACTCGACGGACCCGTTGGTGAGATCCTGGAGCGCTTCCTCTCTTCGATCCAGGTTGAGCGACAGGACTTCAATGGGAAGGTTCTCACCGTGCGGGCCGAAGACCTGCGTCTTCTCTCCCGCCTGATCGGCGACGGAGGAGTCCTCTCTGACCGCCTCGAAGAAGTCAGAGTGGCGAACCGCCAGTAGCCGATCAGATGATCGATCTTGCGTGCCTCTCCTAGATACGAGTTCCATTGCGATGCGGGTGACGTCGTCAGGCTCATCCCTCCTCTCAGAGTGGCAGCGCCTTCAGGCGCTGATGGGAGGGGTCAAGCGGTTCCCTTCGCCTGAGACGTTCAACGCCCTCCGCCTCGCTCCGCTCGGCACCTCTCTCTGAGGGGGAGGAAGCGTTCTGTCCCCTGGCCGTCCGAGACCTCATGTGAGCGACATCAGGCTGGTCTAGGAGACCGGGCGTTCCTCAATGGTTTGACGGGAGCGACCGATATACTCATCATCACCCGATGGGCCCTGCTTCCACCACAACGTCCGCCGTTTGTGAGAGGCTTCTCCTGTGACCAGAACCACCACAAGTGACGTCCTTATCCGCGTGCCGAGCAACCACCTCATGGTTGAGTTGCTCGGTGAGAGCGACGCGCACTTACGGCGAGTCGAGAACGCCTTCCCACTGGCCCAGATCGTGGCACGCGGCAACGAGATCAACATCACCGGGCCGGACCGCGAGTCGACGGCGGCAGGAACCGTTCTCGACGAGCTCCTCATCGTTGTCCAAGAGGGCCAGCAGCTCGATGGCGATCGTGTGGCACGAGTCATCGACCTCGTCAAGAGGGACGTGCCGAACCCGTCCGGCGTCTTCTCCGAATCGATCGCTGTCGGCCGTGGCCGTCACGTGCGGCCGAAGACGTTCGGTCAGAAGCGGTACATCGATGCGATCCGGGACAACACGCTCGTGTTCGCCATCGGTCCGGCCGGCACCGGCAAGACCTACCTCGCCATGGCGTGCGCCATCGAGTCACTCGTCTCGGGTGCCGTGAAGCGCATCATCCTGAGCCGACCTGCCGTCGAAGCAGGGGAGCGTCTCGGATTCCTCCCCGGCGATCTGGCGGCGAAGGTCGATCCATATCTCAGACCCCTGTACGACGCCATGTATGAGATGCTCGGGCCGGAAGAGACCGCCCGTCTGATGGAGCGCGGCACCATCGAGATCGCCCCGCTGGCGTATATGAGAGGCCGGACGCTCAACGACGCATTCGTCGTACTCGACGAAGCGCAGAACACGACGCCCGAACAGATGAAGATGTTCCTCACTCGACTGGGTTTCAACTCGAAGATGGTCGTGACCGGGGACATCACGCAGGTCGACCTTGCCGACGGTCGTGGTTCCGGTCTGAAGATGGTCGCCGGGGTTCTGGCCGGAATCGACGGCATCGCGTTCGAAGAACTGAGCGCGGACGACGTCGTGCGGCACCGCATCGTCGCGGCGATCGTTGAGGCGTACCGTCGGTTCGAGGAGGGCCGATCGTGACATTCGATCGCACAGCACTCCTCAACACGGGAATCCTGGCGATCACGATGCTGCTGGTATCGATGATTCTCGTCCTGGGAACCGACACCGGTGGTGAAGAGCCGCTCGAAGACCTCGCGGTTGGACAACCATCTCCGGAGACCTTCATCGCTCCTCGGTCTACCGACCCGATTGTCGACCAGGATGCGACGGATCAGGCACGGGTTGCTGCAGCGAACTCCGTCGAGACGGTCTACACGAACAACAACGAAGCGACCTTCGCCGTGCGTGGCGAAGTCGTGTCGTTCCTCGATGATCTCGCCGAAGGGGCGATCGACGAGTCGCTGATTCCCGATGAGACGTCAACGACGACATCGACGACCATCCAGGAGACCACGAGTTCGACGGAACCCGGCGAGACCACGACGTCGACGACTACCACAACCACACAGCCGCCCACAACGACCACCACCACGCTTCCACGGCGCTCGCTCGACGAGCAGATCATTCTTCTGAACGTGACCCATGCCAAGCTGAACCTCCCGATTCCGTCCTTCGTCACGCTCTACAACAACGATCTCACACGGGTTGCCGAGGGCGAAGATGCCATATTCCCCGAAGTCGAGGCGGAGAGCCTGCGTACGCTCAACGTGGAGTTGGAGCGGGGGATCAAACCGTCCGAACTCTCCGAGCGGCAGGATCTCTACATCAATCCGTTGACTCGTCCGCCGATCTTCGTTGCAGGGCTGCCGCGAGGAGAGCAGGACATGGCTCGTGAGGCGATCGCACAGCTGGTCGGGTTCAGCCTTCAGGCAAATCTGCTCATCGATGACGACGCGACCGCTGCCGCGCGTCAAGACGAGGCGGCTGCTGTTGAACCGGTTACGGTCGAGTACTCGCTGGGGGACACGATCGTTGTTGCAGGACAGCCGATCGGCAGCATCGAATACGAGGCCATCCAACAGCTCGGTCTCTACGTGCCTGAGGTTGCAGGCGGGACCTCCCGTGTGGCGATGGCTCTGTTCGGTGTTCTCGCCGTGCTCCTTGCGGCGTTCTTCTTGTGGAGAATCGCCCCGGCGCAGTGGTCACAACCGCGCCACATGGCTTTGCTCGGGATTCTCCTGGTGCTCGCCGCCATGATGTCGCGCCTCCCTGCGATCATCGCGACGGACAATCGAGCGCTCGGTTATCTACTGCCGGCGGTCGCGATCGGTTTTCTCGCCGCGATCCTGTTCGATCCGCGCACGGCCGTCGTACTCGCCATCCCGATGGCCGGATTCACGGCCTTGTCGACCTTCGACCTCGCGTTCACGGTCTATGCCGGGATAGCGACGGTCGTGCCGGTGGCGTTCGTTTCCCGAGTCTCGTCACGCCGTCAGCTTCGCGTCGCCGTGTTGCTGTCGGCGATCACCGTCGCTCCTGTCGCTGCGACGCTCGAGTGGGTGTTCGGAGATGGCAACGTCGGTATGTCCGCCGTGTGGGCATTCACCGGCGCGGTAATCGCCGGACTCATCTCACTCGGCCTGGTCTCATTCCTCGAGAGTGCGTTCGGTATAACCACGGCTCTCGGCCTCCTCGATCTTCTCGACCGCAACCACCCGGCACTGCGTCTCATCGAAGAACAGGCTCCTGGGACGTTCAATCACTCGATGCTCGTTGGAGCGCTCGCCGGTCGTGCCGCCCGCGCGATCGACGCCGATCCGCTGCTCGCCCAAGCTGCGGCCTGGTATCACGACTTCGGGAAGGTCGCGCTTCCCCAGTACTTCGTCGAGAACCAGTTCGGCGTGTCCAATCCGCACGACACGCTCCCGCCCGAAGAGTCGGCGCAGATCATCAGATCGCACGTCACCGAGGGCCTGAAGCTCGCCAAGCGGTATCGGCTTCCCGGAGATGTGACCGACGGAATCCGGATGCACCACGGCACGAGCCTCATGCGCTACTTCTACCACCGCGCGCTCGAAGCCGATCCGGATGTCGACGCTGAACTGTTCCGTCACCACGGGGTTAAGCCGCGGCAGAAGGAGATGGCGATTGTCATGGTCTCCGATGCCACGGAAGCCGCTGCGCGAGCGTACGCCCACAATGAGGATCCGACGGCTGCCGGGCTGAGGAACGTCGTCGAGACGGTCGTTGCTGAGAAGGTCGACGACGGTCAGCTCGACGACTCGCAGCTGACGTTCGGGGACCTTACCAAGGTCAAGGCTGAGCTCGTGCGGGCGCTGATGGGCTACTACCACGCTCGTGTCCCGTACCCGGGCTTCCCCGGTCCGCAGGTTGTCGAGGGTGGGATCACCCCAGCACTGCCGACGGCTGGCGAGGTCCTGATAGTGGAAACACCGGCGGAGAGCGATGACTTCGACGAAGAATCCGACGAGGAGAATGGGTGAACGTCCTCTTCGCCGATGAACAGGATGAACCGATCGTCACCGACGAGTTGCTTCGCCTCGCTGAACTCGTGCTCGACCAGGAAGGTCTCGAATCGGAGACCGGCGTGTCCCTCGTTCTGATCGATGAGATTCAGATGGCGGAACTCAACGAGGCGCACATGGGGAAGAGTGGACCCACCGACGTCCTCTCGTTCCCGATCGAATCCTCGTCCCCTGGGGTGCCGCCAAAGCGGGCGCCCGGTGGTCCGCCGATCGAACTCGGCGATGTGTTCATCGCGCCATCGGTCGTGCGCGTCAATGCAGAGAGACACGGGGTACCGTTCGGGGAAGAACTCTCTTTGATGGTTGTCCACGGCCTGCTGCATCTCCTCGGATGGGACCATGAGATCGAGGACGAAGCGACCCGGATGGAGGCGCGGGAGAGCGAACTCCTGTCTCTCGTCGGTAGAGTGAGGCCGTGATCGCCACAGCGTTCGCCTTCTCGGCAGTGCTCGTCCTCCTGACAGCGATCCTTCGCGCAGCGGGTGCAACGCTGGTGCGAACCTCACGAGCAGACGCGCTCCGCGACGCCGGCGAGGGAGACCAGAGGGCGGCAGTCGTTGCGACGCTTCTCGAGGAGCGGAATCGGATCCAGCCTGCGCTCGGCACGGTCGTTACCACGTTGCTGATCCTGGCGGTGATTCCCGCGAGTTGGGCGATGGAACGGATCCTCTCCGGGTGGCAACTCGGTCTCGCATTCATTGCGATGACATTGCTGATCGTTCTCCTGTCCGATCTGATACCGAGAACCATCGGGCGATCCCGTTCTCGCTCCTTCGCCTACCGCTTCTCGCGAATGCTCCGGGTTGCGATACGGATCGGTGACGCCGCGAACGATCTCGTGTCGGATGACGACGAGGACGAAGCCGACGAGGACGAAGAGGACGACCGCGAAGAGCGCGAACTCATCTCGTCGATCATCGAGTTTGGCGACACGATCGTGCGCGAGGTGATGGTCCCACGTACCGACATGGTGACACTTCCCGCCGCCTCATCAACTGATGATGCGGTGGATCTCGTGCTCGAGGAAGGCCGCTCGAGGATCCCGCTCACCGGAGAGAACGTGGATGACATCGTCGGCCTGCTCTACGCCAGGGACCTTCTCACCCTCTACGACGAGGAAGCGCCGTCCAGGCCGGCGCGGGACCTTGCCCACGAGGCCTACTTCGTACCAGAGACGAAGGCGATCTCGGAATTGCTCCGCGAGATGCAGGCGAAGCAGAAGCACCTTGCCATCGTCGTGGACGAGTTCGGAGGTACGGCGGGAGTCGTCTCGATCGAAGATCTCCTCGAAGAGATCGTGGGAGAGATCGTCGACGAATACGACGACGAGGAACCCATGATGGTGCCGCTTGAGTCGGGGGCGTACCTCGTCGATGCGCGCCTTGATGTAGATGATCTCTCGGGCGTGCTGGGCATCGCGTTCCCCGATGAAGAGTGGGATACCGTCGGTGGACTCGTCCTGGGGCTTGCGGGGCGTGTCCCCGCCGTCGGGGAATCGTTCGAGTACAACGATCTCGTCCTGACGACAGAGGACGTGCAAGGTCGGAGGGTGGCACGAGTCAGGGTGGCGAAACAATGACGAAATCCGGATTCATCTCGGTCGTAGGGCGGCCGAACGTAGGAAAGTCGACGCTGGTCAACGCCCTCGTCGGTGAGAAGGTGGCGATCACATCGCCCCGGCCCCAGACCACTCGCAACACCATCCGCGGCGTCGCTACCAATGAAGAAGTCCAGTTGGTGCTCGTCGACACGCCGGGCCTCCACAAGCCCCGCAACGTCCTGGGCGAGCGGTTGAACAAGCTCGTCTACGGCTCCATAGCGGAAGCCGACGCGGTGCTGTTCCTGATCGATGCCGGCCAACCGATCGGGCCCGGTGACAAGCTGATCGCCGCGCGACTCCTCGAGTCGGGCGCACCCGTCATCGTGGCAGTGAACAAGACCGATCAAGCGTCGAACGACGAAGTTCTCGGCCAACTTGCCCGGGCAGGAGAGTGGGACTTCGCGGCGTATGTACCGATCTCGGCGCTCAAAGGGGCGGGGCTCGAGGCGTTGCGGAGCGTACTCGAGGGCTTGATGCCGGAGGGCCCGTTCTTCTTTCCCCCGCACATGCACAGCGACCAGCCAGACCAACTCTTGGCCGGAGAACTCGTGCGAGAGAAGTACCTGTCACGTCTTCGAGAAGAGCTGCCGCACTCGCTTGCCGTCGTGGTCGGTGACATCGAGGAGCGGGACAACGGTGTTCTGTACATCCCCGCAACGGTGTACATCGAGCGGCAGTCCCAGAAGGGCATGGTCATCGGAAAGGGCGGGGCACTGATCAAGACCGTTGGCGCAGAAGCCCGAGCGGAACTCGAACGCCTCTTCGGCGTCCCCGTCTACCTCGACCTTAGGGCCAAAGTGGAGAAGGACTGGCAGCGCAGAGACGACACCCTGGACCGATTGGGATTCTAACCCAGCTTCGCCGGGTGTAGTCCGTACTCCGTATGGGCGAAGACCTCGTCTCCGTCACTTTGCATCTCCTCCGTGGTCGGATACGGACTACGGAATACGGTCTACGGAGTACGCTCTCGCCCATGCCTCTCTACAACGATCAGGGGATCGTGCTTCGGTCGTACTCGTTCGGCGAGGCCGACAAGGTCATCATCCTGCTCAGCCCAAATCGGGGCAAGATGCGCACGGTCGCCAAGGGCCTCCGGAAGACGAAGAGCCGATTCGGCGGTCGCCTCGAGACGCTCACCCACGTGGATCTCGTGCTCTATGAGGGGAAGAACCTCGACATGATCACACAGGTGTCGATCATCGAGGCCTTCCCGAAACTCCGTGAGAACCTTGACAGCGTCGTCGCTGCAGGAACGATGATCGAGATCGCAGATATCGTCGCCCAGGAGGACGAACCGGCCAGACGCCTGTTCCTCCTGCTCCAGCGCGGTCTCCGAGCCCTCGATGGCCCGGATCCCCATCCCGATCTCGTCACCACCTACCTTCTCAAGGCGGCAGAGATCGTCGGGGTCGCCCCTGCGCTCAGCCACTGCGCCGGATGTGGAACCAGGGAAGGGCTCACACGGTTCAGTTTCGCGGCCGGAGGTGTTCTCTGCGATCGGTGTCGGACGCCCGGGTCATACGCCCTCCGATCGGGCGTGATCGAGTATCTGGCGGTCTTGGCCGGCGCCGACGTCTCAGCGCTTCCGGACCCCGATCTTGCGATGAGTCGGGAGGCGATGGGGATATCCCGTCGGTTCATGGAGTACCACCTCGAACGGAAGCTCAATTCGATGGCGTTGATCGATGGCTGATCTATCGACACTTCTCGATCCGGACCGGATCCCCGCCCACGTTGCGATCATCATGGACGGCAACGGCCGGTGGGCGAACGCCCGAGGACTCCACCGAACAGCCGGGCACGCCCGGGGGGAACCGGCCCTCTTCGACATCGTCCACGGCGCGCTTGATCTCGGAATCGAATGGCTCACCGTCTACACGTTTTCCACCGAGAACTGGGGGCGAGATTCCGACGAGGTGGCATTCCTGATGGAGTTCAACGTCGACCTTCTGGAACGTCGGCGAGACGAGCTCGACGAACTGGGTGTCAGGGTCATCTTCATCGGCGATCACGAAGATGAGCGCATCCCCTCGGCCGTGCTGGAGCGCATGAGGATCGCTGAGGATCAGACCGCCGGGAACACCAAGCTCAACATGGTCTACGCCTTCAACTACGGCGGCCGGACGGAGATCGCCGCAGCGGCCCGTCGGATCGCTGAGGAGGTCGCAGCGGGAACACTGATTCCCGCCGACGTGAACGAGAGTTCGCTCGCGGAGCGTCTCTACTGTCCCGAGATGCCTGATCCCGATCTCGTCATCCGCACATCGGGGGAACAGCGCACCTCGAACTACCTCCTCTGGGAGGCCGCCTATGCCGAATATGTCTTCACGCCGGTTCTCTGGCCCGACTTCGACCAGCAGGAGCTCGCCAGGTGCATCGCCGAGTATCAAGACCGTAAACGCAGATATGGCGGAGCCATAGACGGTATCCCCGAACACCCCGACCGTCTTCTTCCTCCCCCTGAGGGGGGATGAAGAGAACCCGGGAAACCGGGGATCTGGGTTGAGGGGAGGGAAGAGAACCCGTCTGCGGAGGGTCGGCTATGACTCGGGCTTAGGCGGCTCTAGGTCGTGGCCCAGCGGTACTCCGGGGGAATGGAGTTGGCCCCTTCCCATACGACGCGGCGAAAATCGTCCGGATCTGTGTTGCCCTCTGAGTTGATCAGCAGCACCTGGGAGTCCGGTCCGAGACCCAGGTATTCCTTGATCTCAGCGAACTGCGGGTATTCCGTAACGAACATGAGCGCACCCAATGTGACCGCTCCGGATTCGCCAGACACGACGAACGGGTCTCCGGCGAGAGGCGTTGCATACACGCGCATGCCCTTGGCGGCGACGTAGTCGGGGCAGGCAAGGAAGGCATCGACGCAATCCCACAGGACTCCCCATGCGATCGGACTGGGTTCACCACACGCGAGGCCGGCCATGATCGTTTGGAGATCGCCTCCGACGGCATGTGGCTGTCCGTCACCGACGCGAGCAGATTCGAGGAGACACTCGGCGGTGGAGGGTTCGACCACGACAGTGGTCGGCCGATTCTGGCCGAATCGCGATGCGTAGAACCCGACGGTGGCGGCCGCCAGCGCCCCGACACCGCCCTGGACGAAGACGTGCGTTGGTTTGACCATGCCCTGGCCGGCGAGTTGCTCCTGGGCCTCGGAGAGCATCGTCGTGTATCCCTGCATCACCCACTTGGGGATGTCCTCATATCCCTCCCACGACGTGTCGGAGATGACCTGCCATCCGTTCTCTTCGGCGTCGACGCTGGCTTGTCTCACGGCGTCGTCATAGGTTCCGCCGACCACACGCACGTCTGCTCCATAGCCGGCGATCGCATTGATGCGTGCCTGCGACGTGTCCTGGTGCACGTAGATGACCGCCTTGCAGTTCAGCTTGTCCGCTGCCCATGCGACACCGCGCCCATGGTTCCCGTCCGTTGCCGTAGCGAAGGTGAGGTCCCCGAGCTTTGCTCGAGTCTCATCGGAAATCAGCTGACCGAACGAGAGGTCCTTTCCCTCGAGGCCCAACTGATTCTTGATGAAGCGGTAGATGGCGAACGATCCACCGAGCACCTTGAACGAATTCAGGCTCAGGCGAACTGATTCATCTTTGACCCAGATTCCCCCGACGCCGATCATCGCCGCCAGGTTGGAGAGGTTCCTCAACGGACTGATCTGGTATCCGGGTATCTGTCGGTGGAAGCTCCTCGTCTGTTCGAAGATCCCACGCGGGAAGTTGTTGTCGACGGCCTCGCTCGTGGCGATGGTCCTTGCTCTGGGGTTCTCGACCCACTCGATCGGTCGTACAGAATCCATACCCACCACTGTATCGCCAGATCGAGTATCCGGTCGAGCCCGCCATCGATCCCGCATCTGCTCGTCTCATGTCTCATATCTCATGTCTCACTACTATCCAATCACCCACCCACTGCGAGAGGTTCATGCCCGCCGATTTCGACACGATCGTCAATCTTGCCAAGAAGCGAGGCTTCGTCTTCCAATCGTCCGAGATCTACGGAGGGATCCGCTCGGCATACGACTACGGGCCTCTCGGCGTCGAACTGCTGCGCAACGTCAAAGCGCAGTGGTGGCGTTCGATGGTGCAGATGCGTGACGATATCGTCGGTATCGACAGCGCCGTCATCCAGTCACCGAAAGTCTGGGTCGCTTCAGGCCACGTTGCCTCGTTCTCCGATCCGCTCGTGGAATGTCGCGAGTGCCACAATCGACACCGTCTCGACAAACTCGAGAATCCGGACCAGTGCCCGACATGCGGTTCCAAGAACTCGTTCACCGATCCTCGCGAGTTCAACCTCATGTTCCGCACGCACATGGGCCCCGTCGAGAGCGCGGACAACGCCGTCTACCTCCGTCCGGAGACGGCGCAGGGCATCTTCATCAACTTCGAGAACGTCCGGCGCACGGCCCGCAAGCGCCTTCCGTTCGGCATCGCCCAGGTTGGCAAGTCGTTCAGGAACGAGATCACGCCGGGACAATTCGTATTCCGCACCCGGGAGTTCGAGCAGATGGAGATGGAGTTCTTCTGCCACCCCGACGACGGCGACGAGTGGTTCCGCTACTGGGTTGACGAGCGTAGGAACTGGTACACCGATCTAGGGATGACCGGAGAGAACCTCCAGTTCCGCGAGCATGATGACGACGAACTCTCGCACTACGCGGCTGCCACGTTCGACGTCGACTATCGGTTCCCTTGGGGATGGGATGAACTCGAGGGCATCGCGAACAGGACCGACTTCGATCTCAAGGCCCACGCCGAGTACTCGGGCGAGGACCTGACCTACTTCGATCCCGCCACGAACGAACGGTTCTTCCCCTATGTCATCGAACCAGCAGCAGGGGCGACGCGTACGACGTTCGCGTTCCTCATCGACGCCTATCACGAAGAAGAGGTGCGCGGCGAGAAGCGCACCGTCCTCAAGCTCGACCCTCGGCTCTCACCCATCAAGGTAGCAGTGCTGCCGCTGTCGAAGAAGGATGATCTCGTCGAAGTGACCGATCGTGTCGCCGATCTCCTTCGGAGTCGCTGGATGATCGAGGTGGACGTCACCCAGTCGATCGGCCGCCGCTACCGCAGACAGGACGAGATCGGCACGCCCTATGCCGTGACGATCGACTTCGACACCCTCGATGACGATCAGGTGACGATCCGGGACCGCGACACGATGGAGCAAGACCGGGTCCCGATCGAGAGCCTGGTCGGCTACCTGACGGAGCGACTACCGGTCTGATCGAAAGCGTCGATGGCGTCAGTTGTGGGTACTCAGTATTTGAGAGTCGCGCCTGCCACGAATAGGTTCCGCACGAGCGCGTCGATCCCGATCAGATCGCCAGAGAAACCGATGTCTTCGCCAGGTTGGATGGAGTCGATGGAACCCGGGGGGAAGGCTGCGATCGCTGTGACCACGGTGTTGCCGAAGAGGTCGTTCTCGAGCACGGCGATGTCGATGACGGCTTTCGTAAACGGGCCATCTCCCAGGATGCGGTAGTTGTCGACGGTGGAGGCTTTGCGGAGCTTGCCCGACCAATCCACGCGCCTGCCGGCGTACCGCTCATCGAAACGGGCAGCGGTCTCGAAGCTGAGGAGGTTCTCTCCGAAAAGATCGGTTGCGACGGCGAAGGCGTCCCGGCTGCCGTCATCGGATGGCGCCTCGACGAGCGTGGGCGGAGGGTTCGGCTCCTGTTGAGAATAGGTCGGCCTCGGTAGCTCCGGCGGCTCAACGAGTGGTACCGATCCGCTGATTTCTCGGCCCACTTGTTCCGACCATCCAGTGATGTCACGATCGGCGGGCAACTCGTCGGCAAGTGCCTCGAACACCTTCTGAGCGACTCCGACGATGCCTGCTGCGGCGAGCGCCTCACCGGTCGAGATGCGCGCGTCGATCCCGCTCGGAAGTTGGGGCTCTGGTTCGTAGTCGCTCGGCAGATCTCCGTCGAGGCGCCGTTCGATGATCGACGTCAGCTGGGACGAAGCCCCCGCGTCAGTGAGCAAATTCGCCACGGACGCCAAGCGCCGAAGGGTGGAGATGATGACGTCGGTGTCTCCCACACTGCCGCGACGATCGATGACGACCCGGTCGTCCTTGACGACGACGTCGGGATGGACGGAGAGGAGTTGGTTCAACGCCATCGTCCGACCCGGCGTGAGCAGGGCACGGGCACCCTGGGTGTCGTTCGCCTTTACGATGAATGCCTCGTCGAAGGTTGGCTCGCCGATAACGATGTCCTGTGTGCCGAAGATCTTCAGGAACTGACCGAGCCCTGCCTGACGAAACAACTGCAGCCCGATGCCGATCGCGGGGAACTTGACGGTGAAGCGGGTGTATCGGGTCGAGCTCTTGCCGGAGCTCTTGGTGTAGCTGTAGACATCCGCCGGGTGATCTTCGATCATGCCGGCGATCGTCGGGCCACTGCGCATGGTCCCTGCCTCGAATGAGAATCGAAGCATCTCGGCAGCGGATTGCCAGGCTACGTTCATGCGATTCATCTGTTGTCTTGCGAACAGCACGAAAATCCCGGCGATCGCGGCACCGATGACGCCGAAGATGATCCCGAGTGGTAGATCGGTCATGGACCGAGTGTAGGTCCACGGTCAGGCCGCATTCGGGAGGACACCGCGAGGGTGTCCTCCCGTTACTCGGAAAGCCTCAGTCGGCGAAGGTGGGTGCCGCGAGCCTGGTCCCGCCGTCGCTCACGATCGGGACCTCGGGCATCGATTCGTCGAGGCCCGACCAGAGGGCAAACATCGTGGCTGCTGCCTCGATGGAGATCGCGTCACCATCGGACGCGTCGCCGACGGGCACCGCCGAAAGAAGGCTGAACGACTCGTCGAATGAGGCCGAGAGGGCGGGCGATGAGTACTCCACGGAACCGTTGATCGACAAGCGATGGGTCTCACCGTCGAACCGTGCCGTCACGACCACATCGCCGCCGTTCTTGTGCACCATGAAGGCGTTGGAGGACTCAGCGTCGAATTCGGCCTGATTGAGATACAGCCTGGGCTTGTCCATGTACGGCTTGCCCGACGTCGGACAGGCCGTTACACAGTTGCCACACTCGTTGCAGAAGTCTGAAAGTACGGCGATCTGATACGGCTGATCCACCCTGAAACTGGTCCGTCCCTGCTCCACCAGCACACCAGCTTCGACCGTGAACGATGGAAGATCCGCCACGAACGCGTCGGTCTTGTACGTCATCAGCGCCATGTTCGGACAGACGCCGACACAGAGACTGCAGATCGTGTCGCAGTCGACACAGCGACTCGCTTCCGTCTGAGCCTCGTCCGTCGAGTAGGTGAGCATCGTCTCGTTGAAGTTGTTCCTCACCGTCAACGGCGTGAACGTCGCAGGCACCCGATACTCGCGGTGAGATCTCCGCATGATCAAGCCGTGCAGATCATCCGTCGTGGGGATCGGCTCGGATGACTCATCGACGGCCCCCGTGACCGCGGAGATGATGGCCGCTGCGGCAGCCTGTCCGTCTGCGGCCGCCTTGACGATCGACGACGGCCCGTCTGCTGCGACGTCGCCCCCTGCGTAGACGCCGGGGATCGACGATTCGAGCGTGGCCGGGTCAACGTCGATGTATCCGCGTGACGTCAGATTGGGCGTCGCATTGCCGAAGAAGTCGAGCAGCGAGTGCTGGCTGATTGCCAGGATCAGCGTATCGAGCGGAATCTCGAATTCCGAGTCGGGGATGTCATGTGGGATCTTCCTCCCAGATGAATCGCGATCGCCGCGGTACTCCGTCCTCGTTGCGACCAGGCCCGCGAGTGTCCCGTTCTCGATGTGGAGGGACGACGGACTGGCGAGTTCCTCGATCGTGATGCCCTCTTCCTGACATGCGTGAACCTCTTCGAGGTCTGCCGGCATCTGGTCGATCGTGCGGCGATAGATGATCGAGACATCCGTGGCCCCGACTCTCCATGCAGAGCGGGCACAGTCCATCGCAGTATCACCGGCGCCGATCACGCCGACCCTGGGTCCGACCGGGATCGGGTCCTCCTCGCGCACGCTGCGCAGGAAGCTCAACGCGTCGAGAACGCCTGCGCTGTCTTCTCCGTCGACGCCGAGGTACTTGGGCAGCTGAGCCCCGACCGCCACGAAAACCCGATCGAAGCCCTCGTCGCGCAGGTCGTCGAGCGAGAAGTCCTTGCCGGCCGTCTGTCCGTAGCGGATCTCGACACCGAGCTCTTCGAGGATGGCCATGTCCTGATCGATCTGTACTTGCGGAAGGCGATACTCGGGGATCGCACCGCCAACCATCCCACCCGGATAGGCGTGGGCTTCGAAGATGGTGGAACCGACGCCTGCGATCCCAAGCGCCTGGGCGGCTGCGATACCCGCAGGGCCGGCACCGATGATCGCGACCTTCTCTCCCGTCGCTGCCACACGCTCCGGGACGCGCGGCATGGCCTCATGCGACATGATGAACCGCTTCATGTCACGGATCGCAAGCGGCTGATCGAGATGTGTCCGGATACACGTGGTCTCGCAGAGATGGTCACAGACCCTGCCGAGGATGGACGGCACCGGGTTATCGGCACGGGTGATCTCGACGGCGTCGTCGAACCGACCGTCACGAACGGCACGCATGTACGCCGGAACGTCCTGAGATACGGGGCACTCGTCAACGCACGGTGCCTCGATGCAGTCGAAGAGACCGAGCTTCCGGTCGGTCTTGGAGCGATCCGTCCGGAAGGACTCGTTGCGGTAGCGCCAGTCCTCGCGCACAGTGCCCGCGTACTCGCGGAGGTTCGCGATCGGGTCGTCGCCCGCGAATTCGGCAAGACTTGACGCTGATGCCTTGTCGAGATGGAGGTTCAATTCCTCGAGGTATTGGGGGAAACGCAAATAGCCCCCGGTCTTGAGGAGGTCAGAGCACACGGTGATCGTTGTCATGCCCGAGCGGAGCAGGTCGCTGACGTTGAAAGCGTCGGCGCCGCCGGCGAATGACAGCAACATGTCGCCGTCGAACTCCTCGGAGAGCTTCAGCGCGAGATTTGTCGTCACCGCATGGAGCGCCCGACCGGACATGTACATCATGTCGTCGTCTGGGAACGCCATCCGGTGGTTCTCGACCTCGAGCGTGTTTGATAGCTTCAGCCCGAACGTCAGGTCCTTCTGCTTCGCGATGCGTTTCAGGTTGTGGAACATCGGTATGGCGTCCACGTACTTCAGGTCGTGAGCGAACGCCTCATCGGGAATCACGACGTCGGTGAAACCGAGTTCGTCGTTGATGATTCCACGGACACGCTCGGCGCCGAGAAGCGTCGGGTTGCACTTCACCGACGTGTTCAGCCCGCGCTCTTCGAGCAGATAGGAGCTGATCTGCTCGATCTCCTCTGGAGGACATCCGTGCATCGTGGACAGTGTCATCGTGTTCGAGACCTGCGACGGGATGTTGATGTCTCGGACCTCGGGGTAACGCTTGGCGACGATGTCGATGAACGGCTCGATGTATCCCGACGCATCATCCATGACGTCGAGATACCACTGCACATTCGGCATCAGAATCCCCTGCAGGTCGTAGCCGACACTCATGTTGAAGATCATGCCGGGTGCATCGCCGGGGAATCCCAGCTTGTGGTGCAACGCGTGGATCAGCACCCACGCGCGCAGGTACTCATCGAAGGATTGATAGACCTTCAGTTCCTGGGACCATTCAACGTTGTAGCCCTCATCTTCGAGGTCGATGCAGGGCTTGTTGACGTCGAGTTCGGCGGGCGTCTGAACGGTCTTCAATTCGACGAAGCGCGCTCCGACGAGCCATGCCACGACGATGTTCTGCGCCATCTGTGTATGAGGTCCGGCGGCGACGCCGAAGGGCGTATCAAGCGTGACGTCGTAGTTCGGCTGGCGGAAGCGGTCGGTCTCGCTGGGTGTGAAGAACGCACGCCGTGGGATGCCGAAGATCGAGTCCTTCTCCTCGAGTTCGGTGAAGACCCAGTCGGTGAGTTGCTCCATCGTGATCGGCTGGAAACGGTCGGACATTCGAGGCCTCCTCTACAGACGGGCGTGCAGGCGTGCTGCTTGCTCTCTAGCTTTGGCTCTGATCTCTTCGGCGTCGACTCTGGTCGTCGTTCCGTTGGCGTATACGACCTCGTCGCTCACCTTCACTTCTAGGGGGCGGATCCCCGCTGTGAATGCGATGTGCCACGGATCCATCGGGTCGTACGACCACGTGACCTGGTCCTCGCGGGCCTCGGGGACGAGGTTCCAACCCTCCTCGAGCCACGACCAGGCCGGATCGGGGCCGGCGGTCACGTCGACGGACCGCTGCATCACATAGGCGAGACGGAACGACTCGATCATGTTGGCACCGATCCCGTCGGTCCCCAGTGCCACCGGATTGGAGAAGCGTGCCGGGTTCGCGTATCCCACGCCGTTGTTCAGGTTGGAGCGCGGGTTGTGGAGGATCGTTCCCTTGAGTTCATGATCGGTGGGGAGATAGACACAGTGGCTGAGCAGCCAGCGGTCGTTCGTCAAACCTTCGAGGCGCTCAGGTGCGTCCGCATCCCCTGGACCCTCGGCAACGTGGATGTGGACACCGACGCCGTACTCGTCGGCGAGGGCCGCAGCACTCTGAAGTGACTCATCTGTGCAGGTGAAGGCCGCATGAACACCAACGAGGCAGCGTCCTCCCTCGTCCATGAACCGGCGGTTCTCCTCGAGGCCCCGTCTGGCGCCGTCGGATCCGTTCCGGTCGCTGACCCCGTACCCCGTCACGACCCGAACGCCGACCTCTTCGCAGGCACCCGCGATGACCGAGAGCGAGCCTTCGATCGCGCTGGGGGTCTCGTTGTGGTCGATGATCGCGGTCGTGCCGGACTCGAGTGCTTCGAGCGCTCCCAACTTGGCCGACCATTCGAGCATCTTGAGGTCGAGGGCGGCGTCGAGGCGCCACCAGACCTGGTCGAGGATCCCTTGGAAGTCCGTGGCCACCTCCGGTGGGGCCGGCATGCCGCGAGCGAGTTCGGAGTACAGATGCGTGTGGGCACAGACAAGTCCGGGTGTGACGTTGTTCATGAGGTGCTCCTCTCCAGGATGGGTTGGTGGACGCCCATCGGGGTCCTGGTCCTTCGTAGCCCGTCGACCTCGTAGAGGGCTGTTGCGATCGCACCGGCGGTCGGCACGAGACCGATCTCGCCGACGCCCTTGACGCCGTACGGCGAACGGGGCTGCGGGACCTCGATGATGATGGTTTCGACTTCCGGCATGTCTTTGGCCCGCAGGATCCCGAGGCTGCGGAGCGTGTGCTTCGTTGGCCGTGCGAGGTCGTCGGTTGGGAACTCCTCGGTGAGGGCGTAGCCGATTCCCATGTGCACGGCGCCTTCGATCTGCCCTTCGACGAGGTTCGGGTTCACCGCTCGGCCAACATCGTGGGCCGCGACCATCTTCTCTATCGATCCTGAGTCCTTGTCGAGGATGGCCACCTGTGCGGCATAGCCGAACGCTGAGTGGATGACCGGATGATCGAGGCCTTCCTCCAGCGCATTCGTCCAGTCGACGCGGTACTCGCCGTAGTAGTCGATACCGGTCTCAAGACCCTGTTCCTTCGCGACCCGGCAGGCATCGGCGACCCCTCCCGCGGCCATGACCGTGCCGCGGGACCCGGTTGTCTGGCCCGCTCCGAGTTCTCTCGTCGTGTCGACGACGACGCGGATTCGCTCCGGGTCGACGTCGAGTTCTTCCGCCGCGACCTGGAGAGCGACGTTGTGAACACCCTGACCCATCTCGGTCCAGCAGTGGCGAACCTCGACCGATCCGTCGTCTTCGAGACGGACGACGGCTTTCGAGATCTCGAGGAATCCGTTCCCGAGTCCCGAGTTCTTCAACGCGATGCCCAGTCCGACCGCCTTGCCATCGGCTTTCGCCTTCTCGTATGCGGGCTTGACGGCGTCGAGGCACTCCCGGATCCCACGAGAGCCGTCGTCCATGATCTGACCAGGTCCCCACTCGACCCCCGGTTCGACGATGTTGCGTGACCGCATCTCCCAGCCGTCGATACCGACCGCTTCTGCCAGCCGGTCCACAACGCCTTCCATGGCGAACTGGGCCTGGTTGGCACCAAACCCACGGAACGCGCCGCAGACGGGGTTGTTCGTGCGAACGGCGACCGCATCGACGTCGATGTTGTCGACGACGTACGGGCCGCTCATGTGGCCGGCGGCACGCTCGAGGACCTTCATTCCAACCGAGGCGTAGGGACCCGAGTCGCCGATCATCCGTGAGCGGAGTGCGGTGAGATGGCCGTCCGCATCACATCCGGCCCAGACTTCGATCTCGATGGGGTGACGTTTGGCGTGAATGCGGAATGACTGATCTCGCGTGAGTGTGCAGGCAACGGGGCGGCCGAGGAGGTGTGCGGCCAACGCCGTTTGGCCCTGGTTCGACATGTCCTCCTTGCCTCCGAAGGCCCCACCGTTCGAGACGAGTTCGACGGTGATGGACTCTTCGGCGACATCGAGGATCGCGGCGATCTGAGCGCGGTCATCCCAGATGCCCTGGCTACCCGAGTACACGTGGAGGCCACCGTCGTCGGTTGGGACGGCAAGCGTCGACTCCGGCTCGAGGAACGCGTGTTCGACCCGCTGGGTCTTGAACGTCTCATGTACGGTGAACGCGGCGGAGGCGAGTGCCGCGTCGACGTCTCCCCGGCTGTAGACCGAGCGGGACAGCACGTTGCCGTCGAGACGCCATACGGCATCCTCGTCGGAGGCCAGGGCGGCGTGCGGATCGGCGAATGGCTCGAGCGTCTTGTACTCGACCTCGACGAGATCGGCCGCAGTTCGAGCGATGGCCTTGGACTCGGCGACGACGATCGCCAGGACGTCCCCGTAGTAGGAGGTGCGGCCGCCCTCGGGGATGAACACCGGCCAATCCTGGTGGATGATCCCGACGTGCAAGCGACCAGGAACGTCGGCTCCGGTGAAGACGGCGACGACACCCTCGATGGCCTCCGCAGCGGAGGTGTCGATCTGGAGCACGTCGGCGCGGGCGTGATCGGTCAGACGCAGGGCACCCTGCAGCAGACCCTCGGGCTTGATATCGTCTACGTAGCCTCGGTCACCGAGCGCCAGTTCGATTCCCTCATACTTCGCACCGCTGTCTCCTACGCCCGTCGCTGCTCTCGGAGGGACCACCTCGTCGGCGACCAACAGGTCGATGGCCTCGAAGATCTTCGTGTACCCCGTACACCGGCACAGGTGGGCTCCGAGACGACCCTTGACGGTCTTGTTATCGAGGTCGCTGCCCTTCTGATCGATGAGCGACTTGGTGCGGACAAGAATTCCCGGCGTACAGAAGCCGCACTGGAGAGCCCCAGTCGAAGCGAATGCGTTGGCAAGCCGGACTCGCTCTTCGACCTCGAATCCTTCGAGGGTCGTGACCCTCTTGCCCTCTGCCTTCTCCATCGAGACGAGGCAGCTCTGGATCGCCTTGCCGTCAAGCAGGACGGTGCATGCCCCGCATTGCCCCGACGGTGAGCAGCCATCCTTGGGGGAGGTGATACCGAGGTCTTCGCGCAGAACGGAGAGGAGGTGCGGATGGCCGGCGGAGACCTCGACCGGGATTCCGTTAACGGTGAACGCGGTGGTTTTCATCGTTGATCCTCATCGACAGTGTTCTACCGTATCATCCCCATTCCGTTGACATTTTGTCAACTCAAGCTTCCGGGAAGTGGTCGGAGATCACCGCACTAGGGTGGCGATCCAGCGACACGGGAATTGTGATGTCGGAATACCGAATCGAGTTCATGGTCGAACCGTTCATCGAGGGTTCCCTCGGACCGCCGGTGCTAGCCGCCATCGATGCCGTGACCGAGCGTGGTTTCGAGCCGCAGGTGGGAGCATTCGGCACGACGATCACAGGGAAGCCCGATGACGTCGTGGAGGCTCTCGGGGTCATGGTGAACGCCGCCATGGACGCGGGTGCCACCCGCTTGACCGTTCAGGTTGACCGGGGACCCGTGTCTTGACGAACGAGCACCCGGTTGCCGCTGCCATCCGACCGGCCCTCGAAGCCACCGGCGCGACGATCGTCGACCCCCCCGACGAGGAACCCCTCGACGTTCCGATCGACTGGCAGGGAGAGACGGTCGCATACGCAAGGATCGGATCGCTCGCCGACGCGCTCCAGAATCTCGTTGCCCACATCGAGCAGGAGTTGGGTGGCGCGCTGCCGGACCTCGACAGAACCGGCAAGCAGGTTGCGGTCCGCCTCCTCGACGAACGAGGTGCCTTTCTGCTTCGGAGGTCGATCGAAGACATCGCCGACATGATGGGAGTCAGCAGGATCACGATCTACAACTACCTGAACGCGATCCGCAAGTGATGAGTCGGACCACGGTTCCGATCCTCCGAGTTGACATTTCGTCAACCAATCGACAATCATCCGCACGACGGCTTCGCTGGAAGATCGAGGGGATCATCAGGTGACCGCGAGATGAGCATCAATATCGGCAGCAAACAACGCCGATATCTCGCCTACAGCATCCCGGTCCTCGCCGTCTTCGCAGCTCTCCTCTTCGGGGCGATCATGCTCGTCCTCCTCGGAGCCGATCCCTTCAAGGGCTACTCCGAGATGTTCATCGGTGCGTTCGGCTCCGGCGATGCACTGATCGCAACGCTGCTCAAGGCCACACCGCTGTTGTTCGTCGGAACCGGCATCGTCATCGCGTTCCGGGCAGGCGTCATCAACATTGGAGCCGAAGGTCAGATGGTTCTGGGCGGTCTCTTCGCGGCGATGGCCGCTCTGTACTTGCCGGAGATGCCGACAATCATCATGGTCCCCTTGGTCCTCATCGCCGGGGTCATCGGTGGAGGCCTGTGGGGTTGGATCCCGGGCGCATTGAAGGCCTACTACCGCGTCAACGAGATCCTGAGCACGATCATGCTGAACATCGTGGCCGTGCAGTTGATGGCGTACCTTCTTCGCGGTCCGCTCATCGATCCGGCCGAGATCGAGCGCGGCACCCGTATCCCCCAAACTGCGAGACTTGCCGAATCCGCCGACCTTCCGATCCTGTTCGGCAACCGTCTCCATATCGGACCCGTCCTGGCAGTGCTCTGCGCCATCGCTACCTACTACCTCCTGTGGCGCACACCGCTCGGATATCGACTCCGCGCCGTCGGTCTCAGCGAGCACGCCGCCCGCTACGCAGGAATTCCGGTGCGTCGAACCATCGCCCTCGCCCTCACCCTGTCCGGCGCACTCGCCGGATTGGCCGGTGCCGTCCTCGTGTTCGGAAGCGAGAGCCACCGGATGGTGACCGACGGCTCAACCATGGGATTCACGGGCGGTGCCGGTTTCAACGGCATCGTTGCGGCGTTGCTCGGTGGTCTCCATCCGCTCTGGACGAT
This sequence comes from uncultured Acidimicrobiia bacterium, assembly GCA_964195545.1. GTDB lineage: Bacteria > Actinomycetota > Acidimicrobiia > Spongiisociales > UBA5794 > JAHEEL01. Next base: position 7,002 of record CAXMQQ010000014.1, on the reverse strand, counting down.
CCCGGCTTCCTTGTTGTTCGGAGGTCTGATCGTCGGAGGCCAGGCCCTGCAGCGAGCCGTTCAGGTTCCTTCGGCTCTGATCGTCGCACTGAACGGTCTCGTCGTCATCTTTGTCGTGGCCGCCGACCGATATCGGGCGAAGCTACTCGCCGTCGATTCGCGCGAGGAGGCGTCCAACGAATCCGATATCGATGATGATTCGGAGGCCCACGCCGCTACCGGCATGGGCGCGGTGCATGATGCCGCGCCCGATGGAACTCACTCGTTCGATCCGGAGGACTCGTCATGAGCGAAGTCTTCACCACCGCTGTAATGGTCGCTGTCACGGCTTCTGCGATCCGGCTCGCCGTGCCATTGCTCCTCGCCTCTCTCGGTGAGACGTTCGGCCAGCGAAGCGGCGTCCTCAACCTCGGCGTCGACGGGATCATGCTGCTCGGTGCGTTCACCGGGTACTACGCCGTGCTGAAGACCGGCAACGTGTGGCTCGGACTCCTCGCCGCCGGAATCGTGGGTCTTGTGCTCGGCGTCGCTTCAGCCGTCATCGCCGTCACACTGAAGGCCGAGCAGGGGATCAGCGGTATCGGTATCTACCTCTTCGGTCTCGGCATGAGCGACTTGCTGTTCCAGAAACTCGTCGGGACGCCGATCCCGATCGACACGTTCCCGACGGTCAACGTTCCACTCCTTGCCGATATCCCGTACATCGGCGAGATGTTCTTCCAGCACAGCCTCGTCATCTACCTAGCGTTCGCAGCCATTCCTGTCGCCACATTCGTGATGAACAGGACGACGTTCGGTATGAATATCCGAGCCGTCGGCGAATATCCCGACGCGGCAGACACACTCGGTGTCAGCGTCTCAGGAGTCCGATACGCCACCGAGATCATCGGAGGCACACTTGCGGGACTCGCCGGCGGTGTCCTCGCAATCACACTCGGCATCTTCCAGCAGAATCTGACGAACGGCGCAGGGTTCATCGCCATCGCCCTCGTATACTTCGGCGCTTGGCGGCCGATCGGCATCATGCTCGGCGCGTTGCTGTTCGGCTTCGTAAACGCGTTGGTTCTGGAACTGAAGACTCTGGAGATCATCCCGCGGGATCTCTCCAACATCGCAGCGATGGCTCCGGCCATCATCACGATCCTGGCTCTGGTGTTCGTCGCCAGGCGCTTCCGGGCGCCGTCGGCGTTGACCAAGCCATTCACAAGAGGGAAATAGGGACCGCTAGTGGTCCACGAATAGAGGAGGAACCTTGAAGAGAAGAAGTATCACGCTGGTAATCATGTTCGCGGTGCTGGTGCTTGTCGCTGCCGCTTGCAGCAGTGACGACAGCAGTAGCGGTGACGGAGGCGAATTCAAAGTCGCGGTGGTGGCACCTTCAGCGGCGAACGACCTTGCATTCACGCAGTCGATGGTCGACGCAGTGACCAAACTCAAAGAAGACGGAGTGATTGCCGACTTCTCCGTGACGGACGGTACGTTCGTCGTCGACGACGCGGCAGTTGCAATCCGTGACTACGCATCACAAGGCTTCGACCTCGTGATCGGACACGGTTCGCAGTACGGCGGTTCAATATCGGAGATCGCAAAGGACTTCCCCGAGACGTCCTTCGCATGGGGCACATCGGCAGACACGTTCGGCCTCGACAACGTCTTCTCATACGAAGCTGCATCAGATGAGGGCGGACGGGTCATGGGGATCATGGCCGCTGCGCTCTCAACGAGTGACAACGTCGGCATCGTTGGTCCGATTGAGGTCGGGGATGCGAAGCTCTACGTCGACGGATTCAAGGCAGGCGTGCTCGTCAACAAGCCGAGTGCGACCGTGAATGTCAACTACATTGACTCGTTCAGCGACGTGGCCCTGGCATCCGAAGCTGCACAGTCCCTCATCGGTGCAGGAGCGGACGTCTTGTCTGGCACGGCTCAGATGGTCGTCGGTGCGGTTGGGGTTGCCAAGACCGCTGGCGTGCTCTGGTTCGGGACGCAGGCCAATCAGACGAGCCTTGCGCCCGAAATCGTGGTTGCCTCGCAGGTGTACCACTGGGAGCACATGCTCGAAGAGATGGTCAACAACGTCAAGGACGGCACCCTCGGCGGCGAGCTGTACAGCATCACGTTCGCCAATGACGGCCTTGTCATCGAATACAACGATGGCTTCGACCTTCCGGATGACGTGAAGAAGCTCGGCGATGAGGCCGTGAAGGTGTTCAAGGACGAGGGATAGAACAACGAACGTCGATCGGGGGATCTTCGGATCCCCCGACCGAACGAACAGGAGCGACGTGTGACGGCTAGCCCGATGCTCGAGATGAGGGGAATCACGAAACGGTTCCCTGGTGTGATCGCCAACAGCGACGTCGACTTCGATGTGTATGCCGGCGAAGTCCACACCCTGCTCGGTGAGAACGGCGCGGGCAAGAGCACATTGATGAAGGTCCTCTACGGTTTGTATCCGGCCGACGAGGGGACCGTCCGTATCGACGGGGAACTCATCACCCTCGACGACCCGACGGATGCGATCGAACACGGCATCGGGATGATCCACCAGCACTTCATGCTGGTGCCAACGTTGACCGTTGCCGAGAATGTGGCGCTCGGGTTGAAGTCGAGTCGCGGGTTCATGACCGACCTCGACGTCGTGTCGAAGCGGATCACCGGACTTGCCGATGAGTACGGGCTCGAGATCGATCCGTCGGCGCTGATCTGGCAGCTCTCCGTCGGAGAACGCCAGCGCGTCGAGATCCTCAAGGCCCTCTATCGGGACGCTCGCTTGCTGATCCTGGATGAGCCAACGGCCGTCCTGACGCCGCAAGAGGTGGAACAACTGTTCGTCACGCTCCGTCAACTCAAGAGCGACGGCCGCGGCCTCATCTTCATCTCCCACAAGCTCCACGAAGTCCTTGCCCTCAGCGATCGCATCACCGTGCTGCGCCATGGTGCCGTGACCGGCGAGATTCCCGTTGAGGGTGCTACTCGCGAGAGCCTCGCCAACATGATGGTCGGCAGAGCGGTGAAGCTGATCCCCGACAAGCTTCCATCTGAACCCGGCGAGGTCGCTCTCGAGATCAGGGATCTGACCGTCATGAGCGATCGGGGGATCGTTGCCGTCGATCACCTCGATCTCGATGTTCGTCGGGGAGAGATCCTCGGCATCGCGGGTGTGTCCGGCAATGGTCAGCGTGAACTGGCCGAGACCGTCGCCGGGTTGCGGCAGTCTGAGACCGGAACGATCAAAGTCGCAGGAACCGACGTGACCGGTGCGCTACCGAAGAAGGTTCGACAATCAGGGCTTGCATACGTTCCAGAGGAACGCATGCAAGAGGGTTCGATCGCCGACTTCACGGTCTGGGAGAATCTGCTGCTCATCGACTATGCGAGCTCCGACTACTTGAAGCACGGCCTTTTCGACTTCGGCGCGATCAAGGATCACTCTCAGGAACTGGTTGAGGCCTTCGATGTGCGTACCCCTTCGCTCGAAACGCCGATGGGCAGCCTCTCAGGTGGCAATATCCAGAAGGTCATCATGGCGCGCGAGTTGTCCTCCGAGCCGACGGTCCTCATCGCGTCGCAGCCGACCCGTGGTGTCGACATCGGTGCTGCCGAATACATCCACCGGCGCATCATCGACAAGCGGAACATGATGACCGATGCCGAATTCATCCAGGCGAAGCTGATCGAGCATCGCACCGGGTGTACGGCGATCCTCATGATCTCCGAGGACCTCGACGAGGTGTTCGGCCTCTCGGACCGAATCGCTGTGCTCTACGAAGGCAAGATCATGGGCATCGTGGATCCGGCGGCGACGACCCGTGAAGCGGTCGGCCTGCTGATGGCCGGTGTTGGAGCCGAGGACGCCGAAGTCTGATCTCTGGTTCGATCCACGTCGGCTCGTTCATGGTCCGTACCCTCTACGCTGACTCCTGATGGCCTATTCACGCGAAGACATCGATCGTGTGCGAGAGCGTACCGATCTCGTAGAACTCGCCGCCGAGGTGACGCGGGTGAAACGGTCTGGTCGCTCGGTGATGGCCGTCTGCCCTTTCCACTCGGAGAAGACGCCCTCATTGTCGATCGACCCTGCACGGGGGCTCTTCCACTGTTTCGGCTGTGGGAAGAGCGGAGACATATTCGGCTGGGTGCAGGAGACACAGGGTCTTGGTTTCTCCGATGCGCTGGAACTTCTCGCTCGTCGTGCAGGGGTGACGCTGACGCAAGACCCGGAAGCCGCCAAGCATCGGGATCGTAGGGAGCGCCTTGTCGATGCCGTTGAGCGGACCGTCTCGTTCTACAACGAACGCCTCCGCACTGCCGACGACGCCGGTCATGCCCGGAGCTATCTCAGGAGCCGGGGCTACGACACCGACGTCGTGGAGCAATTTCACCTCGGGTACGCACCCGACGGTTGGGAAGTACTGGTCAAACATCTCAGCGGCGCGGGGGTCAGCGACGAGGCGATAACCGGGGCGGGCCTCGCTTCTCGGTCGCGGCGCGGCGGCATCGTCGACCGCTTCCGGAACCGGCTGATGTTCCCGATCTACGACGTGCGTGGCGACGCCGTCGGATTCGGAGCACGACTTCTCGACGGTGACGGGCCAAAGTATTTGAACTCACCGGAGACGCCGATCTATCACAAGTCGAGGCTCCTCTACGGCCTCAACTGGGCGAAGTCGCAAATCGTCCGTTCCGATGAGTCCGTCGTCGTCGAGGGCTACACCGATGTGATTGCTTTCCATCTTGCCGACATGCCCGTCGCCGTAGCGACGTGCGGCACAGCACTGGGGGAGGAGCACCTCGATCTCCTCCGCCGGTTCTCGAAGAGAGTTGTTCTGGCATTCGACGCCGATGAGGCAGGCGCCGGTGCCGCTGAGCGTGGCTTCGAGCGTTCCGTGCCCGGTGATCTCGACCTGCGGGTCGCTATTCTCCCGGAAGGGCGAGATCCAGCGGATCTCGTGGCGGGGGGAGAGGTCGAAAGCCTCAAGACGGCGATTGCCCTGTCGATGCCGCTGCTCCAGTTCCGGATCGATCGGGAACTCGCCGGATTCGACTTGACGGAGCCCGAGGCTAGAGGGCGTGCCGTTCGTGCCGCAGCAGCCCTCATCTCCCTTCACCCGGACGCCGTCGTCCGACACGAGTACGCCGTTCTGGTGTCACGGCAGACCGGCGTCGACGTCAACGCGGTCGAGTCGGCGCTCACGGGAACCCGCCGTGGCTCAGAGGCGCCGCCGGTGGTCGACGAGGGTCCGTTGACCGGACCGCAACGCACCGAGCGCGAGATCCTGCGCCTCCTCCTCGCCAACGACGCGGGAATTCGTTCGCATGAATTGTCGCTCGATCTGTTCGCCGATCCTCTGAATCGGGCTGCTTTCGAGATCGTCATGCCAATGGTCGAGTCGCTCGAACCCGGCATGGTCCCTGACCTGGGAATCGCGATCGGATCGGATGATCGTGCGGAGTCAGCGCTGCTGAGGTCTCTCGCGATGGAGCAGCGACCGTTCGCAGACCCGGACGACGTGATGAAGTCGCTCAAGCAGGAGGCTGTGAGGCGTCGAATTAGGGTCCTGGAGGCCGATCTGGGTCTGTTCGATGCCAAGGCGGATCCACAGGGGTATTCAGATCGGTTCGAACGACTGATAGCGTTACAGAACGAACGCAGGGAATTGCAGAGTAGGGAATGAACGAGATCGTCCGCATCGTGTTCGACGAACTGTCGGCGAGAGGTCGCCAGCGCGGATTCCTCCTCATGTCCGAGGTGCAGCAGGAGCTCGAGGAAGTCGGTGCGCCCGATGAGTCGTTCGACGAAGTGTTTCTCGCTCTTCGCGAGGGACGCATTCAGATTCGCGAGGACGCCACTAACACCCTCGCGGTCACCAGCCTGTCGAATGCAGAGCTGGTCCATGTCTCCGATCCCGTGCGGATGTACCTCCAGGAGATCGGCCGCTTTCCCCTGCTGACGCCCCAACAGGAAGTCGAACTCGCAATGCAGGCCGAGGCCGGCACGAGAGCAGAGGATCAACTGGAGGACACAAAGTCCCTGTCTGCCGGCGAACGCCTGATCCTCGAGCGAGCCGTGCGTCAGGCTGACAAAGCCCGCAAGCGTCTCGTCGAGGCGAACCTGCGTCTCGTCGTCTCGATCGCCAAGAAGTACGTCGGACGAGGACTTGGGTTGCTCGATTTGATCCAGGAGGGAAACCTCGGGCTGATCCGGGCGGTCGAGAAGTTCGACTACCGCAAGGGATTCAAGTTCTCTACCTATGCGACCTGGTGGATCCGTCAGGCCGTGACGAGAGCGCTCGCCGATCAGGCTCGGACGATCCGCGTACCGGTTCACATGGTGGAGACCATCAACAAGCTCGCCAGAGCTCAGCGCACTCTTGTCCAGGTCCTCGGGAGGGATCCCACCATCGAAGAGATCGCCGAGGAGTTGGAGCTCGATCCGGGCAAGGTGTCGGAGCTGCGTCGGATCGCCCAGGATCCGGTCTCACTGGAAACTCCGCTTGGGGAAGAAGATGATTCCACTCTCGGAGACTTCGTTGAGGACACCGAGGCAGAGATACCCGTCGAGGCGGCGGCGTTTCACCTGCTCCAGAGCTATCTCAGCCTGGCCCTCGAAGCGCTGAGCGACCGTGAGCGAGAGGTGCTCGTGATGAGATTCGGTCTCGCTGATGGCAAAGTCCGCACCCTCGAAGAAGTGGGGGACCACTTCGAAGTCACCAGAGAACGCATCCGCCAGATCGAGACCAAAGCGTTGGCCAAACTCCGCCAACCGGCCAGAGCAAGAAAGCTGGAGGGCTACCTGGAGGGCGCGTGAGCGGGCTCCGCTGGATGTAATCCGTAGTCGGTGGTCGGTCGTGTTGGCTGTCGTGTCTTCTTCTTCCCGGGCTTCTTCCGCCCCGTCAGGGGGAGGTGCCGCTCGTAGGGCGGTGGAGGGGGTCAATCAGCAACGAATGGAGCCTTCGGGTCTTGTGCGTCGTGTCCCCTCGGCCGCCAGGGCGGGGGGAG
>CAXMQQ010000013.1:0-8393 GCA_964195545.1 uncultured Acidimicrobiia bacterium | reverse complement strand
CATTCCGCGGGCTGACGGCGTCAAATACAAGGACGCGAACCCTGGGTATGCGTCTTGGGGGTTAGCTTCGGTGGTTGCGGGGCTTGGCGATGCGGACCGTCAGATCCCTTCCCTTGAGCTTCGTCCCGTGCAGCTTCTGCGCAGCGGTTCTGGCCGCCGGTCCTGGCATGTCGACGAAGCCGAAGCCCTTTGAGCGTCCGGTACGCCGGTCGGTGATGATCGTGGCCTGATGGACGTCGCCGTAGCGCTCGAACATAGCGGCAACGTCATCTTCGGTGACTCCCCACGGTAGATTGGCGATGTAGAGACTTTCTGCGTCCTTCTTGCCGTGTTGCGGCTTCCTCTGGGAAGGATTGCCCGGCCTGGTGGACCGGCTTCGATCCTCTTGCGGTTCTTGCCTCACCGCACGCTCTTGACGTGCCGGTCGCTCTTGACGCTGAGGTGCTGGATCGCCCATCCGGTGTCCACCGTGCTCGATGTCATCGAGACGGGGTTCCTCGATCGGCGCATGTAGGCCGAGATCCTTCTGTATGCGCTTGACCGCTCGCTTCTGATCACCGGTGACGAGGCTGACAACCGTTCCTGTGGCGCCGGCACGCGCCGTGCGACCGGAGCGATGCAGATAGTCCTTGTGGTCGGCGGGGGGATCGAAGTGGATCACCGAACCGACCGCGTCGATGTGGATGCCTCGTGCCGCTACGTCCGTTGCGATCAGCGCCTGAGCGCGACCCTTCGAGAACGCTTGGAGGGCACGGTTCCGCTGGTTCTGGGAGCGACCACCGTGCATGGCGACCGCACCGACCCCCATCTTTGAGAGTTGCTTGGCGAGGCGATCAGCACCGTGACGGGTACGGGTGAACACAATGGACCGTCCAGAGACACCGACGAGGTCTGCGGTGTGCTGAACACGATCATGGTGATCCACCAGCCAGAAGTGATGGCGAGCATCGATCGTGTCCGCATCGACCGTTCCGGCATCATGACGGACGGGATCCTTCTGGTAATTGCGGCTCAAAACAGCGATGTCCCCGTCGAGCGTTGCCGAGAACAGGAGCGTCTGGCGGTCCGCCGCGGTGCGGTCGAGGATCCGGCGAACGGCAGGCATGAAGCCCATATCTGCCATGCGGTCCGCCTCGTCGACCACGACGATGGTGGCCTCGCTGAGGTTGACGTTTCCTTGTTCCATGAGGTCTTCGAGTCGTCCAGGTGTGGCCACGAGAACGTCAACACCCTTGTTGAGAGCGCTCTTCTGGCCACCGTATCCCACGCCGCCGTAGATGGCGTAGACGCGCCGGCCGACCGCTTTCGCGAGCGGGGCGAGTTCGACCTTGATCTGTTCGGCGAGTTCCCTGGTGGGAGCCAGGATCAGAGAGCTGGGGCGGTTCCTGCCCGCCTTGTCGACGTTCGTGAGGAGGGGGAGGCCGAATGCGAGTGTCTTGCCGGACCCTGTCGGGGCCTTGCCTGACACGTCCCTGCCGGCGAGAGCATCGGGAATGGTGGCTTCCTGGACGGGGAATGGTTCGACGATGTCGCACTGTTCAAGTGAATGGACGAGCGAACCGGGGAGCCCAAGTTGGGCAAAGGTCGTAGTCATGTTGTCTCCTACCCCAAACGGGGCGGTCGCTGGATATGCCGATGTCTCGCTCGACCGCGCGATCGATGTCGCCTGCGGGTTCGAGTCTCGGCAGAAGAGGTGGTCCAACCGGGTGAGAAACTGTGCCGTGTGATCACCGGGGAAGCGACGATGCGCTGACCTCCACCCGATGCGGCTGACGGAACGATAGCCATGGATCTCGCGTAGCGGCGGGAATTCTCGATCGCCCCACCGGGTCGGACAGGTTCGACCAAACGTCGCGGACTCGATTCGTCGCGCGGGTGTGGATGTCTCCCAAGGGCCGGCCTGTACGCTCGCGATTCGTGTGGGCGGCTAGCGGGGTGTGGTCAACGATTCGATTCGGTCGATGAGTTCATCGATGGGCGGGTAGTCGCCCAGCGTCTCTCCTTGATGGACCCACATCACGTTGAACCCGGAGTCGAAGACGACGATGCCGGGGGCCTTGATCGCATCGGCGGTTGGCACCTGAGGGCGGAAGCCGCGGATCAGAGACTTGACGTAGTTGCTCGCCCCACCGAGGCTGGGCATCTGGCGGGCAGACAGATCGCCCACACCGGCGACCCCCCGAACCGCCTGATCGGGATCGAGCAAGAGGGGCATCTCTACACCCTTGGTGCGTCGGAGCCATCTTGCCTGGTGGTCGGCCGATCCTCCAACGGCGATCACACGGGTCCCTGAGGGAAATCGATCGAGTTCGCCGTCGAGATCTCGCACGAACTCCTGGCATGGGAGGCACCCGAAGTAGCGGACGAGGATCACGACGAGCGGGTCGGCACTGAACGCTCCGAGCATTGTGGGATTGCCGTCGGGATCAGCGAGAGCGATGTCGGCGACGGTTTCGGGGGACGATGAGGTTGTCATACGGCCGATTCAACAACGAACCGGATTCCAATGTTCCACAGTCACGGTGCGTCGGAGGTGACGACTGTGATCGATGGTTTCTGGCATGGACTATCGAAGAGGTCCGTTCAGTTCGGCTGATTTCGGTCCCGGCTTCCTGCGTCCCCCTACGGGCAATTCTCGACATCGTTGGCAATGGCACAATGGGTCCGCAGATTCTCGAAGGGAGTCCACGATGAGTACTGACCTTCAGCGGCGTATGGCAACGGCGGCGGTTCATGGCGGCGAGATTCACGATCCGTCCGGCGCCCACATCGCCCCGATCTTCCAGACCTCGACCTTCACGTTCGATGACATGGATGCCGTCAAGGCTTTGACCAGCGGTGAGACCGACGGGTATGTCTACACCCGTCGGGGTAACCCGTCCCGGACCGCCTTGGCTCGCAAGATCGCTGCTCTCGAGGGAATCGGGATGGGGGAGGATCGCGGGCAGGTCACGGCCGAAATTTTCAGCTCGGGTATGGCGGCGATCAGCGCGGCGCTGATGGGCCTCGCCAGGGCGGGCGATCACCTTGTCACTCAGCGGGTGCTCTACGGCTCGGCCGACGGCCTTATCTCGAATGTGCTCACCGGGTATGGGATTACGAATAGCCGGATCCTGGGTCTCGAACCGGAGGCGCTCGAACACGAATTGGAGACGCACCCCAACACCACGGTGGTGTACGTGGAGACGCCGGCCAATCCGACGATGTCGATCATCGACATCGCCCGCACCGCCGAGATCGCACACTCCCATGGAGCGGCGTTGGTGGTCGATAACACGTTTGCGACGCCGATCCTGCAGCGCCCGCTCGAGCACGGCGCCGACGTCGTCGTTCACTCCACCACTAAGTACATCAATGGCCACGGCACGGTCGTCGGAGGCGCGGTGGTGGCCCGTGATCCCGAGTGGATGGCGGACCGACTCAAGCCTCTGGTCGGTGGCATCGGTGGTGTGCCGAGCCCCTTCGACTGCTGGCTCACGAACATCGGACTCAAGACGCTTCCCCTGAGGATGGCCCGTCACTCAGAGAGCGGCATGACCGTTGCACGGTTCCTCGACCAACATCCTGCGGTCACCGCTACCCACTATCCAGGTCTGCCCGAGGATCCCGGACACGATGTCGCAGCTCGCCAGATGGATGGGTTCGGCGCCATGATCGCCTTCGATCTTGGCTCGTACGACGCCGCTACCGGCCTTCTCGACCGGGTCCAACTCGCCAAGCTTGGAGTTAGCCTCGGGAACGTCGACACTTTGGTCCAGCACCCTGCATCGCTGACGCACCGCATGGTTCCTCCGGAGGAGCGCGCCGCGTCGGGTATCACCGACGGCTTGGTCCGCCTCTCCGTCGGCATCGAAGCTGTTGAAGACATCATCGCGGACCTCGATCAGGCATTGGCCGGCTGAGGCTACGGAACTCCGGCGCCCGATTTCATGGCGTCACGGTCGATCAACGTGCCGTGACTGATCACAGCTCGAGGGGCTACGTGGAAACGCAGCGCCTCCGCGACGGTGTGTCCTTCGAGGATCACGAGGTTGGCGACATTGCCGACGGCGAGGCGGTGCGCGTCCAGGCCGATCGCAGCGCCCGGGTTGACGGTGACGGCGTCGTAGAGCAACTCCATGTCGGCTTCCGACATCATCCACAAGAGGTGCGCACCGAGAAATGCGATTTCGAGCATGTTGTTCCGGCCGAAGGCGTAGTAGGCGTCCGAGATGTCGTCCTGACCGAGGCTGACGTTCACACCGGCAGCCATCAGTTCGCGCACCCTGGCGTGCAGCGGTCCGGTGTGAGGATCGGAGACCACTGCAACGTCGGCCGCGGACAGTAGGGCCACCAGGCGTTCGAAGTACGGGTCGGGGTAGAGCTGCATCGCCCTCGCGTGGTGGGCGAGCGCCCGTCCCTCCCATCCCTGACGAAGCGCCTCAGTTGCCATCATCTCCAGTGTGCGGAGTCCCGGATCGCCGGCATCGTCGAGCAGCATCGAGACGGGGGCGTCGTTCTCAACAGCGATGTCGAAGACGATGCGCACGTGGTCGGCCATGGCGGCCTCGGTGTACTCGATCCACGGGATGCCCCCAACGACATCAGCTCCGATCTCCATGGATGTCCGGAGAAGATCCTCGGTTCCTGGTTCACGGATGATTCCATCTTGAGCGAACGCCACGACTTGAAGGTCGACCACTCCCGAGAACTCCTCTCGCAGTGCCACGAGGACTTCGACGCCCCGAACGCCCGCTTTGGAGTCGACGTCGGCGAGTGCCCTGATGTGGGTATTTCCGTAGTATGCCGCCATCGCCAGGGCTCTCCTCCCCGAGGCGAGCATCACATCGGCGTCCTGGCCCACTTTGACGGCGGCGGCGGTCTCGATGGCCGACATGGCCTTGCTCATGTCCCCACTCTGGTAGTCGGTCAAGGCAGCGTCGCCGAGGCGTTGCAGCGTGAAGACCTTGTCGAGATGAAGATGTGTGTTGACGAATGACTCGGTGACGAGGTTGCCTGCAGCGTCTATTTCGACAGCGTCGGGTCCGGCCTCGCCCTGGGCGGTGATCGACTCGATGACGCCGTCGCGGATCACGATGTCGAACAGGCCAGGTCCACCACGGAGCCGGGCCGACCGGATCGTCAACGAATTCGCGCTGGTCATGCTCGCCCCACTTCTCTCCGCTGGTGTCGTCGGATGATACGTAGCCGGCGTCGGGGATGCCCGTGTGCGGTCGGCCCCGCTCGGAGTCCGCGAGTTGCGGCGCAGATGAGACACCTGCAACCGACAGCCGTCAACCGACTACGGGCTACGGATTACGGCCCCTGTACCGGCGCTCGCGCTCCGCAGGATCTTGGCGGTAGAACCCTCCCATGACTTCGTAGAGGTGCGGCCGGTGAGCCTCCATGTCGAGGGGGCGATCGAAGAAGAACTCGGTGGCGACGGCGAAGAACTCTACGGGGTTGACGGACCCGTATGCGCTGAGGAAGGGCTCATCGTTCGTGCCATCTCTCAAGGCTTCGTACTCCTCCCGGCACACCTCTTCCCATCGATCCCGCTGCGACTGCGCCATCGGCGGTAGACCATCAGCGCTTCCATCGGCCATGTCGATCTTGTGTGCGAACTCGTGGTAGATCACGTTGTGGCCGGTGTTCGCGCGAGCCGCCGACCGTCTCGCCGAGTCCCACGCGATGAGAATCGGACCGTGCAACATGGCCTCGCCGAGGATCGGCACGATCGCATCTGTTGCGAGTCCGGCCGCTTCGGGTGCACTCCGGCGCCCTTTTTGAGTTGTCTGAGTCGGATACATGATGATCGAGGTGACGTCGCGGTAGTAGGCCTGTTCGAGACCCAGGATCAAGAGGCAGGCTGACGCAGCCACGAGAACCTTGATCTCTTCCGACTCTTCGAGATCGTCGACCCACTCGAAACCCTTGTCGAAGAGGAAGCCTTTGATGAGGCATCCGAGGTTGTCGCGCTCGTCGTCGTCGAGCCATCGCCAGTGTGCCATGTTGGTCTCGAGGAGCGTCTGCCATCGTTCCGGGAACGGGGCCTCGACGGCGTGCCGACGGCGTCGCTTCCTGGGGGTTTCGATGCGCATGAGTTCGACTCTCGAGGGTTGCGCATCATACGTTGTGTACCGTGCCCATCGATGGCCTGCGTACGAGAGGAAGAATGAAGGTGCGACCTCACAGCTCGGCGACCCGTGACGGTGCTGGGCTCCGGTTCATCGTCATTGCCGATTCGCACATCCGTCCACCCGAGCAGGAGATCGACGCCTACCCCTCGAACGCGTGGCTGGTGCAGCGCAATGAGTTCATCGTCGACCTCTGCAACCGCATCGATGCCTCATTCGTCGTCCATCTCGGAGACATCGTTCATCCCCTCCCCGTCGAAGACACGCATGTCGAAGCGATCGATCTCGCCGCGGGGGTCTATGCGCGGCTTCGTCATCCCATCTACTTCGTTCCGGGGAACCACGACGTCGGCGACAAACCCGACGCACTCGTCTCCGTCCCTGCCGTCGCAGAAGAGAACTATCCCGTCTTCGAGGATGCATGGGGCCCGTCGTTCCGATCATTCGACGTTGGTGACGTCCACTTCGTGATCGTCGATACTCAAGTGCTCAACTCGGGACTCGACCGGGAAGCCAGACAGCGACGCTGGCTCGAATCCGATCTCGGCGCCGCGAGCGATGCCGGCCAGCGCATCTTCCTGTTCACTCACTATCCGCCGTTCGTACGGGATCGGTACGAGAACGAGCACTACGACAACATCGGCGAGCCGGCGCGCTCGTGGTTTGTTGACTTACTCGAAGGCAATGAGGTCGAGGCCGTCTTCTCCGGGCATGTGCACACGTTCCTCTACAACCGGCACGAGGCCACCGACCTGTACGTTGCGCCATCGACCGGCTTCGTGCGTCCGGACTACTCCGAAGTCGCCGCTGTTCGTCCGCCGGTCGAGAACGGGAGGGACGACCCGCCGAAGTTGGGCATCTTCATCGTCGACGTCGGCGTCGACGGCTACACCGTGACGCCTCTTCGATCGTATGGATCGGTTCCGTTCGGTGAACCGCTGCCGGTGGCAGTTGAGACGGTGCTCGATCAGGGGTGGGAGAGTCCGATCGGTGTGAGCCTGCGCCACGGGTGGATGACTGTCGCCGACTTCCCGACCGCCGGTCTCGACGAGTTCACTCGCAAGCGGATCCGCAACGATGCACCGATCCTGGCGCTGTTGGAGGCCAGAATCCGCGACGTGCGTGTTCCGCTCGAAGACCTGTCAACGCCCGGCGGTGTCAGGAGGATGAGGGATCTGACGTCCAGGGGTATGCGGTTCGGTGTCTTCTCTGCGGGTGTTCCGGATCGGCGGGTTCTCGATACGGTGTCATCCCTGGCACGCGATCTGAGCAGGTGGGAGATCATCGTTTCGCCAGATCGATTCAGTGATGTGCTCGATTCGATCGGTGGAGCGGGGTTCAACGGTGTGAACCTCGCGATCGCGCCGATCGTTCCGGTGGGGCCGTCCGATGCCGCGGTGCACCACTTTGTGGCCGCAGGATTCGGCGTCCACGATGATCCGCTGCTCGACCGGTGGCGTGGGATCGACACGAACGGCAGATTCGATGAACTTGTGTTTCGTATCCCGTGGACAGACTCGATCGTCGACGGAGTGGTACGGGCCCGCGATCTGACGGAGTCATCTGGGAAGCGTGCTGTCGTGATCGTCGAACTCCCTCGGGGGAGCGAGAGCGCAACGTTCGACGACGACGAAGCGGTCGCCGACCGGGTCGCTGAGGCCGCACGGTCGGCGACATCGGAACCGGATGTCACTGTATTCCTCGACGGGTTCATGGACCATGATCGCGGCTACTACCCGCGACACGGACTCATCGACCGATCCTTCAATCCTCGAACCGCTCTGTACCGGCTGATTGCGATCGCTTCAAACAGAGGATGAGGCGTCCAGGGCTGGTGCTGCTCGGTTGCCGAACGGTACAAGCGCCGGGACGGTCTCCCGATAGGAGACGTAGCCCGGGTAGGTCTCGACCAATCGGCGCTCTTCCCAGCCGCTAGGTCGATAGGTGCCTATCGCCACCTTGTGCCGTTCGACTCTGTCAGCCGGCGTCAGTCAGCGAGATGCTATCGCCGAAGTACGAGGGACCATCTATGTCACGAAGATCGTCGTTCCCGCCGGTCGCGTTCTTTGTCTTGGGTATTCTCAGCCTGATTGCAGCGGCCATTTTCGCTTTCCGGGCTGCAACGATCGAAGCGTCGGCAGAGCGAATCTGGTCAGCTGTTGTGTTTGGCGGATTCGGTGTCTTCTGGATTGCCGCGTATGTGGCGGCCCGTCGTGACACGACCGGCTGAGAGTCCGTAGTTGCACCGGAGACAGCGAGCTACGAGGTCCGGGCCCC
>CAXMQQ010000012.1:0-50414 GCA_964195545.1 uncultured Acidimicrobiia bacterium | reverse complement strand
TTCCGAGACCCCTTGAAGCCGACCGACCCGCCGGAAGTCCATCCGACGACTTCGCCCTGCTGGTCCGTAATCGTGATGATCGTGTTGTTGAAACTGGCACTGATGTGCGCTTGACCGTGGGAGATCGTCCGACGGGCTTTGCGACGCGGCCGTGGTGCTTGTTGGGCCATTACTTCGTGACCTTCTTCTTGCCCGCGACCGGAGCGCGACGCCCCTTACGGGTACGAGCGTTGGTGTGCGTGCGCTGACCGCGTACGGGGAGGCCGCGACGGTGGCGGAGACCCTGGTAGCTGCCGATCTCGATCTTCCTCTTGATGTTCTGAGCAACCTCACGCCTGAGGTCACCTTCGACGTTGTAATTGCCGTCGATGAACTGGCGGATCTTGACGACTTCCGAGTCGGTCAAATCCCGCACCTTGGTGTCGTACGGAATCTCGAGCGCGTCGAGAATCTGCTGGGATCGGGTTCCCCCGACACCAAAAATGTACGTCAGGCTGATTTCGACCCGCTTGTCTCTGGGGAGATCTACTCCGGAAATTCGTGCCATGTGTGCGCTACCCCTGACGCTGTTTGTGTCGCGGGTTCTCGCAGATCACCCAGACGCGGCCGCTGCGACGGATAACCCGACACTTCTCGCACATCCTTTTGGCGGATGCTGATACTTTCATCAGTGGTGATCCTGCCTCGGTTCGATTCTTTCGGACGTCGCATCCGAGCATCACCGAGGCGAGCACCGAAGTGTCCGCAGCGAATGGTGACCTCTACACCGATGGTGCCCGAGCGGTGCCCGGACCCGTCGATATCAACGACGTCTTTGCATGGGAAAACACGGCCCGATACCGGGCCGCTGACGGGAGTGTAGGAACGGCCGTTGTGTAACGACAAGTCGCAGTGTACGGACTCCGTAGTCCGGAGTCCGTAGTCCGTATTGCGGGACCGACATGGCGGGTTCGTTCTCTTGGGGGCCTAGCGTTGGCGCCATGTTCATTCGGTTCGTCGTCGTTGTCGTCGTTGTTGTGCTCGGCGCTGCCGGATGCGCCGGTTCTGGGGTTTCGACGTTCGATTCGGACGGGACGTCGGGCCGGCTTGTCTATGCGTTCGATGGGGACTCGATGGAGGTCGACATCGACGGGCGGAGGGAGGAAGTTCGCCTGCTCGGCATCAATGCTCCAGAGTGGGGCGAGTGCTTCGGCGATGAGGCGCGAGGCGCTCTCACCAGCCTGATCGCCGATCGGGATCTCATTCTCGTTGAAGACACCGCAGACGACACCGACCAATACGGACGCCTCCTGCGCTACGTCTATGTCGATGGCAAGATCATCAACGGAACCATGCTTGCCGAGGGGCATGCCGTCACGCTCCAGGGTGACCACCGGTACAACGATGGGTTCGTCGAGATCGGGGACGTGGCCGCCGATGCAGGGTCCGGGATGTGGGCCCCCGACGCATGCGGACCGCCGCCACCACTCGGTGCCACGATCACCGTTGTGGAGCACGACCCGCCAGGCTCTGATGACGAGCGACTTGACGACGAATACGTAGAGATCTCGAACGAAGGCGCGAAACCGTTGAATCTCGCAGATTGGATGCTGCGTGACGAGTCGTCCCGGAACCGCTACGTTTTCACCGATCTCAATCTGATACCGGGTGTGTCTGTGACGGTCAGAACTGGATGTGGCGAGGATCGCGCCGACACCGTGTACTGGTGCTCAGAGCGGTCCATCTGGTCGAACGGCGGCGATACGGTCATCCTTCAAGACCGCCACGGCAACGTGGTGGACCGGTGGATGTACACCCGCTAGTTCGTAGTCCGTGGTCCGTCGGGGCTACTCGGCTACCCGCCTTGGCTGATGATCAGGCATGCGGCGTCGGGATCGTCCGTCTGTGTTCCCACGGCGGCGCAGTCGGAGAGGTTGATGGCGCTGCTCTGGGAGCTCTCGACCCACATCGTGTTGCGGATCGTTCCCTCGTCGCTCTCCATGTTGAAGGTCTGCTGCTCCCACTCATCACCGGTGCTACCCGTCCAATCCTCGTAGAACCCATGGATCTCATCGAAGCGGTCACCGTCGTAGCTCACGGAGACCGAGATTCCGTCATCGGAAACGAACGAGGTCATGACCTCCCCACCGTCGGGGACCGGGATGTCGAGTTCGTCGGGCAGTTCGGTGCCGACACCGATTGAGATCGAACCGTCTTCGGTCTCCATCTCGATCGTCATGTCGTCCCCATCACCGGAGACGTCGACGCTGACATCGCCATCGCTGCCGGCCTCGATGAGTTCCTCTGCAAGCTTCTCCGCGGCCGTGTCGGAGGCGCTCCCGCACGCTGCCATCAGCAACGAGAACACCGCGATCGTCAGGGCGATCCTCTTGACGCTCGGACTCATGGTTCTTCCCCTTCGTTCATGTGGGATCTTCAGCCTGTCTCCGTCGACCGATCAGAAGCGGATCTCAGTCGTCTCGTTCAACCCTAGGCCCACCCCTCGGAATCGTCTAGGTGCCGATCGGCCCATAGCCGGGGATGAATCCGGCCATGGTCGAGCTCTGGCGAGGCGTTCTCACCCGTTCCTCCTTGTGCGCGGAAGGGGAGCCGGTGGTGCCGGCTCCCCTTCGGTAGTTGTTTGTGTGAACGACTGAATCGTCAGTCCTGTTCAGTCTTCACCTCTGAAGCCATCGCAATCTGCTCTTCCTCGTCATTGATTGGGAGAACCAGGTTGATGATGACCCCGACCACAGCGGCGAGCGCCAGGCCCGAGATCGGTACATCGCCGATCGCAAGGGCGCTCTGAAGGCCACTGACGCCGAGGCCGAACACGAGGATCAAGCCAACGACGATCATGTTGCGGCTCTTCGAGAAGTCGACCTGTGCGGTGACCAGCGTCCTCAAGCCAACGGCTGCGATCATGCCGAACAGGACGACCGACAATCCGCCAAGCACCGGAACCGGTACCGTCCTCAGGAGCGCAGACAGTTTCGGGATCAGCGCAAGGAAGATCGCGAACACCGCTCCGATCCGAAGGATCATCGGGTCGTAGACCTTGGTGACGGCCAACACCCCGGTGTTCTCGGAGTATGTGGTATTCGGCGGGCCACCGATCATGCCGGCGAACAGTGTCGCGATGCCGTCGCCCAGGAGGGTCCGATGCAACCCCGGCTCGTCGAAGAAGTCCTTCTTGACGACGTTGCCGTTGGCCATGATGTCACCGACGTGTTCGATCATCGTGACGAAAGCGATGGGAGCGATCAAGGCGATCGATGCCCACTGAATGTCTCCGAATCCCCACGTGAAGTCGGGCAGACCGACCCAGGCAGCATCGCTGACGGCCTGGAAGCTGAACTCCGTGAGGAAGATCGCTCCCAGGATGAATCCGACCACCGCACCCGTCAAGATCGGGAGCATCCGGAACAAGCCCTTGAAGAAGACGGCCGCGACGACCACGATCGCGATCGTGATGAGAGCCAACCACCATGCGCCCTCTGACATGGTGATGGCAACGGGTGCCAGCGTGATTCCGATGACGATGATGACCGGTCCGGTCACGATCGGAGGGAAGATCCGCTGGATCACCTTGTGGCCCACAAGGCTCACAAGCAATGCCATCAGAATGTAGAGAACGCCTGCAGCCATGATCCCGAGTCCGATAGCCGCCCACGAATAGCCGCGCTCGGTGGCGATGATGATCGCCGGGATGAACGCAAATGATGACCCCAAGAACACCGGCACCATCTGCTTGGTCACCAGGTGGAACAGCAACGTTCCAACACCGGCCGCAAGGAGTGCAACAGACGGATTGAGTCCCGTCAGCAACGGCACAAGAACCGTTGCCCCGAACATCGCCACGACGTGCTGCAAACCCAGCACCGTTTTCTTCTGCATCGTCAATTCCATACGGCTTCCCTCTCCCATTAGCGAAGAGAGCCACCCCGGTCGGGATGACTCTCTTTGTTACCCATCGGGCTTGTCGCCCGAACCTGACTGGTGGCAATCGCCCCGGTCAAGACTGTCATGTTCGCCGCACCCGGGATCGGCCAAGGGCGCACGGGGCCATCGGCCCCTCGACCTTCATCCGCTGTTGGGTGCCTTCCATGGTTCTCCTTCGCGTCATGCTTCTTTGAACACCATCCCGTAGAATTCGTCGTACGTCTCCTTGCGAACCACCTCGACACTCCCCTTCACGGCCATTCCGGCTTTGGGATCTTCTATGTCGAGTTGACCCAGCATCCTCATCCCGTTATCCAACTCCACGATGCCGAGCCCGAGCGTAGCTACCTCGTATTGGGCCGGCAGGTTATAGACCCGGGTGAAGGTCAAGAGGTTTCCACTCTTCGGAAGCGGAACCGCATCGAACTCGAAGAAGTCATTCTGCTTGCAGTTCTTGCACACCATCCGGAACGGGTAGTGCATCGTGTCGCACAGCCGGCACCGGTATGCGTAGATCTCGCGAGCCATCAGGCCTCCTTCTCAAACGTGAGACAAACGACGTTGTTGCCGAAGCCGCCGAAGTTGCAGGTGAATCCGACGCTGGCGCCTTCAACCTGCCGTTCCCCGCCGTCCCCGCGCAGTTGTGTGACGATCTCCCATGCCTGGGCGACTCCCGTCGCTCCGACCGGATGACCACGGCCCTTCAGCCCTCCACCAACGTTGATGGGAATCTTCCCTCCGAGCGCCGTCTCGCCCTTCTCGAGAGCGATGTGTCCCTCTCCCTTGGGGAAGAATCCGACCTCTTCGCTCTCAGCGATCTCGAGGATCGTGAACGCGTCGTGGAGTTCGGCGACATCGACGTCTTGTGGCGTCAAACCGGCCATGGCAAACGCATCTCCCGCTGCCTTGCGGACGGCGAGCAGATCGGTCGGCTCTTCACGCTCGTGAACAGAGTGCGTGTCGGTTGCCTGGCCCACACCGCTGAGCTTGATCAGCGGCCTGCCAAATTCCTTGGCCTTCTCTTCAGAGACCAGAATGATGGCTGCGCCACCATCGGACACCGGACAGGCGTCGAAGAACCGAAGCGGTTCGGCGACATACGGGTTGTTGGTCATCGCCTCGGGAGAGTCGAGGATGCCCTCGAGACTGATCCCCTGCTGCAGATGGGCCCACTCGTTCTTGAGTGCCGCATTCTGATTCTTGACGCCGACCATCGCAAGGTGGCGCTCGGTGACGCCGTACTTGTCCATATACAAGCGGGTGAACATCGCTGCGTGCGCCGGTAGCGTCACGCCGTAGATGTACTCAGCGATCGGATGCGTGAGCGTCGCAATGAAGTCTGTTGCTTCGAGGCCGTTGACCTCGCGCATCCGCTCGACGCCCGCCACGAGCACAACGTCGTCCATGCCGGAGGCGACCGCCTGGAACCCGGCCTTGATGGCTGAGCCACCCGAAGCCGGCCCGTTCTCGATCGCCGCAGCGCCGGCCGGAGTGAGACTCAGGCTGTCCACGACCGCGCTGGCGAGCGCCGTCTGGTGGTTGACCCGAGGAGCGCCCATATTGGCTACGTAGACCTGATCGACTTCGGTGATCCCTGCGTCCTTGAGCGCCATCATCGACGCGTACGACGCGATCTCCGAAAGAGCGAACTCCAAGCGGGTGAAGGTGGTTATGCCGATACCGGCGACATAGACGTCACGCATCCTGGATCCCCTCCTCCATCGCCCACCGCTCCACCATGAGTGCGGTGGCGGTCGGGTCGTACTTCGAGCGCGTCGCGGAGAGCGGATCGAGCGCCGGCGTCGGCGGATCCGACGGCGGGAGGATCGCTTCCTTCGCCTTGTCGAGGATCTCCGGAGGGACCGGTCGTCGACCGACGACAAGGGAGGACCTCGCGGCATCGAACAGTTCACGCGTGAGTGCCCATGAGGGGACACCGCCGAGCTCGTGGGGAACCTCAAAGCGCTTCTCGAGCTTGTATTCGATCATCCATCGGCGGAACCCGATCGGAGACTCAGCGACGATCAGGACCTCATCGTGCCCGAGCGCGTCAAAGTGGTACTCCATCTTCGCTGCGAAGGCGTGAGCACCGATGCGAAGACCGCGGCGCAGGGCCAACGTATGCAGTGAAAGGCCAAGGTTCGGCGTCACCTGACGGCCGTTGACGATGGCGGCAAGCTCTCCATCGACCTGCACCGCGAGGACGTACTGGTCCTGGAAGCGGTACTGGTAGTGGGAGAGCAACTCCGCGTACACGCGGGACGCCACGACGTCGTAGTAGTCACGCTCTACGTGCAGTAGCGGTTCGACGTGCTTCAGTAGATCCGGGATCTCATCCCGATCGACGGCGCGGACCACGGCGGCTTCGCCGCTGGCCAATAGCATGTACTTCGGTTCATACGGTGCCATGTCTGCAGGCGTTGGTCGAAGAATCTTCTCTAGGTCAACGGACATTCTCTGTTCGCTCCTTCTCGCTCTGTTCAGTTCTCGGTTCTTTCGATGATCGCCATGGCGACCTTCTCCTGGGTGATCGGCATCGACTTGATACGGACGCCGAGTGCGTCGTACACGGCGTTGGCGATCACAGGGGCAGCAGCGATCATGGTGTGCTCTCCTACACCTCTGGCACCGAATGGACCGTCGGGCTGGGGCACTTCGACGATGATCGGGATGATCTCATCGGGGATGTCGAAGGCCGTCGGGATCTTGTAGTCGGTGAATGTCGGATTCATCATCTTGCCGCCCTCGTCGAAGCGCATGTCTTCGTACAGGACAGTGGCCAGTCCCTGGACCAGACCCCCGGTGATCTGGCCGTTCACCAGATCCGGGTTGATCGCGCGGCCTGCGTCGACTGCGAGTGCGGCCTTGCGAACCCAGATACGACCGGTCTCCTTGTCGATCTCGAGCACGACACCGGTGGCGCCCACCGTGTAGTGGACGTTGGGATGACCACCCTGTCCGGTCTCGGGATCGCTGTTGGCGTTCGTGAACTCTGGCATGAACTTTCCACTGGCGATGATCGGCCCGCCGCGCCAAGTGCCGTCCTCGGTCTGGATGCCGTCGATGACGAAGTCCCGCAGGGGCTTCGAGAACTCGGGATCCGTCTTGCACCTGACGGCTTCATCCTCGAGGTAGAGCGAATCGTCCTCGTAGCCGTAGACCTGGTGGATGACGTCGAAGATCTTCCCGCGAGCCTCGATGGCAGCCTTCTCGACGGCGAGGCCCGAACTCCACGTGACATGCGAAGCAACCGTCTGCCACTCGTACGGGTTCCGGTCTGTGTCCGGGGTCTCGACGCGGATCTTGTCGACAGGGACAGAGAGCACTTCGCTCGCTATCTGAGCCATCACCGTGAGGTATCCCTGGCCGAGCTCCATGCCAGACACGGTGATATTGATACTGCCGTCCTCGTTGAACTTGAGGAACGAGGCGGAGGACGCGTTCGGCGGCATCGCTGGCGCCTTCCAGAACAGCGCCAGCCCCTTGCCCATCACGGTATTGGGGTTGTCGGACTCCTCTGCGACGCCCCAGTTGATCGCTGCAGCGGTCTTGTCGATCGCCTCGATCATCCCCGACGGGTTCATCGAGGCGCCGTATGCGAGTTCGTCGCCTTCGACGATGGCGTTCTTGCGCCGGAACTCAACGGGATCCATCCCAATGGCCTCTGCGATGCGGTCCATGTGCGATTCGAGGCCGAAGTGGAACTCCGAGTATCCGAAGCCACGGTATGGACCGCCCGGGGGAAGGTTCGTGTAGATGCACAGCGAGTCGTTCGTGATGTTCGGCACCCGATACGGTCCGGTCGCGGAAAGGCCCGCGGCATTGACGACGTTGGCCCCGTACTCAACGTACGCGCCGGCGTCCCAATAGAGCTTGTGTTCGACGGCGGTGATCTCTCCGTCATTCTTGACACCGACCTTGAGCTCGGCGACAACGCCCTGGCGCTGATACGTGTTGTAGAACTCTTGCTCTCTGGTCCAGCGCAGCTTGACCGGACGCCCCTTCACCAGCGTGGCCATGGCCGCACCGAGGATCTCCATGGAGACACCCGCCTTGCCACCGAACCCGCCACCGACGTACGGCGTGATGACACGAACGTCCTTATGGGTGAGTCCCAACGGCGCGAGGGCTTCGGCGAAGAGATGACGCTGCGTGTGCGGAGATTGCGAAGCAGTCCACACGGTGAGTCTGTCGGCATGGTTGAACTTGCTGACGGTGACGTGTGGTTCGATGGCGCAGTGCGCGTAGCGCGGCACGTGGTAGGTGTCTTCGAGCACGTAGTCGGCTTCGGCGAACGCCATGTCTGTGTCGCCCTTTCGGACCTTCCTCAAGTGAGCGATGTTGGTGTCGGTCTGGGGGAAGAACCAGGGGACGTGGGTGTACTCGTCGAGATCGGGATGGATCAGCTCGGCGCCATCGGCGACCGCACTCTTCGGGTCGAGAAGCGGAGTCAGGATCTCGTATTCGACCTCGATGAGCTTGACTGCTTGCACTGCCTCTCGATGGCTTCGAGCGACGACACCCGCCACCTGCTCACCCACGAAGCGGACGTAGTCCTGGGCGAAGATGTAGCGGTCTTCCATGTACATGCCGAACTTGTACGGGAAGTCCTTGCCCGTGGCGACCCGGACGACACCCTTCGCCGCCTCGGCTTTGGACGTGTCGATGGAGACGATCCTGGCGTATGCGTGCGGGCTCTCGGCGATGGCCGCGTACAGCAGTCCGGGTCCGAAGTCGATGTCGTCAACGAACTCGGCGGCGCCGCTGACCTTGTCGAGGCCGTCGATCCTGACCACCGGTTTACCAACGGTCTTGAGGTCGCCGCTCTCGGGTTTGGCCTCGAATGGATAGTCGGCCGTCATTCGGATCCTCCCTCTCCGGCGGCGAGCACGGCATCGATGATCGGCTCGTATCCGGTGCAGCGACAGAGGTTGCCGGCAAGTGCTTCTTGAACATCGTGGCGAGTCGGACTCGGGTTGTTCTCGAGCAGTTCGGTTGCCGAGAGGACGATGCCGGGGGCGCAGAACCCACACTGGAACGAGTTGTTCTCGAGGAACAAGGTCTGCAGTTCGCTGATCCCGTCGTAGCTGATGCCCTCGACCGTCGTGATCTCGTGGCCACCCGCTTCAACGGCGAGCACGAGGCAGCACCGTACCGTGCGGCCATCCATGATGATGGTGCACGAACCGCAGTCGCCGCGCTCGCATCCGATCTTGGGGCTCTTCGTGCCGATTCGCTCCCTCAACACGTCGAGGAGCACGTCTGCCGGAGCGACGTCGAGTTCCCAGTCTTCACCGTTGACTTTGATCTTGAGATTCATCGTCATCCTCTCAGATGAGCCGTGTGCCGTAGGCGGGTCCCGTGCCGGCGAGCCTCTCGGTCGCGGCGACCAGGCCCCGTCTCAGCATCACTTCGGTCATGCGTACGCGGTACTCCGCGGATGCTCGCATATCGGTAATCGGACTGATCTCGTCTCGAACCATGGCGACGACTTCTGCAATCAGGGCGTCGTCGAGTGGCCTGCCCCGAAGGGCATCCTCGATACGGGCCGACCGGATCGGCGTGGGAGCGACCGCCCCGAACGCGACGCGATACTCATGCTCCGGGTACGCGATGATTCCGACGGCTGCCTGTGCGAGATCTTCCCCGCCGTAGCGCATCAACTTCACGTATACACCGCCGTGCGGACGCACGGCGACAGTCAAGTGGGTGACGACCTCGTCGTCGGTGCGTGCCGTCTGACGAAGCTCAACGAACCAATCGTTGAAGTCGATGGCGCGATCGCCATCGGGTCCCGTGACGTGGACGGTGGTGTCGTAGGCGAGCAGCACGGGACCGGCGTCGCAAGAGGGGACGGCCGAGCAGATGTTCCCGACCATGGTCGCCCGGTTCCGGATGCCCTGAGACGCCACCGTCTCAGACATCTCTGCCAGCAACGGGGCATGCTCCTTGACCACAGCCGACTCGATCAGATCGGTGAACGTAACGAGCGCACCGATGTGAAGAGCGTCGCCGTCGAGCCTGAGGTTGTGAAGTCCCGGGACGTCCTTGATGTCGACCACCAGATCGGGTGCGATGGCGTCGTCGCGTAGCCAGGCGACCAGATCCGTTCCGCCCGCGAGGATTCGAACCGAACGGGAGTGATCCGCAAGGAGCTCGGTGGCTTCGGCGAGTGTTGCGGGGCGTCGATAGTCGAACTCATTAGCGATGACCAAAAAGAGCCTCCTTCGTCGCCCCCGGCGAGGACATCCTACAAACATTGGCAGAGGCCCCAGAATCCGTCCCGTGGAGTGGGAAACGGGTCATTGGAGGGTCGCCGCCAGCGCATTGATTCCCTGGACGAAGCACTCGATGGGGGCCTCCACCAATCCGGCACCGACCATCCCGGTACCGGGTACCTTGCCGGCGACCCCGGTGTTGATCTGAGGAAGGACCCCGGTGCGCACCACCCGGGTGGCATCGATACCGACCGGAGTGCCACGGAACTCAAGCATCGGGATCTGATACATCGGGTGCTCGCTCATCGTGATCTCGTACATCGCCAGTGTGCGACGGACCGCGCCGGCGGCCGTTCCACCGACGAACCCGACGATCGCAGGCGCTGCTGCCATGGCGAGGCCGCCAAGGCCCACCGTTTCGGTGATGGTCGAATCCCCGATGTCGGGACTGGCGTCCTCTTCGGTGAACGAGCCCAGGTAGAGGCCATCGACCGGAGGAGCAGGAGCGATGAACCACTCGTCCCCGGTGCCCGACAATCTGATCCCGAAGTCCGTGCCGTTGCGAGCCATCACCGTGACGAGACTCGAAGCACGTACGCCGGAGGCGGCGTCCGATCCGAGCTTGCCCGCGGCCATGACCAGATTGAGCATGAAGTGGTCGTTGCCGTCGATGAAGTCGAAGACCGTCCGCCGTTGGTCGAGAGGAGCATCCGCACCCTCGATAAGCGATCCGGCGATCTCCCTGAGGAACAGCGACGTCACGGCCCGGTTCCTGTTGTGCCCGTCGTCGCCCATCTGCAATGCCTGAGCGACCAGCGACTGGAGGTCGATCGGCCCCCGGTTCTCGAGAACGGCGCTCAGCACCGGTCCCAGCACCTCATCCATCCAGTGGAGGCGATCGATCGCCTCGGGTCCGAACGCCCCGTAGCGCAAGACCTTGCCGAGACCTTCGTTGAGCGTCGAGTAGGACACACCTTCGCCGGCTGCGTCGGTGACCACAGCCACCGGCATCGAGGGCGACGTCACACCTGCCATCGGGCCAACCGCCCCGTGGTGGTGACACGGAGACAACTCGATGTCGCCCCGAGCGGCTTTGATGGCTGCGTCATCTGGGTCATCGGCGAGACCCTCGTAGACCATGGCGCCGATGATCGCACCCCTCATCGGTCCACTGGCTCGCTCCCACTCGAGGGGTGGGCCGGCATGAAGGAAGGTCCGGTCGGTCATATCCGGGAAGACGTCTCTGGCGACCTTGACGCCGGCGAGTTGCGGGCGCACGGCGAGCATCCGCCCGATAGCGACCTCGTTCGCGTCTCGCATAAGGTCGTCGGAGAACAGAACGTTGAGCGCCTCCTCGGTCCCCTCATGCGGCGGACGCCAATCAGCCCGCTCGACGGCGGTACCCTGCTCCTCGATCGACGCCGCGAGCATGTCGGTTCCTGCGGTGGTTACAACCGGCTCGGTGTCGAGAAGTTGGCTGAGGTCACTCATGATGAACTCCCTGTCGTCGCGAGGCGTGCCGCCTCGATTGCCGCTGCCGCGTTGGATAGGTACACCGACGCTCCCGCTTGGTTGAGCATCCCGGCTTGAGCGTCGCGACCCTGTGGGTCCCCCTTCGTTCCGCAGAGCGACACGACGACCGCCGCCCCTGCGCCAACCACCTGCTCCACGATCGGTGCAAGTTCGGCGGCGGGGTCGGCATTTGCTCCGAATCCGAGCACCACGTCCATGAGCACAACGCCGACCGACTCATCATGGCCCGCTGCTGCGAGCCGCTCGACTCGCACGGTCTGATCGATCATCGGGTGCGCCCGACCCTGGGTGTACTCGTCGTCGCCGTAGTCGATGAACGTATGCCCATCGTCTTGTTCACGCGTTCCGATCTCTCCGAGGATGGGCCCGGCCACGTGACGGGCCTCGGAGCGCAGCGTTCCACCCGAGAACAATCCGCGCACCGATCCGGGTCGGTGGTCCCGATTCTCCGCCTCCCATGACTGGTAGGTCGGTCGGGGCAGACCGAGCATGCCAAGCACCTCTCCGGCTCCCTCTTCGAGTGTCGTCTCTCCCATGAAGGTGACCACAACCGGCGTTGCGCACTTTGCAGCAACGCGACGAACCTTCTCAGCAACCGGTGTAGCGGGCGGCTTCGAAACAACGATGATCAGTTCGGTGCCCGGGTCGGCGTCGAGCGCATCGAGTGCCTGCAGCGTCGACGAGGCACCGACGTCTTCGGAGAGGTCGTGGCTGCCTGTGCCAAGCGCGTGTTTGATCCCTACACCGGCGTCATCGAGCAGCGCACACATCTCCTGAATGCCGGTGCCGGATGCGCCGACCATGCTCACGGACCCCGGTTGAACGGCATTGGCGAACCCGAGGCCGAGGCCGTTGACGATCGTCGTGCCGCAGTCAGGTCCCATGACGAGGAGGCCGTGCTCCAATCCGTACTTCTTGAGCGTGATCTCCTGGGAGATCGGGACGTTGTCGCTGAAGATCATGACGTGCAGACCGTCCTGGAGAGCTTCCATCGCCTCGACGAACGCGTGTTCACCGGGAACCGAAAGCAGGGCAACGTTGGCTCCGATGATCTTCGCGGCCGTCCCGATGGTCTTCGCGTCCGGGGCCTCGATTCCACCGGAGCGAGTGATCTTGGGAGTGAGCGCCGCCTCGAGCGCACCGTGAGCGGCCGCGATCGCGTCTTCGTTCTCAGCGTGAATCGCCAGGAGAAGATCGTTGGGTCCGATACCGATCACCGTGTCCATATCGAACCCCATGTCGGCAAGGAGGCTCAGGTTGAGTTCGGTCGCCATGGCTACGAGCGCATCGGAGACGCCTTCGACCCCCTGGAGGGCCTTGCTGGCTTGCATCAGCCTCACCGAATCGTGATAGCGGCCCGGGTGAATCTCGACACGAGAGATCATCGCTTACCTCCGTTGAAATGTGGTTGAGACTGGAGAAGTGACCGGGCGCCGAGGATCATGCCTGCGGCGAGTGCCGGTCCCGACGTGTGACCAACGTGGGCGAGGTCTTCGTAGCTGTCGGCAATGTCGCCCCGACCGGTGAGTGCTCGCATCAGGGATGCGGCGGGTGCCGCTACCCGACCGCCTACGGCATGGTCGATCAAGGCGGCTGAGAATGTGGTTGTTCGAGATCGCGCGAGTTGTGTCAACGGATCGGCAATCGAATCGAGCATCGGCGCTGTGTCCGTCCTGCCCAGTGCATCGCCAAGCGCCCGGATGGCAGCGAGGGCGCCCGCCAGATAGTCGTCGCCTTCGGGAGTCAGCCCGGGTCCTCGTCCGATCAGCGACTCCGCCGCGACCAGAATCGCAGTGGCTGATCCCGCCGATAGCGCTGCCGAGAGCGGCTGGGACACCAGGTCAGGCACCGTCGCCGGAAGGTCGACGATGGCCTCCGCCAGTTGTGTCGCTGAGGTTGATCTGAGAGCGGGCCGGGGATCCCACCATCGTACGACGTCGATCGTCAGCCCCTCGAACAACACTTGGCCCAATCCGACGGTTGCCGGAGCGCCGTGACGCACCGATCGAAAGACGTCTTCGGCGGCATCGGCCGCTATCTCGACCCCGTTGGGGAGGCGAGTCGCGTCGCGCGTTGATGCAACAATCACGTCGCCGTCCGCGAACAGCCAGACGGCGTGGCTCGTAGATCCGAGCACCGTCGCCGGTGTTTGGGGTTCAGACAGCGCATCGCGGATCGCAGTGCTCGCCACTCCCGGCATCCGAACGGATGCCGGGGTGGAGCGAGTCTCGACCGCTGGAGCGGTCATCTACTGCTATCCGAGATCGACGATCGCAGCAACCGGTCCACCGCCACTCGGACCCTGGTGGATGGCTGCGACGGAGACGAACACCGCGGCATCGTCGACGGCGTTTGCAACGACGCCACCGACCGCAGCCTTGATGTGCCGATGGTGGTGAACATCGGAGTCATCCAGGGCAACCTGACGGCGGCCCCGAAGGCGTGACGTCGGATCGGCTTCGCACTTGACGAAGACGTTTGCGACCTTGCCGTCGAGATCATCGGAATTCGCGCGTTCGGGGAGATCGAGGCCTGCGTCTCGAATCGCCCGGTACACGCCCTCACGGTCGAGGGCGTCGTTCATCACATCGTGGCCGATGCGGTAGCGGCCGCCGGCACCGCGAACGTTGCCGACGACAACGGTCTGCGCCTGGTCGAGTTCGACACCCGACGAGCAGGATGCAACCGAGGAGAAGAGGCTCAGATCATGCCCGATCTGCTCGGCTGTCGGCATCTCGATCTCTCCGAGGGCGACGGCGATGCCGAGTCCGGACGTTCCGTTTGAGACGTTCATCGACTCGAGGGGATCCTCGGTGTAGACGGTGTGGCCGCGTTCTTTCGCATCGTTGATGGTGTCCATGACGAGGAGGGGCGTCTTGGTCTGTACGTAATGAACGTCGGCCGGGTCCTCGATTCCCGCTTCCTTCATCGCACGGAGCACACCCTCGGCGACCTTCGCGACCATGGCGGGTCGGCCGATGTCCTCGGGGAGTATGACCTCGCTCATCGCGTAGCCGACGGCGAGGCGAGGCTCATCGGACACAGGGCCATCGTCCTCGACGTTGGCGAAGATGGTGGCATGGGGACACAAGATGCCGTCCGTGCCGCCGGACCAGACCATCGGAATCGCATCGACCTCGTCGACGGGCCTCGTGCCCTTCTCCATCAGCACCTTGCGGAAGGCTTGATCTGCAATGATCCTGGTGAAGTCGTTGACGCCACCGTTGCCCTCGGTCTTGCCAATGACGGCGATGACACCATCGGCGTCGAACGCGCCTTCATCGATCAGGGATGCCAGACCAGATGCATCACCGACGCTCTCGAGTACGACTTTGCGCACCTCAACGGCCATTACTACGCCTCCTGTCCGGATGTGTCCGACGTTAGCGGAATCGCACCTCCGTTGTCATTAGGGTATGTTGCTATGACTTCGCACGATTTATTGTCAGATTCCCACAAAGGCGACCTGCTCACTCTTCGAGAGGTGCTAGCGACCCCCGGCTTCCAGGACACCGAGGTACTGGCCGGAGCCTCCGGGCTCGACAGGGTCGTGTCGTCGGTCAACGTCATGGAGAACCCGGACATCATTCCGTGGGTCAAGAAGCGGGAATTGTTGATCACGGTGGGCTACTCCCTCGCAGGGCGGGAGAAGGACCTGGCGGCACTGATCGAAGACCTGGCCGACCAGGATCTCGCCGCGTTCGGAGTCAAACTCGGACCCTACGTCACAGCAGTCGATGCCGACGCGCTCGACGCCGCGAATCGGCGGAGCTTCCCAATTCTCTCACTCCCCCCAACAGTGTCGTTCGATGACCTGATCGCCGATGTCTACCGGGCTCGCGGCTCCCTCCTCTTGGGGGGACTCCACCGGAGAAGCGATCGAGAGCACGAACTGATCAACGTCGCGCTCACCGGCGGTGGGCCGAACGAGATTGCGGCACGACTCGCCCAGCTCGTGAACTGTGAAGTCGTGGTCCTGGGTCCTGGGAACGACGTCCTGTCCCACCACGCGGGTGACAACCAAGAACTCAGCGGGGAGCAGGACCCGCGTACAAGCGCACACTTCGAAGAAGCGATCACAGCACCGATCGTGTTCGGATCGACGTACGTCGGTCAACTGTACGTGATTCCGAACGACGACCCACATAACGAATTCTCCCCCGGTCTTGTCCCAACGTGTGCGCAGATCATGGCCCTGGCCGCTTCTCGGGAGATCGCAGTGGCCTCTGTAGATCGCCAGTTTCGAGCCGAATTCCTCGAGCAGGTACTGCGGAACCGTCTGGATCTCCGAGAGGTGGAACGCCGCTGTCTGGCCCTCGACTGGAGCATCGAGTTCCCTGCCGCAGTAGTGAGCCTCTCACCTGCCGTTCTCGATGCCGCCCCTCATCTCGAGAGGGTGAGGGATGCGCTGGGCTGGTCACTCCGCGCCCGGGGCCTTCACGCTCCGCACGCCATCATCAATGGGAGCGTGATTGCCATCGTCGGGGCCGAGGGCCCGTCCGGTCCCGACGCTGTGACAACGGCAGCTGAAGCCACGTCCGAAGTGATCTCCGGATCCGTGATGGGAAACTGGTCCGCCGGCATCTCGAGCAACGTCGACGGTCCCGCGGATCTCCTGAAAGGATGGGACGAGGCCCGGTTGGCGACCCGGATAACGAGAGCCGTCAAGGGCATCGGGGCAGCCGGCAAGTTCACCGATCTCGGCGTCTTCCGTCTCCTCGCCGAGGTCGACCCAGGTCTATTGCGAGACTTCGCCAAGGAGGCTCTCAGGGAGCTGTATGAGCCCTCCGAAGGTCGGGCCGAACTCAGACGCACGCTCGCAGTCCTGCTGGATGCGAACCTGAATGTGGCGAAGACGGCGAGAGAGTTGCATTACCACTACAACTCGGTCCGCTACCGAATGGCCCAACTCGAGCGGCTTCTCGGTCCGTTCCTCACGGACCCCACCCGCCGACTCGAACTGCATGTCGCGCTGCTCATCAGCGACATGGATCTTGAGGACCGTAGTCGGTAGTGGCTTGCCTCGTCCTGCTTGTAGCTCACAGCTCATGAGGACGGTCAGCGCGAATTGACGGCCCTGTCTAGGGCTTCGAACAGCATCGCCATACCCACGGCGCCTGGATCGACGTGCCCGACACCTCCACCGCCGACGTAGCTGGCTCGTCCGCGACGCGCAGCGAGCTCGCTGGTGGCCTCAGCGGCATCTCTTGCCGCCGACGCCGCGTCGCTCGCGGCAACGCTCATCGACGCATCCCCGGCGTTCTCCAGTGACTCGACGGCAGGTACCAGGCTGTCGATCATGGTCTTGTCCCCTGGAGCCGATTGACCGAGTGCCATCACCCCGTCTGCTCCGGCCCTCAATGCCGTGGCCAAACCTTCGACATCAACCTCACTCACGTCTCCGAACGTGATCCCCGCTCTGAGGAAGAGTGTCCCTACCAGTGGCCCACTGGTCCCACCCATCGCGGATACGAGCGTCATACCAACCGTCTTGAAGAGCTCGCCGATGGAATAGATCTCCATCGGACCAACGGTGTCGGCAACAGCACTCACTCCTCGCTTCATGCTTGCGCCGAAGTCGCCATCCCCAAGGGCCGCATCGAGTTGGTTGAGTTCGTCGACTCGCTGCTCGATGCCGTCGCCGTAGTAGCCGATCCAAGTTCTCGCGCGGTCGATATCCAACACCAAGAGAGGGCTCCTATCCACGATCTTCCCGAACCGAAACTACCACCGCAATGCCGGCGTCGAGACCGGCGCATCCCACAGGTCCAACAACTCCTGATCGGCCTTCACCAGGGTGATCGTACACCCAGCCATCTCGAGCGATGTGATGAACGAACCGACCAGAGACCGTTCAATCGTGATGTCCCGTTGGTCGCAGATCGCTGCCAATTCTCCGGCGATCACATACAGTTCGATGTTTGGCGTGCCACCGAGTCCGTTGGTCAGTGCCAGTACCCGGTCTCCGGAGGAGAACGGAAGATCGGACATGACCGCGTCGACAAGCGTCGCGACCAGACCTGACGCCTGCTCGAGTGGCACCCGTCGACGACCCGGTTCGCCGTGGATGCCGACCCCCATCTCGACTTCATCGTCTCCGATCTCGAAGTTCGGGGTTCCCACATGCGGCACGATCGAGGAAGTCAATGCCAAGCCCATGCTTCGCGCATTCTCGTTCACCTTCGTTGCTATTCGAGCAACGTCGTCCAGTGACGCCCCGGCCTCGGCTGCTGCTCCCGCGATCTTCTCCACGAAGAGCGTGGCCCCAGTGCCACGACGACCGGCCGTGTGAGTACTGTTCTCAACGGCTACGTCATCATCGACGACGACGACGGTGGTTGGGATCCCGGAAGCGGTCAATAGGTCGGATGCCATCGTGAAGTTGAGGCGATCACCGGTGTAGTTCTTGACGATGAACAGCACACCGGCATCGGTCGCCACGGCCGCGGCTGCATCATGGATCTGGGTTGCGGAGGGCGAAGTGAAGATCGCTCCGGGTACCGCTACGTCGAGCATGCCCGGACCCACGAATCCAGTGTGGAGGGGTTCGTGTCCCGATCCACCGCCCGAAACCAGTGCAACCTTGCCCTGTATCGGGCCGTCCGACCGGCGAACGAAGTCAGGATCCCTGTGCACCGTGAGCGTGTCGCCATGTACCGCCGCCACTCCTGTGAGAGCATCGGCCACAACCGCCTCAGGATCGTTGATGAGCTTCTTCACGGGTCGACCTCCCCTAGCTGATCTTGGTGGCAGCCTACACAGGCCGATCGAACCACTCCAAGAGGAGGAATTCGTTCACATCGGAGGCAGATCGAAGGCCTCTACGGCTGTGCCAGACCGGTTTTCTCGGGTTCCGCCCGCTCTTCCATCCGGCGAGGGCCAGACCGGCGGGCACATGGGTGCGACAGCGCACGCATGTGCCTCATCGGTTACGCTCGCGACGTTTCCGACACTGAGAGGATGAGGACCGTGACACAAGAGAATCCCAGCGTGCTCACCATCGGCATTCACATCGTCGACATCCTGGGTCGTCCCGTTCCCGCGATTCCCGAGGGCCAGGGCATCGCCCTCCTCGACGAGATACGCATGACGGTTGCGGGTACTGCTGCCGGCACTGCGATTACGATGGCCCGACTCGGACTCAACATCACGACTATCGGTGCCATCGGCGACGACGAATTGGGCGAGTGGCTCAGGAGCAAGATGTCGATCGAAGGAGTCGACACCGTGGGCCTGGCCGTCGAACCATCCGTTCCAACCTCGGCAACGATGCTTCCGATCCGTCCGAATGGAGAGCGACCTGCACTCCACGTCAAGGGAGCCAACGCTCACTTCTGTCTCGATCACATCGATTGGGATCTCATCGAGAACGCCGACTACGTCCACTTCGGCGGCACCTGCCTCCTCGATAGCCTCGATGGTGAACCGAGCGGTGAGATCCTGAGACGAGCGCAAGCCGGCGGCGCCATCACATCACTGGACATGCTGGGCATGCCCGATTCGGACTTCGACCGACTGTTCGTACCGGTCCTCCCCCACCTCGACTACTTCCTGCCCAACGACGACGACGTCCTCATGGTCTCGGGTCAGACGAATCAAGCCGACGGAGTCAAGTGGCTTCACGACAAGGGTGTCGGCGCAACGGTGGTCACGCTCGGAGCGGATGGCGCCAGCTACTCGCCCACGGGCGAATCCGAGGTGCGAGTACCCGCCTATGACATCGATGTCGTGGACACCACCGGCTGCGGTGACGCATTCTCGGCCGGATTCGTAACAGGACTCGTCGAGGGGATGGATCCGGAAGGAGCGATGGAGTTGGGTGTTGCCTGTGGCTCCCTCGTCGCGACGGGGCTCGGCTCAGACGCCGGCATCACCGACCGCGACGGACTGGATCGTTTCATGGCTGAAACGCCCCGCCGATCGAGCTGATTCGGAACGAAGGCCCGCTACTCGCCCGAGCCGGCGTCGACATCAGCAATCGCCGGGATCACAGAAGCGAGACACGCTGCCATCGAGATCGCGCCCGGGTCGGGTGTTCCCAGACTGCGCTTGCCCAGCGGACGCGCACGACCAAGCCGAGGCATCAATTCGGCGGTTGCCGAAGCTCGCTCCGACGCCACCATCGAAGCGGCTCTCCACGACTCCACGAGACTCCTCCCTTCGCCAACACCACGAGCAAGTTCGTCGGTGAACGGACGAAGTGCGTCGTACATCGTCTTGTCATCGATTTCGCACCCACCCAGCCGCTGCAGGGCATCGGCACCGGCCGCCATGGCAGCGGATACCTCGGCTCTGTCGGGGGCGTGATCCTCGGGAAGGTGGGCGGCAATGCCTCCGAGGAATGCTCCCCAGAGCGCTCCGCTGGATCCCCCCGCCCGGTCGGCGAAAGCGTCAGCTGCAGCCTGGAGTACGGTTCGCGGACCGCCCTCGCACCCGGTGGCTCCGTCGACAGCTCCGTGGGCCCCTCGTGCCATGCCAACACCGTGATCACCATCGCCCGCCACCGCGTCCAGGCGGCCCCAGTCTCCTTCATTCGCAACGACGACGACAAGCATCGCTTGGAGTGCTCGGCGAATGACTTCGACCGTTCGTCGGGTCCCGGCATCGAGTTCGACCATGCCCGCCGTCGACCCCGGAGCCGCTCCTCCGCCGATCATCGCGAGATCATCCGTTCCACGGTCATCGCTTTCCATGCTCCGCATCTCGGTAGCGATCGTTGCGGAATCCCTCCGGAACGCGGGCGAGTCGATGGGGGCTCGCCACAGGGCCTCGAGTTCGTCATCGAGCCAGGTGATCGAGAGAGAGCATCCGGCCATGTCGAGACTGGTCACGAGTTCTCCTACCTCCGGCAAGACGAGTTCAACACCGGCTGCCGTCAGCAGCGGCTCGACGGAAGAGAACAGGACGAACAACTCCTCGTACTTCGTTGACCCAAGACCGTTGAGAATTACGGCGGCCCGGGACGTCCCTGCTGGCCGCTCTGCAAGCAGCGGATCCACTAGGACCTTGGCGAGATCGGTCGCGTGCATCGCCTCGACTGTTTCGATTCCGGGTTCACCGTGGATTCCCAGACCAAGGTCCATCGTGCCCGGCTCAACGGTGAAGAGGGGTTCGGTCTGTCCAGGGAACGTGCAGCCAGCGAAGGCAACACCGAAGCTGGTTGTCAGTTCGTTCGCGCGGACGGCGAGTCGCTCCACGTCATCGATGGAGTCGCCGCGGTCTGCCGCTGCACCTGCGACCTTGAATACGGAGAAGTCTCCGGCGACGCCCCGGCGACGCTCTCTCTCATCGATCGGTGCCGATGCGACGTCATCCGTAACCAGCACCGTTCTGCAATCGATTCCCTCGGCGCGCAACCGCTCTTGAGCGGCGCCGAAATTCATGACATCACCGGCGTAGTTCCCGAATGTGAAGAGCACACCGACGCCGCCATCGAGAGTCCGTCCGACACGGTATGCCTGTTCCGTCGAAGGAGATGTGAAGATGTCGCCGACGACGGCACCATGAGCGATTCCCGCTCCCACCAGGCCTGCGAAAGCTGGGTAGTGGCCGCTGCCTCCACCGATCACCACGCTTACCCGCCCCGGAGTGGGACCGCCGCGCCGCATCACGCCGGACGCCCCCGGAACCCGCTCCACGTACCGTGAATAGGCGCTCAGGAAACCATCGAGCATCTCCTCGTAGAACGCTGTCGGATCGTTGTGGACGTGGGCCATCGGGGTACCTCCATCGGCTTGTTCATGTCGCTCCCGGCGACTCGTATGATATCCGAAAGGGGCAAGCCGCTCGACTCGCCCCGATCTCGCAACTGAGGGAGCCAGAAGCGTGGGCATATCACCATCTCGGCCCAAACCATGGATCGGCACGGGTTGGAAGATGACCAAGACCCGGAGCGAAGCCGACACCTACGCGCACACACTGGCCGACGCGGCCCCGGCGTTCGTTGAAGCCGTCAACGCGTTCGTACTCCCAGCGTATCCGTTGATCGAGTCGGTAGCAGCAACGCTCGTCCCTGCAGGAGTTCAAGTTGGGGCCCAGAATGTCCATTGGGCCGACTCGGGAGCGTTCACGGGAGAAGTGTCCGCTCCGATGCTTCTCGAGATCGGTGTCACATTGACCGCGATCGGTCATGCTGAGCGGAGGGCGATGTTCGGAGAGACAGACCAGACTGTGCGAGCCAGGGCGGCCGGAGCACTACGCCACGGTCTAACCCCGCTGATCTGCGTCGGAGAGTCGGCGGCCGAGCGCGATGCCGGCGTCGAAGTCCCGTTCGTCAAGCGACAGCTCGAAATCGCCCTTGAGGGACTCAGCGATGAAGCAGCAGCAGCCACGATGGTTGCCTACGAGCCCGTATGGGCTATCGGTGAAGGAAGCACGCCGGCAACCGCAGATCAAGCCGATGCTATGCACGCCGTGCTTCGCCAGGCGCTCAGCGACTTGTACGGGGAGACTGGCGAGGCGATCCCGTTGCTCTACGGCGGCAGCGTGGACGTGAAAAACGCTCCGGAGCTGATTTCCGCACCCAACATCGACGGCCTCTTCGTCGGCCGCGCGGCATGGTCCGCGCCGGGATTCATTGAACTGGCCCACATCGTAGCTGCGGGCTAATGTCGCGGCGGATGGAAATCGGACCGAATGGAGCGCCTGAACGATGACCGAGCAACGATGGAAGGTGGTCGTGGGATCCGACTCCGTGGGCCTGCCATACAAGGACTTGATCAAGAAGGATCTCGAGCAGGATGACCGCGTCATCGAGATCATCGATGTGGGTGTCGACGAGTCCGACGACGACCCCGCCATGTATCCATCCGTCGCTCACCAGGCCGCCGAGCTGGTCGCGGACGGCCAAGCCGACCGTGCGCTCCTGATCTGTGGAACCGGGATCGGGATGTCCATCAGCGCCAACCAGGTCGACAGCGTCTGGGCCACCGTCGCCCACGACAGCTACAGCGTCGAACGGTCTGTCCTGTCGAACAACTGCCAAATCCTGACCCTCGGCAAGCGCGTGATCGGCGCCGAACTAGCGCGGCGCCTTGTGAAGGAGTGGTTGGGCTACGTGTTCGATCCGGCCTCCCACTCGCAAGCGAACGTTGCGCTCATCGAGGAGTACGAAGGGTGCTCCACGGCGACGCTAACCCAGTGAAGGAGAACAAGTGAGCAATCAGGTCAATGTGGCCCTGATCGGGTCCAAGTTCATGGGTCGTGCCCATGCCAACGCATGGGGTCAGGTCGGCAAGTTCTTCAACACCGATCCATCGGCGTCGCTGCACACGATCGTCGCGAGGAATCCCGAGGAGACCGCCGCGTTCGCCGAGACCTGGGGCTGGAAGAACGCCAGCACGGATTGGCCTAGCACGGTCGCCAGCAGCGAAATCGATCTCGTTGATATCGCCACGCCCAACAGTGCCCACGCCGAGGCGGCAATAGCGGCGCTCGGCGCCGGCAAACATGTGGCCTGTGAGAAGCCGCTCGCAGGGACGCTCGCAGACGCCGAAGCGATGGCCGCAGCCGCCGCTGCGTCGTCTGGCCGCACGTTCGTTTGGTACAGTTACCGACGCGTCCCGGCTGTCGCTCTTGCCCATCGCATCGTCGCATCGGGTGCTCTCGGCCGGATATATCACGTCAGGGCCGCCTATCTGCAGAGCTGGGGCGGACCCGACACTCCCCTCCTGTGGCGCTTCCAGGGACCCGTTGCGGGATCGGGAGCGCACGGAGAC
Organism: uncultured Acidimicrobiia bacterium; assembly: GCA_964195545.1. GTDB lineage: Bacteria > Actinomycetota > Acidimicrobiia > Spongiisociales > UBA5794 > JAHEEL01. The sequence continues at coordinate 27,025 of CAXMQQ010000012.1, read as the reverse complement.
CTGAACGCGCACATAGTCGACGCGGTGCGGTTCGTCACCGGCGAGGAGATCGTCTCGGTCGAGGGCTCGATCGAGCACACATTCATCGAGGAGCGGGCGCTGCTTGAAGGCGGCGCAGGAGGCGAGATCGCGGGAGTTGGCGCTTCAACGTCGGCGGGCATGGGTCGCAGCACCGTTGACGACGCCGTGATGTTTCTCGGGCGGATGAGCGGGGGCGGTCTCGCGAGCTTCGAGGCGACGAGGCTTGCAACCGGCTATCACAACGCGAATCGCTGGGAGATCCATGGGGAGAAGGGCGCCCTCCGATTCGACTTCGAGCGCATGAACGAGCTCGGCTTCTACAACCTCGACGGCGACGGTGCAATGCAAGGCTGGGCGACCATCGATGTCACCCGGGGTGGCGACGGCCACCCGTACGCGGATGCATGGTGGCCGGACAGCCACGGTCTCGGATACGAGCACGCGTTCGTCAACCAGGCCAGTGACATCCTCACCGTGATCGGCGGTGGCGAGGCACTGGTGCCCCTCCCCGACTTCGCCGACGCTCTTCAGACCCAGCGTGTTCTGCAGGCGGCGATCGACTCCGCCCGCGAGCACGCACCCATGACCGTTCCCGGATTTCTAGTAGAAGGACTTTGACCCAATGACTGAACCCATGGAATTCGATCCGACCTACATGCCAATCGGTGTGCTCACGGCCGCCCTTCAGGAGCTCACACCCCGCGAGCGACGAGACCCGGACCCCGACCTCGCAGTCGAGGAGTGGCTGGATTTCGCGTCCGACCTTGGCGCCAACTGCATCGAGCTGTCGACGGCGTTCCATCCGTCCGTAGCCGATGTGCCGCCGGAGGCCATGCTCGATCCGGTCGCCAACACCCTCGATCTACGCGACCCGTTCACCGAAGCTCGCGCCGCACGCGTCCAGGCGGCGATCGACGAAACCGGCGTCACCATCGCTGACATCGCCTACTTCGACGACATGCTGAACCAGGACCCGGCCCTGCGCGCCAAGAAGCATGCCTTCATGATTCGAGCCATGGATGCGGCAGCGCTCCTCGGCGTGCCGGCCGTGTGCGGCTTTATCGGACGCAACCAGAGCCTCTCGATGGACCAGAACCTCCTCGACTACGAGGAAAGCTTCATTCCGCTGCTGAAGGAAGCGAAAGCCCGTGGCCTCCAGTACCGAGTCGAGCAGTGCCCGATGCCGGGATGGACACCCAATGACAACTTCCACAACAACATTGGCTATGCGCCCGCACTCTGGATCGCGCTGTATCAGATCGCTGAGAAGCATGGCGTTGGCGATCAGTTCCGCATCCACTACGACCCGTCCCACTCGGTCCTGATGGGCCAGGACACGCGCTCGATGTTCCAGTACCTCAAGGACGAGGGCTACGAGTTCCTCGTCGGCGGGATGCATGTCAAGGGCCAGGTCATCGACTCGAAGGGTGTGGCCGGTTGGGGCTACGGCGGGCAGACCGTCCAGCGTGGCGATTGGATCGACGGGGAGGTCTCCGACAATCCGGCCGACCACTTGAACGCATGGAAGATCCAGACCGTGCTCGCCGAGCATGAGCTTCCCGGGACGGCGCGCCACGATCCGCTGGCCTATCTGCAGAACCGCACCGTGGACTGGTTGGACCACCAACTTGCGGCGCGTGAACTGCTCGACTTCGATGTCGCGACCACGCCCCTGATCGTCGAGCACGAGTATCCGGCGGCCCGTGTTCAGGAGAAGGAATTGCTCCAGCCGATCCTGAAGGGGTCGATCGCCTTCACCCGGCACATCGACGAGGCGGCGGCAGACATGTACTCGCTCCAGAACGAGGTTCTCGCAGCCCAGGGCATCCCGATTCAGGGGATCGGTCGCGAGGCCTATCGCAGCTAGAGCTAGCCGACCGAGGTCCTAGTTGAGACCGTCGCCCGCATGAGCGTGGGCGACGGTCTCTGCGATGAGGTGGGTCGGTAGGAGCATCGCAACACGCGTTCCGACCGGTCGGACAACGCCCCGCAACACGCGACCGGACTCTCCGCGCCCGAATGCCGGGGAGCCGGCGTCTTCGCCCGCGAGGGCAACATCGAGAGCCAGGGCTCCCGGCTGTCCAAGGAAGTCCCGGCCGGATACCGATGACGGCCATGCCAGACGGCTGACCGGCCAGTACGAGCCGTCTCCGGCGTCGAGCAGGGTCTCAATGTCGAATCCGCCTGGATCTGAGTCGGTGCCCCCCAATGCGTGGAGGCTCGGACCCGTCCCGGCCTCTATGTGCTGGACGAATTCGCGGTTCCGGTCGAGCGACACCACGCCGATCGACGCCCCCTCTGGGTGCTGTACGACGCGAGGGTTGGCCAGCGTGGTCTGGATCGGTTCGTCGGCCGGGCCCCCACCGCCCATCCACGCGACGACGATCTTGGTGAGCGTTGCCTGGGCGTAGGCGTGCGGCAGTCCGCCCTCCGCCTCTCCTCGAATCAGCAGGCCCTCTTCGTCGGGTGAAAGGGCATCGAGCGTGCAGACGAGCCAGTGACCACGATCCGGAGCCAGTACAACGATTCCCCTCCACGAGTCGGTCAGGTAGGCCCGGCTGACCATGGAACCGGACGAGACGACATGGCCGGTGACAACGCGAACGAGCGTCGAAGAAGGCGAGGAGGGGAACCCCGAAACCTCATGTGCCATGTCTGGCCCCAATCAGGCGTCCGCTCGGGCTGCCGCGACAGCCGAGTCGTTGGCATCGAACATGTTGAGACGCTCCCCCGGAACCGACCACCGCACGGTTGTGCCGGGACTGACGTCGAGTCGACTGTCCCAGGGCAGCTTTGCCTTCACGGCGACCTCGCCGCACTGCAGGCTCACAAGCAACTGCCCGCCGGTCGCGATCGCCGAGTGCTTCACGGTGGCAAGCACACCCGAAGACCCATCAGGGTCGTCCAACTTCACGAACTCGGGGCGGAATCCGATGGTCGCAACGTCATCCGACAGTGGTCCGCCCACGATCGCTTGTGCAAGTTCGCGGTTGTCGTCGACCGGGATAAAATCCATGCCCGGATTGCCGAGGAACCAACCGCTGAATCTCGACGCAGACTCGTTGTAGAGCTCACGAGGGGGAGCCATCTGGTCGATCCTTCCATCGTTCATCAACGCGATCTCATCGGCGAGAGTCATCGCCTCGGTCTGGTCGTGGGTCACGTAGATGATGGTCTGGTTCAAACGGGAGAAGAGTTCACGCAATGTCCTCTTGACCTGGAGCTTCAAGTCGGGGTCAACGTTCGTGATGGGTTCGTCGAAGAGGATGATCGGCGCTTGGCGCGAGACGGCTCGAGCCACCGCAACCATCTGACGAGTGGCGCTGTTGAGGCGGCTCGCCTCCCAATCGGCGTAGTCATCCAGACCGATGAGAGATATCAATTCCTCCACGCGGTCGTCCTTCTCCTCCTGCGAGAGATCCTCACCCCGCAGCGGCAGCGCGATGTTCTGTCGAACGGTTGCACCGCTATAGACGACCGGATACTGAAACACCATCCCGAGATCCCGATCCCGGGTCTTCATCTCGGTCACATCCTGATCGCCGAAGAAGACACTGCCGGAGGTTGGGGCATCGAGGCCCGCGATGATCCGCATCAGTGTCGTCTTGCCACAGCCTGACGGCCCGAGGAGACACGTGGTTGTTCCATCCCGGAACGTCAGACTCAGGTCGCGTACCGCAACGACTGCGCCATCATCAAATTCCTTGCGCAGATTCTCCAACCGGATATCAGCCACGGGTATCTCCAGTCATCGTCGACCCTGGCCTATGCGCTGGCCTTCAGCGAACAGGACGATTGCCTCAGCCGAGATCCCGAAATCGATCGTCTCTCCCAGAGTGAGCACTCCTAGATCGGCGGAGTCGGCCCGGACGAGTGAAGTGAACTGATAACCGTCCGTTTCCAGGTAGACGATCTCCTCCGCACCGAGATCCTCACGCAGCGTCACGGTCGCTCGTCCCTCGATCGCGCTTCGACCCGACTCGGCCAGAAGTTCAACGTGCTCGGGTCGAACCATCGCAGCGAATCCGTCCGCGGTGGAGGAGCTATTGACCGCGGCTGACACCGTCCCCCATGGTGTGGTGATCTCCTCACCCTCGAGCGTTGCCGGAAGTCGGTTGCTCTGGGGAAAGCACAGAGTGGCCATCGTCGCGAGATGCTCGGGCTTGGCGTAGACATCACGCGGAGGTCCATACTCCTGGACAACTCCCTCTGCCAGAATCGCCACGCTCGTTGCCAGAGCAAGCGCTTCAGTGGCATCTGAGGTTGCGTAGAGGAACGTGACATCCAGAGCTTCGCGGGTCTCGCGCAGATCGTCGATCAGCTTCTCCCTCAGTTTGAAATCGAGACCGACCAACGGATCGTCGAGGACGTACAAGTCGGTGCTCACAACGAGGCCACGGGCGATCGCGACGCGTTGTTTCTGGCCCCCGCTGAGCTGATCCGGTGTTCGGTCGAGGAGTTCAGGAATTGCAAGAAGCCCGGCCACCCGTTCAACGGCCTCGCTGATTGTCTCCTTCGATTCCCGCGCCACCGTCAGCGGGTAGGCGATGTTCTGCCCGACGGTCCTGTCGGGGAAGAGTGCGAATGATTGCGGCACGTAGCCGATCTTCCGATCACCGGGCTTGACGTCAGATGCATCAGAGCCCCGGAGGTTGATGAAGCCCTCGTCTGGACTCTCCAGTCCTACGAGCATCCGCAGGAGAACGGACTTACCGGAACCGGACAATCCGAAGACGACGGCGAACTCCCCCTCGTCGACAGCGAAATCGAGAGTGTTGAGGACGGCATCCTCCCCGAAGGATTTGGAGATCGACGTGAATTCGACAAGAGACATCGCGTTCTTCACCTCCCGAGGTTGACCAAGTAGGGGGTCATCCAGATCGACAAAGCGAAGACCACGACGATGACCACGATAAAAATGGCGACGAACCGAAAGAACCGGGCAGGCGGAGCCTCGGGAGGAACGTTCCCGATGGCGATCTGGCCCATTCCAGCCGCAATCATCGTCACGATCGACACCTGGTACACCGCGAAGCTGAAAGCCTGCCCGATACCAACGAGCGCCACGATCAGGATGAAGATCCATGTGAGTTGGATCCGCTGAGTGAAGAGATCCTGCTTCATACATCACCTCGCACGGTGCCGAATGTCATGCCCACCAACAGGTACTTCTGGAAGAAGAAGATCATGAGTATGGGGAGAACTGCATACATCGTCGAGAGCGATGCCACGAACCCCCAATCGACGTTACCGCCGGCGCTGAGCAGATTCACCGACATGCCGAACGGGATGTTCTGAGTCTGGGCGTTGCCGAGGACGAAGTTGAAGATGTACTCATTCCAGGCGAAGATCAGATTGAAGATGAAGGCGGCGATGAGTCCGGGCTTGACCTGTGGGAGGATGACCTTGAACATCACGTGCATGCGCCCCGCCCCGCTCACAATCGCCGTCTCGTCAAATCGTTCTGATACGCCGTCGATGAAACCCTTGAGGATCCACACCGAGAACGGGATGCTGAAGCTCGTATACAGGATGAACATGCCGAAGCGCCCGCGAAGGCCAAATGCGTTGAACATCTGGAAGATCGGGATGACCGCTGCAGCCGCTGGAATCATTCGTGTCGTGAGCAGTAGGAACATGAGGAAGTCTGTGAACTTGAACTTCCAGCGTGAGAATGCGTATGCAGCAGGGAAGGAGATGGCGACGGCAACGATCACCGAACCGACGCCGAGCCAGACGCTGTTGATGGCGTAGGGAATTGTCGCCGGATCGGCGATGACCCTCCTGAAGTTGTCGAGCACCGGAGAGAAGATGAGTTTGGGCGGTACGGCAAGGATGTCGGCGTTCGCCTTGAACGCGGTCAGCGCTATCCAGAAGACCGGCAGAAAGAACAGTGCTGCGACTACCCAGAGCACGACGTAGTAGCCGGCGCTCCTCGCCTTGCCCCTCTGTGACCTAGCCATTGCCATCAGCGCCTCTTGCTCCAGTTGAGAACGTACAGGTAGATCGATGTGAAGGCGATTGCGATGATCAGCAGCACGAGAGACACAGCCGACGATCGGCCCAGATCCAGACTGTTGAAAGCCTGCCGGTAGAGGGCCAATCCGATGAACTCGGTCTTGTTGCCGGGCCCGCCGATCGTCATGGTGAGAACAAGATCCGTCGTCTTGAACGCGTCGATCGTCCGGAGCAACACACCCAGCATCAGGATGAACTTGGCGTGAGGCAGGATCACATGGCGAATGCGGTACCACAGAGAGAGTCGATCGACCTCCGCCGCTTCGAGTTCGGCTGCCGGGACCGATCCGAGCGCCGCAAGGGTCATCATGATCATGAACGGAGTCCACATCCATATGTCGACGAAGATCACCGCCGGTAGAGCCCAGTCGATGTTCGTGAGAAAGTCGATCCTGGTTCCGCCGAAGAGAACGATGACGGCATTGATGATCCCGAACGTCGGCTCATAGATGAGCTTCCAGAACAGACCGCTGGCCACCGGTGCAATCACCATTGGTGTGAACAACATCGTGAGAGCGACTCGGCGTCCCGGCATGCGGGCGCTACCCCAGAAGAGGAAGCCGAGTGCAACGCCGAGGACCACTTCGAACCCGACGGCAACCATCATGAACCGAAGAGTGCGACTGAACGCCCCCCAAAGCTCAGGGCTGTTGATGATGTTCGTGAAGTTGTCGATGCCGACGAACTTTGGTTCACCCCGACCGAGGCTGTACTTGTAGAAACCGAGGCCTATCAACCAGAACGTCGGAATAACGTTGAGAACGAGGAAGAAAGTCAGCACGGGCAGGAGAAGCCCGACGCCCATCGCCGTGGACCTATTCGTGTCTCTTGTCGTTGTTGCCGCGGTCATAGCCGAGACACTAGTGAATCACTCGACTCGCGATTGAGGAGAGTGATGGCGGCAGTCATGGTTGGGACTCGGTTTGGAGGGCGGGTCGGGGTACCAGCGCATGGCGGTACCCCGACCCGTCTTGACTCCTAGCCGAGGGTGATGCCCTTCAGTTCGTCGGGAATCGGGACGTCACAGCGACCGTTCTCAATGAGCAGCTCTTGCTGCTTCACGGCGATGTAGTCCAGAACCCGCTGTGGATCCGTGAACTGACCCGCGGCGTAGCCGTTGTAGCCCTCCTGCTGGATGGCGAGGAGTTCCGCGTACTCCGGCAAATGCCAGAAGTCTCGCGACTTACCTTCTCCGAGCATCTCCTTGAAGGAGCGCGCATACGCCGAACTCTCCTCGAATCCGGGAGCGTTCACGCCTTCCTTGGTCCACGGAAGACCGCCGGCCTCGGTGAACTTGGCCTGAGTCTCGTCCGTGTACCACCACTTCAGGAAGTCGACGGCTACTCGCATGTGATCGTCGTCGTTGTACGAGTTGAGAACCCATGGCTGACCACCCATTGCACCGATGACATCGAGAGAGCCGTCGGAGAACGTGAACTTCGGGTGTGGCCCAACGAGGGTCTTGCCCGCGAGTTCGCCGTCGTTCCCCTCCATGAACAAACCGACTGCGTTCCACTGGAGAGCAGAGAACACCTGGCCGGCGTTGAAGAGGTCGATCATCGATCCGATGCCGAATGCCTCGGCACCTGGTGGCTGGTACTTCATGAGACTCACAAAGTACTCGAGCGCCTCAGCATGCTCCGGAGTGTTCAGGATGCCGACCATCTCGCCGGTCGCCGGGTTCCAGATGTCGCCGGTCGCGTACGCGTACGGGTGGTACGCGCAAGAGAAGAAGTCGTACTCCTTCGCGTACTGCATCGCCACACCGTAGAAGTCCTCATCGGGCCGCGTGAAGTGCTCGAAGATGTCTTCGTACTCGACCATCGACAGAGGTTGGCATTCCTCATAGGTCGTGGGCAGATTCCATCCATACTTCGCTTCGAAGGCCTCCTGCTCGGCTGGATCCTCCAGCATGTCCAGACGCATGAAAATGCCCTGGGTGTCGGGCATCTGGGGGAATCCCCAGCGCTGATCTGACCCGGTTGGGTAGATCTGGTATGTCTCGCGCACAAGTGAGCTGTAGACCTCCAGATCCAACTCGGGATTGAGAGCGAATATCTTTTCGGCATCAACAATCCAGCCCGGCTCCGACAATGCGCCGAGCCACTGGCTATCGACAACCATGATGTTGTATTCCTGCTCACCGGCAGCAAGCGACGGGGCGATCTTCTGGAACAGCTCGGCGAACGGTGCCTCGGTCTTGGTGACCGTCGTGTCGTAGCCGTACTTTGCCTTCACATGGGCGGCGAAGTCGGGGTACAGATCAACCGGGATCTGGCTCGGTGGCCAACCCGCGAGCGCGGCGAGACCCATCGGAACCGTCTTGCCCTGCATGTTGGTCTCGTTGCTCCCCAGAAGCGGCGAATCGTCGGCGACTTCCCCGCCACCAGCAGCGGTCGTCTCGGACGAATCCGCGTCATCGTTTGCACCGCAGGCAGCAAGAACGCTTGCCAACCCCAATCCAGCCCCGCTCATGAGCACTCCACGACGGCTCATGAGGAACTTCTTCTCCGCCGCCTCTCCTTTGGTCTCCTGCCGTTGGCTCTTCTCTTCAGACATACACAGTCTCCCGTCTATCGGATCCGTGGATAACTCGACGTTTTCCGCTGCTTCGACCAATCCTCCTTTGGTGTCGACCTGCCGTAGTTGCCGACCGACAATTGCACAAATGTGCACTCCCGCGCACATACTCTGTGATGCACAACGACACCCTACTCAGGTCACCCATTGACTTCCAATTTCACTCCGAAACAGGCGAAACGGCGTCAATGAGGGCAATTCGACGCTGTCTCCGGCAAGAGATCAGCGGTCCATGACACAGAGATTGGGTGAGCGAAGAAGCAACAACAACCCTCGCGCGGGTCCGTATTCGACCCCTTGAACTGCCGCCGACCGGGCGTTCTGGAGCCGGTCTAGACGGATGAGTCCTCAGAATCGGTCGCACCGTCATCCGCGCCCTCGTCGACGCCCTTCTTGAACTCCTTGGCTGATGCTCCAACCGAACGAGCAAGCCCCGGTAGCTTCTTGGCGCCGAACAGGAGCAGCACCACGACGAGAACAATCAAAATCTCGGGTCCACCGATGTTTCGAATGAATGCAAAGAACACGCGCACCTTCTTTCCTAGCGGCGAGTGTACCCACGAGGCCGAACCCGGACAACATGTCCGAAACCCGTGGAGTGCCGCCTCCTGGCCCCGGTCGCCACGCTGCGATCTGAGTTGTGAGAGATGCAGACGGAATACCACCAAGAGAACCGCGGTGACAGTCGGCTCCTGACCGTCGATCTTCCGCCATAATGACCGAGCCAAACAACCCGACAGGAGATGCGATGTACCTGGCTCACCGAGATCGATACGACAGCATGCCGTATGCACGATGCGGACGGAGCGGCCTCGATCTCCCCAAGGTCGCTCTTGGCTTGTGGCAGAACTTCGGAAGCCATTCACCCCTGGAGACCGCTCGCAAGATGCTGCTCCGATCGTTCGACAGCGGTATCACGCACTTCGATCTCGCGAACAACTACGGACCCGATTTCGGTACGGCAGAGGAGACGCTGGGCCGTGTCATGTCCACCGACCTCGCCCCGTATCGCGACGAGTTGATCATCTCTACGAAGGCCGGCCACCGGCAGTGGGGCGGACCCCATGGCGAACGCGGCGGCGGCCGGAAGCCCATGCTGGCAAGTCTCGATCAGAGTCTTGCCAGACTCGGCCTCGACTACGTCGACATCTTCTACTCACATCGACCCGATCCGGCTACCCCGCTCGAAGAAACGATGGGCTCTCTGACCACCGCGGTCAACCAGGGGAAGGCCCTCTACGTCGGAATCTCGTCGTACGGACCCGTGAGAACCCGCGAGGCGATCTCGCTCCTACGAGATGCCGGCACACCATGTCTCGTCCACCAGCCCTCCTACTCGATGTTGAATCGATGGATCGAAGGCGACCTCCTCGATGCGGTTGGCGGAGCAGGCGTCGGAGTCATCGCGTTCTCACCGCTTGCCCAGGGCATGCTCACAAACAAGTACTTGGACGGCATGCCATCGGGATCGCGGGCCACACTCGATGTTTCGCTCAAGACGAAGTTCTTGACCGATGACAATCTCGCCAGGGTTCGAGCTCTGAACACCATCGCGGCGGCCCGTGGCCAATCCCTCGCTCAGATGGCGATCGCCTGGGTTCTGAGAGATACGAGGATCACCACAGCTCTAGTCGGGGCCAGCCGGTGGTCGCAGATCGAAGAAGACCTCGGAGCACTTGACAATCTCGAGTTCACTACCGATGAACTCGCTGCCATCGATCGCCACGCCGTCGATGGTGGTATCAACATCTGGGCAGCATCCAGCGCCGAGACCTGAACCCAGATCCCCTCATAGCTGATTGGCCGGCTCACTTCCTGAGGATGAAGCGGATCGCCAGGATGGTCAGTTCGTACAGGACGTAGAGCGGCACCGACAGGAGCATCAGCGTCATAGGATCTCCGGACGGTGTGATAACCGCTGCTGCGATCAGGATGATGAGGAGCGCCCACCGACGGTTGCTCCGGAGCATCTTGCTGTTGGCGACGCCCACGGCAGCCGCGGCGAACAGGAACACGGGGAACTCGAACGCGATGCCGAAGGCGAGGATGAACCGGGTCGCGAACTTCAGATAGAAATCCGCACCGATGATCGGAGTCAGGGCGTCACCGCCAAACTCGAGAAGGAACCCGAGTCCTCGCTCGAGGGCAACGTATCCGACCACTATGCCGGAGAGGAAGAGGAAGACGAACACCGCCGTGATCGGGTACGACCAACGTTTCTCTCTTGCAGTGAGCGCAGGGGCGACGAATCGCCACGACTGATAGAGGATCACGGGTGACGCGAGGATCGCTCCGCCGAAGAGGCTCAAACGCATGACCGTGGCGAACGCCTCCGTTGGCCGGAAGAATGCGAGCTGCCCGTCGGGTACCGCCGCCTGGTAGGGCCTTGCGAGGAGATCGAGAATCTCTTCGTTGAAGAAGAACGCGATAATCGTGCCAACGGCGACCGCCGCTACGGCCTTGACCAGACGAGAACGAAACTCCACCAGATGACTCAGCAGCGGCATCGACGACGTCGTCACGAGGCCTCTTCGTCGGACGACGGATCGGGGACATCCGTGGTCCCGGTGTCAGCCTTCCTCACCGGACGGTCATCCGTCAGGTTCAGATCGATCTTCGGCAGATCGACCGACAGGTCCGGCATCGACGGCACGACACCCTTCATCTCGCCTATCGTCGCGTCATACTCACCTTTCAACTCCTTGATCGGTGCTGCAATCTCGCCATACTCTGCATCGATTGAATCCGTGACCATCCGCGACATCTGGCGCGCCTTCGCAAGTAGCTCGCCGGCCTTCCTCGTGATCTCGGGCAGGCGCTGAGGGCCGAACACGATCAACGCCACGAGGACGATGACCATGATTTCGCCGGTGCCGAGACTTCCCATGCCTCGAATAGTAGAACGAAAACCGATCCTCGGTTCCCGAACCGCAATGCCGACTCTCTTCACTCAGAATCGACGGAGAGCGGAGCGATTCGCGCTGCCTGTGTCCTAGTCGGTCGGGGCCCGCTCGAGATTCCCCAATCGATGAGAGATGTCGCGAAGGGCCGGGTAGAGACTCCGGTAGATCTCGTACATCTCCTCGTAGCGGGACGCGCTTGGGCCGGGCTGATATTGCGCGCCGGTGCGGATCGTCGCAGCGACGGCATCTCCGACCGTCGGATACGCTCCCACAGCGACCGCAGCCAGGAGGGCGGTTCCGAATGCAGCCGATTCGGGTACGTCAACGCTGCGGACCTCTGCACCGAACACGTCGGCAAGGATCTGGAGCCACACTCGACTTGCGGCCCCTCCCCCGGCGACCCGGATCTCGCGCACGGTGCTCTGCTCCCGGATGATCTCCAGCGAGTCTCGCAGACCGAACGCCACCCCTTCCATGACGGCGCGCGCCAAATGGGCCCGCGTGTGCCGCACGGTCAGTCCCACGAACGCTCCACGCGCCTCGGGGTCGGGGTGTGGCGTGCGCTCACCGGTGAGGTAGGGAAGGAACACCAGACCATCCGATCCGGGAGCGACGCCGCCCGCTTCGAGGCTGAGTTCGGCGAACGAGATGTCGGGAGCGATCGTATCACGGAACCATCGCAGGCTCCCGGCCGCCGAGAGCATCACTCCCATCTGATGCCACAGTCCCGGGACCGCATGACAGAAGCTGTGAAGACGAGCGTCCGGATCGATAGCCGGTCGATCGGTGGCAGCGAACACGACGCCACTCGTTCCGAGCGATACGGCGACCGTGCCCGCCTCTACGGCTCCGGTTCCTACGCCGTTTGCTGCCTGGTCGCCGGCACCGCCGACAACAGGAGTTCCCGGCCGTAGTCCGGTGAGCGACGCCGCCTCGTCTGTGAGGTAGCCGGTGACGTCGGTTCCTTCGAATGTCTTGGGGAACCAGTCCCGCGGTAGGTCGAGCGATTCGATGATCTCGTCAGACCAGTCCCGTTGCTCGAGATTGAACAGCAGGGTTCCCGATGCCCCGGCCCGATCGACGGCACGTTCCCCCGTGAGGCGCAGGCGCACATAGTCCTTGGGGAGGAGGACTGTTGAGATCCGTGCATAGTTCTCCGGCTCTTCTTCACGCATCCAGAGGATCTTCGGTGCCGTGAATCCGGTGAGCGCATCATTCCCCGTGATCGCGATGAGTCGATCCCGGCCAACCCGCCGTCGGATCTCGTCGCACTGGGCCGCGGTCCGCTGATCGTTCCAAAGGATGGACGGCCGTATGGAGTGATCGCTCGCGTCCAGAGCGACGAGACCATGCATCTGGCCGGTGACACCGACCGCAGCGATCCTTGATGGATCAACATCCGAAATCGCCACGGCCTCGCGAATGGCTTCGATGGTTCCACGCCACCACAGGTCCGGATCCTGCTCGGACCACCCCGGCCTCGGGGTGGCGTAGTCATACTCCGCCTTGCCGATGCCGAGGACTTCGCCGCTGGCATCGACGAGAAGCGCCTTCGTCGCCGTCGTTGAAGTGTCGATTCCGAGGTAGACCGTCATCGTCGGGAATCCCATTCGGACAAGATACCCAACGCTCGGACGGCGAGATCGGTACGAGCAAGCTGGCCGGTCTCGATCACGCGCCATACCTCTCGGTGAAGGAGTGCATCACCGCTCTCGAGTCGGCGAATCGGACTCAACGTCTCGAGCTCGATGAAGCGATGGTCCCGGTACACCTGGATGGAGGCGCCGCGGTCCGCATAGCGGTGGCCCGCATCGTGACGGCTTGACCACTTGGCGAAGAGCAGCGAACCGCGGTGGTATGCGAGCCATCCGTTCCGGTTCTCCGCCCCAAGTTTCTGCTTCGGTCCGCTCGATCCCTCGAGGACCACAGCGTCCCTGCTCCAGCGGAATCCCTCCGCTCCGGGGTTCGTGTACGGCCAGAGAACGACCGACCGATTCGCCTGGTATCCCCCGTCATCGATCGCTTCTGCCCCGAGCGGGAGGATGGCTGCACCGTCGGGCGGGAACTGTGTGATGGCCCACGCTGCCGTCTCGATCGGATCGCCGCCCAGGTTGAAGATCCGGTGATCGACCACGATCGCTCCGTCGACCGGGTCGCACGACACGTCGATCTCTCGAACGATGCCGTTCGAATCTACGGCTCCCCGTGAGCGGAGGTGCCCGTCGTCGCGGGTGAACGCCACGGCTTCGTCGTCCGGCAAATAGGTGACGGCCGGAACCTCCGGAGCAAGCCAGAGCCGGTGCCCTCCAAGGAATCTGAATGGCTCCCCACCGGGACGCTCGATGACAAGCCCCGGGAGTTCCGCAAAGACGTTCTCGCCATCGCCGGCTCCCACTCCTATGACCCGAGGCCCCGTATCAGCGAATGTGACAGTCAAGTCACCGCACCGGAACTCCACGCTTCCTCCTCACGACGGACTCGCCAGTTCATCAGCATCGCAGGCGCAAGGCGCCACCGACAACCGACAACCGACAACCGACAACCGAATCACAGCAAGAGCGGCTCCGGCAGCGTCGACACTTTGGGACCGTCATCGGTCAGGAGGACCGTGTGCTCGAAGTGCGCAGAGATTGCGCCGTCGGTGGTCACGACCGTCCATCCATCGTCGAGTACCGTCGTCTCCGCAGTGCCCAGGTTGAACATCGGTTCGATCGCAACAGCCATGCCCGTCTTGAGCTTCAAACCCTTGCCCGGCGTGCCGTAGTTCGGGACGTTCGGCGCCTCGTGCATCTGCCTGCCGATCCCGTGACCGATGTACTCACGCACCACGCCATATCCGAACGGTTCAGCGGTCGCCTCGACGGCGTGTCCGATGTCGCCGAGCCGATTCCCGGCTCTGACCTGACGCATCCCGTTCCACAAGGCCTCTTCGGTGACGTCGAGGAGTCGCTGGACTTCGTCCGGTACGTCGCCGATCGCCATGGTGAACGCGGCGTCACCATGCCAGCCCTCGTAGATCGCTCCTGCGTCGATCGAGATGATGTCTCCGTCGCGAAGCGTGTAGCCGTCGGGGATACCGTGCACGATCGCCGAATTTGGCGACGTACAGATCGTCGCCGGGAAGCCGTGATAGCCGAGGAACGAGGGCCGGCATCCGCGTTCTCGAGCGACCTCAGCGGCGACGGCGTCGAGAGCCCTGGTCGTAACCCCGGGGGCTGCCAGTTCCCGAGTTGCCTGGTGCATCGCAGCAACGCATTCGCCTGCAATCTCCATCTTGGCGAAGTCATCGGGCTTCTTCTTCGTGATGACCTTTGCCCCGACCATCAGGATGCCAACTCGTTGACGATTCGGCAGAAGATGTCCTCGACCGAACCGACGCCGTCGATACGGCGAACGCCGTCGCCGTAGTAGGCGATCAGCGGCTCGGTTTCTCGGCGGAATACCTCGAGACGATGTCGGATCGTCGCTTCATTGTCGTCCGATCTTCCCTCGAGATCGGCCCGTTTGAGAAGCCTCTCAACAACTTGTTCTTCGTCAACGTGAAGCACGACCGTTGTGTCGACTTCGTCACAGCCCATTGCGCTAGTCAGTGCCTCTGCTTGATCGACGTTTCTTGGGAAACCGTCGAGAACGTAGCCGCAGATCGCGTCGTCGCGGCAGAGGCGCTCCTTCATCATGGCGACTACCAGATCGTCGGGAACGAGATCACCCTCGGCCATGTACTCCGATGCTTTCCGTCCGAGTTCGGTCTCCGACGCGATCGCTTCGCGCAGCATGTCGCCGCTGGAGACGTGAGGTATGCCGAGTGCCTTCGACAGCAGTTTGGCCTGTGTTCCTTTGCCACTCCCCGGTGGCCCAAGTAACAGTATCCGGCGACCCATTGAGAACTCCTGGTTGCGTCTGCCCACAGGTTAATGGTCGGGTGAGCGGCCAGAGCTGACAGGTGCGTGGACAGTAGAAAGTAGAAAGACAGGAGACTGCAAGTGAGAACACCAAGGCCCTCGTCGTCGAGGGATTCGGGTGTTGCTGCCCTCTACTAGTTTCCCCAACTCTTAGCTGAGGAAACCTTCATAGTTCCGCATCATCAACTGGGACTCGATCTGCTTCATCGTCTCGAGGGCAACGCCCGCAACGATGATGATCGACACGCCGGAGAGTCCGACGGGAACATTCCAGATCCATCCGAGGATGGACGGCAGAATCGTGACGATCGCCAGGTACAACGCGCCGGGCAGCGTGATGCGGCTCAACACGTATGCCAGGTACCGCTCGGTTGCCCGTCCCGGCCGGATACCTGGGATGAACCCACCTTGTCTCTGGATCATGTCGGCCTGGCGTGCCGGATCGAACTGGATCGCCGTGTAGAAGTAGGTGAAGAACACCACGAGGAGGGCAAGAACGAAGATGTACCACAGGCTCGGCGAGAATCCACCGCCGCTCGAAGACAGCAGGTTGGTGTCGATCCAGTTCCGAATCGTGGCTCCCCAGCCATCCGGTGGCAGCACCGAAGCGATGAGCGCGGGGAAGTACATGATCGACGTGGCGAAGATGACGGGGATGACGCCTGCCATGTTCACCTTGAGCGGGATGTAGGTGGATTGACCACCCATGACCTTGCGGCCGCGTACACGCTTCGAGAACTGCACGGGAATTCGGCGCTGACCCTGCTCGATGTAGATGATCCCCATGGTCAGGGCGATCATTACACCGGTGATGACGATGAACTGGTACGTCTGCGAGTTGGCGTTGAGAATCGCCAGCTGAGACGGAATCTGGGAGATGATCGATAGGAAAATCAGCAGCGACATGCCGTTGCCGATGCCCCGTTGGGTGATCAACTCACCGAACCACATCAGCAATGCGGTACCGGCTGTCATGGTGACGACGATGATGATCACGTTGCGCGGTGTGTAGTCGGGGATGAGATCGATGCCACCGGTCAGCTGGCCAGAGTGGAACAAGAACGAGAAGCCCGTCGCTTGCAGGAGCGCCAGGATGACCGTGAGGTATCTCGTCCACTGCGTGATGACCTTCCGGCCGGTCTCGCCTTCCTCCTGGAGGGCCTGCAGCTTCGGGATCACGACAGCGAGCAACTGAAGGATGATCGATGATGTGATGTAGGGCATGATCCCCAGAGCGAAGACCGACATACGGGTAAGCGCTCCGCCGGAGAAGAGATTCAACAGCCCGACGAACCCGGAGGTCGTCGCGGCGTCGGTGAATTCCTTGATCGCGTCAAGATCCACACCGGGGACCGGGACGGTCGTTCCGAGCCGGTAGAGAACGAAAATGAACAGCGTGAAGAGAATCTTGTTCCGTAGATCACGGATCCGGAACGCGTTCCTAAAGGCGGTCAGCATTTGTTTCGTAGTTCCTTCGGTGGTGTTGGCACGATAGTGGCGTGTGGGAGTTGGGCTCGGTGCTCAGAGCTCACAGATCGAAGCTCGTCGCTCAGTCCTCGAGAACCTCTACCGATCCTCCCGCAGCTTTGATCTTCTCGACGGCGCCGAGACTGAACGCGTGAGCCTTGACGGTTAGAGCGCGGTCGATGTCGCCCTCACCGAGGACCTTGACCTTGCCACGATGCTTGACAAGTCCACCGGCCCGCAGATCATCCGCAGTCACCGTGGTCCCCGCATCGAACTCGTTGAGTCGCTCGACGTTGATGACCGTGTACTCGACACGATTCGGGTTGCGGAAGCCTCGCAGCTTCGGCATGCGGCGCTGGAGCGGCATCTGGCCGCCCTCGAACCCGCGACGCACCTTGCTGCGCGCCTTGAGGCCCTTGGTTCCGCGTCCCGCGGTCTTCCCGCGTCGTCCGGCTTCACCGCGACCGACGCGAATCTTGCGCTTCTTCGACCCTTCGGCGGGCCGGAGGTGATGAAGCTTCATCCGATTTCCTCCACTTCGAGGAGATGCTTCGCACGGAACACCATGCCACGCACATCCGGTCTGTCTGGACGTATGGTCGTTTGATTGATCTTCCTCAACCCGAGACTCTCAACGGTTGCGCGGGTCTTCGGCTTCTCACCGATCGTGCTACGTACCAATGTGATCTTCAAACTCTTCGCCATCAGCTGCCTGCCTGGGTCTTCGCCAACTCTGCCGACCGGTAGGCAGCGAGCAACGCCGGAGGGAATAGTTCCTCAGGGCGCTTGCCACGGGCCTTCGCAACGACGTCTGGCCGTTGCTGGTCCAACAGTGCGTTCACGGTCGCCTTCGCCACGTTGACGTGGGTGGGAGAGCCGAGCGACTTCGAAAGGGCGTCTTTGACTCCCGCCGCTTCGAGGATCTGACGGACGGCGCCACCGGCGATGACGCCGGTTCCCGGCGAAGCCGGCTTCAGCAGCACACGTGAGGCGTTCTGCACACCGATCACCTCGTGGATGATCGTCTGGCCGGCCATCGGCACTTCGAACATGTTCTTCCGTGCGATCTCCATGCCCTTCTGGATGGCCATAGGGACCTCTTTGGCTTTGCCGTATCCGATCCCGACTTTGCCCTTGCCGTTCCCGACGGTCACGAGGGCGGTGAAGGAGAATCGACGGCCACCCTTGACGACTTTGGCGACGCGGTTGATCGCGATGACCCTCTCGTCGAACTCCGGTTCACGGCGTTCGCGGCGGTCCCGACGATCCCGACGGTCTCTGCGGTTGGTGTTATCTCGGTTCGTCATAGCGCTCCTAGAACTCAAGCCCGGACTTGCGGGCGCCCTCGGCCAGCGCCTTGACGCGCCCGTGGAAGGCGAACCCACCCCGGTCGAAGACAACCATCCCGATACCAGCATCCTTGGCGCGGGCGCCAACGAGCTCTCCGACCTTGGTCGCCGTATCGACGGTCAGGGTCTGCTTCGCGAGCTTGTCCTCGCGAGAAGAGGCCGAAGCCACGGTGACGCCCTGATCGTCGTCGATGATCTGTGCATAGATGTAGCGATTGCTGCGGAACACTGCGAGCCGGGGGCGCGTGGCGGTGCCGTGCACCTTCTTGCGCACCCGGAAGTGGCGGCGACGCCGCGCTTGTGTGCGTGAACCTCTCATCCGGCCACCCCTGCCTTCCCGGCCTTGCGGCGTACGTGCTCGTCGACGTAGCGAATGCCCTTGCCCTTGTACGGCTCCGGCGGACGCACGGAGCGGATGTTCGCCGCGACCTGTCCAACGAGTTGCTTGTCGATCCCGCTGATGATGAACTTCGTCGGCTCCGGAACCTCGAAGTTGATTCCTTCGGGTGCCTCGATAACGACGGGATGCGAGAACCCGACTTGGAGTTCAAGAGTGCTGCCCTTCAGGGCGCCGCGGTAGCCCACGCCGACTGCCCGGAGCTCTTTCGAGTACCCGACTGAGACGCCGGTCACCATGTTGGCGATCAGCGCACGGGTCAATCCGTGCAAGGCACGAGCTTCGCGTTCGTCGTTCGCTCTGGCAACGGTGAGAACACCGTCCTTGACCGAGACACTGATCCGGGCATCAAGCGACTGGGTGAGAGCGCCCTTCGGCCCCTTCACAACGACGTCGCTTCCGTCGACGGACACCTCGACGCCCGAGGGGAGATCAATGGGTGCTTGTCCGATGCGACTCATGTCACCACACCTCACAGAGAATTTCGCCGCCGACGTTGCGCTTACGCGCCTCGCGGTCGGTCATGACGCCATCCGACGTCGACACGATCGCAATGCCGATCCCACCGCGAACGCGGCGGACGTCGGATCCGCCCGAGTAGACGCGACGACCCGGCTTCGAGATTCGCTTGATACCGGTCAAGACCGGCTGGCGCTCTTTGTCGTAGCGGAGTCTCACGGTGAGCTCCTTGCCGACCCGCGCATCTTCGACCTTGTATCCGTCGATGAATCCCTCTTCTGAGAGAATGCGGGCGACCTGTTCTTTCAACTTCGACGACGGCATCGTGGCCTCAGGATGCAAGGCCGTGTTGGCGTTGCGGATCCGAGTGAGCATGTCGGCTATGGGATCAGACTGCATGACTACCACGAAGCCTTTCTCACGCCGGGAAGCTCACCGTTGTGAGCGAGATCACGGAGCGTTATACGCGACATCCCGAACTTCCGGAAGTACCCACGGGGACGGCCCGTGACGCCACAGCGATTGCGATAGCGGGTTGCGCTCGCATCGCGGGGCATCTTGGCGATCTTCTGATACGCCTCGCGCTTGTCCTCGTACGAGGCCTTCGGGTCCTTGATGACCACGATGAGTTCCGCACGTCGCTCGGCGTATCGGTCGATGATCACTCTTCGCTTATTGTTCTTGGCGACCTTCGATGTCTTCGCCATCACACACCTACCTGTTGACGGCGGAACGGGAACCCGAAAGCATCGAGTAACGCCCTGCCTTGCTCGTCGGTTGCTGCCGTTGTCACGAACGCAATGTCCATGCCGCGGACTGTGGAAACCTTGTCGTAGTCGATTTCGGGGAAGATCAACTGTTCGGTGACGCCGAAGTTGTAGTTGCCACGACCGTCGAACCCGTTCGGATTCAAGCCGCGGAAGTCCCTGATTCGCGGAATCGCCGTGGCGATGAGGCGGTCGAGGAACTCCCACATCCGGGCACCGCGCAGCGTCACCGACGCTCCGACCGGAACCCCCTCGCGGAGCTTGAAGTTCGAGATCGACTTCCGTGCGAGCATCACCTTGGGCTGCTGCCCGGTGATGATCCGCAGGTCTTCGACGGCCGAGTCCATCAATTTGGCATCCTGGGCGGCGTCACCGACGCCCATGTTCACCACGATCTTCAACAGACGGGGAACCTGCATCGCATTCTCAAGACCGAGATCCTTCTTGAGTTGAGTAGCGATCTCGTTGTCGTACTTCTCCTTGAGACGAGGGGCCATCAGAGCTCACCTCCACACTTGCGACACGTGCGGTACTTGCGACCTTCGTCGTCGAAACGTGCGCCGATGCGAGTTGGACCGCAGTCTGTGCAGACGATCATGACGTTGGACGCGTCGATCGGCATGTCCTTGTCGATGATTCCACCCTGCATGGTCTGTCCGGTGGCTCGCTGGGAACGCTTCGCTGTGGCGACGCCTTCGACGATGATCCTGTTGCGCGAGGGAAAGACCTTGGCGATCTTGCTCTCGGTGCCGGCGTCCTTGCCCGTGATGACCATCACGGTGTCGCCCTTCTTCAGTTTCATCACAGCACCTCCGGTGCCAGCGATACGATTCGCATGAACTTCTTGTCGCGCAGTTCACGTCCAACCGGTCCGAAGATCCGGGTGCCGCGAGGCTGCTGCTGGTCGTTGATGAGCACGCAGGCGTTGTCATCAAAGCGGATGTAGGTCCCGTCGGAGCGACGGTTCTCCTTCTTGGTCCGCACGACCACGGCTTTGACGACCTCACCCTTCTTCACGGTTCCGCCGGGTGTGGCATCCTTGACCGTGGCCACGACGGTATCGCCGAGGCTGCCATAGCGCCTGCCCGATCCTCCGAGCACGCGGATGACCAGGACCTCTTTGGCACCGGTGTTATCGGCAACCCTGAGCCTGGACTCCTGTTGGATCATCTCGCACGCTCCACGACCTCGTCGACACGCCAGTGCTTCGACTTTGAAATCGGGCGGGTCTCGACGATCCGTACCGTATCTCCGACATGGGCGTCGTTCGCTTCATCGTGGGCGTGGAATCGCTTCCGCACCGGCACGGTCTTGCCGTACTTCGGGTGTCGCTTGGAGTCGCGGACCTCGACGGTGACCGTCTTGTCCCTGGCGTCCGAAACGACGACCCCGACGCGTATCTTGCGGCGTCCCCGTTCCATCTACGCCTCCTCCTGCTGTTTGTTCCAAGCGGCGATCTCTTGCTCCCGCATCAGGGTCTTGACGCGAGCGACGTTGTGCCGCACTTCTTTGATCCGTGCTGTGTTGTCGAGCTGATTCGTGACGATTTGGAACCGCAAGTTGAATAGCTCCTCTTTGCCAGATTCGAGCTGCTCCTGCAGCTCTGCGTAGCTCAGCTTCCGGAGGTCGACCGTATTCATACGTCCTCCCGCCTGACGAACTTGGTCTTGATGGGCAGTTTGTGAGCAGCCAGGCGCATGGCTTCACGCGCCAGTTCCTCGTCCACGCCAGCCATCTCGAACATCACGCGCCCGGGCTTGATGACGGCGACCCAATACTCCGGGTTGCCCTTGCCGGAACCCATGCGGGTCTCAGCAGGTTTTTCGGTGATCGGCTTGTCCGGGAAGATCGTGATCCAGACCTTTCCGCCACGCTTGATCTTTCGGGTCATCGCGACACGAGCCGCCTCGATCTGGCGAGCAGTGATCCACCCGGGCTCTTGCGCCTGAAGGCCATACTCGCCGAACGAGACTTTTGCCCCGCCCTTCGCCTTCCCCCTCATGCGGCCCGTCTGGACCTTCCGGTACTTGGTGCGCTTCGGCATCAACATCCTCACGCACCTCCTTCGGTGTCTTCGGCCGTGTCGGCTGCAACCTCGGCGGCTGCCTCGTCGAGAACCTCGGCGACTGCTTCGGTTTCGACTGCCGTCTCGACTGCATCGAGTGCCTCTTCATCGGCCTCGACAGCTTCGGTGACGGCCTCGACAGCGGCTTCGTCGGCGGCGTCAGCGATCTCTTCTGCGACGTCGGCAACCGCTTCGGCGACCGAAGCTTCAGCGACGGCTTCTTCTGCGATCTCCTCTGCGATCACTGCATCAACGACGTCCTCTGTGGATCCGGTCTCCTCAGCGACGGCCTCAGCGATGACTGCCTCTTCGATCGCAACTTCAGCGACGGCCTCAGCGATGACTGCTTCGACTTCGGCTTCCTCGGCGATCTCTTCTGCGACAACCGCCGTCTCGACTGCCTCAACGGCTGCCTCTTCGGCGACGACGGCTTCAACCACGGCTTCGACGGCCGCTTCGTCGGCAACAACCGCCGCGACATCCGCAACGACGGCCGCCTCTTCGATGGCATCTGCGGTGGCCTGCTTGGCCTCTTCGAACTCAGCAGCCGCGTCACTGGTCGTGGGCTTGCGCCTGCCTCCACCGGCTTCGATCAGGCGCTTGCCGCCCTTCTTGCCGGCACCGGACTCGACGGGGCGCTTGCCACCGCCGGCCTCGATGAGGCGCTTGCCACCGGACTCACCCGCTGCTGCTTCGGCGCGAGATCGCGCTGAGCGACGACGTCGCTGGGCAGGTCCGCCTGCGGCGAGACGTGCCTCAGCGGCGATCTTCTCGTTGCGTGCAGTGACCGAGGTGAGCAGGTCTCCGCGGTACACCCACACCTTGATGCCGACGGCACCAACGGACGTGCGTGCTGTGGCGACGCCGTAGTCGATGTCGGCCCGGAGCGTATGCAACGGCACGCGCCCTTCGAGGTACCACTCGCGGCGCCCCATGTCGGCTCCACCGAGACGACCCTGCGCCTGGACGCGAACGCCTTCGGCACCCGCCTTCATGGCGGTGGTCACGGTGCGCTTCATCGCGCGCCTGAATGCGACCCGACCCTCGAGCTGGTCCGCGACGCTGCGAGCGAGAAGTTGGGCATCGAGCTCAGGATTCGATACTTCGATGACGTTGAACTTGACGTTGCGACTCGTCAGGTCCTCGAGGCCGCTGCGGAGCCGTTCGGCTTCCGAGCCGCCACGACCGATAACCACGCCGGGACGCCCGGTGTGGATGTCGATCTGGACCTTCTTGTCACCGATACGCTCGATATCGATCCGCGAAACGGCACCGCGCGTCAATTCGTCGCGCAGGTACTTCCGGATCTTCTGGTCTTCGTTGACCTGAGTGGCGTAGTTCTTCTCGCTGTACCAGCGAGACTTCCAGTCGGTGACGATTCCGAGCCGCAGGCCGTAGGGATGGATCTTCTGGCCCATCAGGCGTCCTCCTCCGTGTCTGCGATGATGATCGTGATATGGCTTGTGCGTTTGAGGATCCGCGTCGCGCGGCCTCTGGCACGCGGGCGCCAACGCTTGAGGGTCGGTCCCTCGTCGGCGTACGCCTCGGCAACGACGAGCTCTTCTGAGTCTGCGGCGAGATTGTGTTCCGCGTTGGCAACGGCCGAATCGAGGCACTTGAGGATCGGGTCGGCAGCGCGACGTGGCGTGTGCTTCAGCACGACGCGGGCCTCGTCAACCGGGAGACCTCGGACGAGATCCAGCACCCGCCGCACCTTGTACGGCGACTGCCGCACGTGCCTGGCTTTTGCGTGGGCCTTCATCGCTTCCTCGCTGCTTTCTCGCTCATCGCGTGTCCCCGGAACGTCCGGGTTGGAGCGAACTCGCCGAGCTTGTGTCCGACCATCGACTCGCTGATGTAGACGGGTACGTGCTTGCGCCCGTCATGCACCGCGATGGTGAGGCTCACCATCTCGGGCGTGATCGTCGATCGCCGGCTCCATGTCCGGATCACTCGCTTATCGTCACCGGCGTTCGCCGATTCGATTTTTCGTAGGAGGTGCTCGTCGACGAACGGCCCCTTCTTCAGGCTCCTCGCCATGGTCTACCTCCGACCCTTCTTGCTTCGCCTGCGCACGATGTACTTGTCGCTGGCTTTCTTCTTCTTGCGGGTGCGTCCTTCCGGCTTGCCCCATGGACTGACCGGGTGGCGGCCACCCGAGCTACGGCCTTCACCACCACCGAGGGGGTGGTCGACCGGGTTCATGACGACACCGCGCGACTGTGGACGCTTGCCCTTCCAGCGGTTGCGACCTGCCTTGCCGATCTTGACCAGCTCTGCGTCGGGGTTGCCGACCTGGCCGACGGTCGCTCTGCAGTCGAGCAGAACCTGGCGCATCTCGCCAGAGGGCAGCCGCACAAGGGCGTACTTGCCTTCCTTGGACATGAGCTGGATCGCTGTGCCTGCTGAGCGGCCCATCTTGGCACCGCCACCGGGACGGAGTTCGACGGCATGGACGACCGTGCCGGTCGGGATGTTGCGAAGTGGTAACGCGTTCCCCGAGCGGATGTCCGCCGATGAGCCGGATTCGAGCATGTCCCCTACTTCGACCTTGAGGGGAGCGAGGATGTATCGCTTCTCTCCGTCGACGTAGTGGAGCAACGCGATGCGGGCATTGCGGTTCGGGTCGTACTCGATCGCTGCGACCTTGGCGGGAATCCCGTCCTTGGCACGCCGGAAGTCGATGACCCGGTAGCGCCGCTTGTGACCACCACCGCGGTGACGCGATGTGATGCGGCCGTATGAGTTGCGGCCGGAAGACCGTTTCTGCTTCGCCAGGAGGCTCTTCTCCGGCTTCGACTTCGTGATGGTCTCGAAGTCGGAGACGGTCTGGAACCGGCGGCCCGGCGAAGTTGGCTTGAGTTTCTTTACACCCATGTCGCTATACCTCGAAGATGTCGATCTTGTCGCCGTCGGCGAGCTTCACAAGGGCACGCTTCGTGTCCTTGCGCTTACCGAGCACGTAGCCGGTTCGCTTGAGCTTGCCCTTGCGGTTCATCGTGTTCACAGACACGACCTTCACATCGAAGATCGATGAGACGGCCTGCTTGATTTCGGTCTTGTTCGCCCGTCGGTCGACTACGAACGTGTAGGTGTTCTCGTCTTCGATGAGGTCGTATGACTTCTCGGACACGATCGGTTCGAAGATGATGTCCCGTGGATTCTTCACGAGTCCACCTCCTCATCCTGTTCGTCGGAGGCGGCGGCGACTTCCTCTGCAGCCTGTCCCCTGTCACCTGTCACCTGGGCGGCATGTTCTTCAGTGCCGCGGGGGACATTCTGACCGAGTTCCAGCGTCCCCTTCGACATGATGATCGTTTCGGCCCAGAGCACGTCGTAGGTGTTGGCTTGCCCCAGGTTCGAGGCGATAACGCCGTCGATATTCCGGAACGACTTGATCGCCAGGCGCTCGTGGTCCTCTGCGAGAAGCAGCACCTTGCCGGTGACACCCATCGCCTCGAGAAGCGCCGTGGCGTTCTTCGTCTTCGGATCGTCCCAGACACCGAAGTTCTCGACGACCCTGATCTGTCCCTCTGCGGCCCTCACCGACAAGGCGCTGCGCAAGGCGAGTCGCTTCATCTTCTTGGGGGTGCGCTGGGAATAGTCGCGGGGCTTCGGACCGTGAGCGACCCCACCGCCGGTCCATTGGGGGGCGCGGATCGATCCGTGACGAGCACGGCCGAGGCCTTTCTGACGCCACGGCTTGCGACCGCCACCACGCACCTCGGAGCGGGTCTTGGTCGAGTGCGTACCGGCGCGAGCAGCAGCGAGTTGGGCGGTAACGACCTGGTGCATCACGGCTGTGTTCGGCTCGATTCCGAAGATGTCCGGATTGAGGTCGACCTCACCCGAGCGGGTGCCGTCTGCCGTATAGAGCTCTGCGGTTGGTTGATCAGCCACGGTTCTTCACCGCCTCTCGCACGACCACGACGGCGCCTTTGGGGCCGGGGACGGCACCCTTGAGGAGCAGCACGTTGCGCTCGGCATCGATCTGGACGACGTCGAGATTGAGAACAGTCGTCTGGTCACCACCCATGCGTCCCGGCATACGCTTGCCCTTGAACACACGAGCCGGCGTTGCGCAGGCACCGATTGCGCCGGGGGCACGGTGGACCTTGTGGACACCGTGACTGGCACCCTGACCCTTCATGCCGTGGCGCTTCATAACGCCGGCAAAACCCTTGCCCTTGGAGATCCCCGTGGCGTCGGCACGCTGACCGGCCTCGAGAACGTCTGCGATCGTGATCACCTGGCCGAGTTCGAACTCGTCAGGATCCTCGACTCGCACTTCGACGAGGTACCGGTGCGGCGCAACGCCGGCCTTGGCGAAGTGTCCGACCTGGGCGCGATTGGACCGGTTCGTCGTCATCTCTTTGTATGCGATCTGGATCGCGGCATAGCCGTCGGTCTCAGGTCGCTTGATCTGTGTCACGTGGACGGGACCAGCCTTGATGACGGTCACCGGGATCGCCCGGTTCTCATCATCGAAGATCTGGGTCATGCCCAGTTTCTCACCAATGATCGTCTGCACGTCTTGATCTCCACTTCAACGCCGGCCGGGAGGTCGAGGCGCATGAGCGCGTCGACGGTCTTGGGGGTCGGCTCGAGGATGTCGATCAGACGTTTATGGATACGCATCTCGAAGTGCTCGCGGCTCGTCTTGTCGACGTGCGGACCACGAATGACGCAGTACCGGTGGATGCGGGTCGGCAGTGGCACCGGACCTTTGATTCTTGCTTGTGTCCGGATCACGGTCTCCGCGATTTTGCGGGCCGACTCGTCGACGACCGAGTGGTCGTACGCCTTGAGTCGGATCCTGATCCGATGCTCGTCTGCCATTTTGGTGATCTCTCCTCAGCTATTGGTCCCGCAGCCCCGAAGGGCCCGGTACATGGCTCGTACTGTGAGCCGTGAGCTACGAGCAAGAACGGATCCTGCTCAAAGCTCAGAGCTTCCTCTATTTGATGATCTTTACAACCCGGCCGGCACCAACCGTGCGGCCACCCTCACGAATCGCGAAACGCAAACCCTCATCCATCGCAATCGACTTCCCCAACGTGACCGTCATCTCCGTATTGTCACCAGGCATCACCATCT
>CAXMQQ010000011.1:0-7333 GCA_964195545.1 uncultured Acidimicrobiia bacterium | reverse complement strand
ACGGTCGCGAGCATCTCGGTTCCGTCGATGCCGAGGCTCAGCACCTCTCGCTCAGACAGGTCTGCGGGAAGCGAAGCCATCAGATCCTGACGAAGAGAGAGAGGGAATGACCGGTCACCGACGAGGAGCGCGCCTTCCACGATGTCGTGCCCCGCGACGACCCTCGCACGTTCGAGAATTCTCCCCGCTTCCACCCGCACGTTCCGGAGTTGAGGTTCGATTCGAGGACCGGGGGCGATCTCCACATCCTCGAGTTCGCTCTCGATAAGGGCACCGGTGGCCTCGGCCTGTCGGAAGAGCTCTTCCTGGGCCTGTTCTCGAACCGCCCTATCGACATAGGCGAAGACAGCGAGTCCAACAACAACCATCACCATGGCGATCACCGCGGTTCCGATCGCGATGCGCCGTGTCATTGAACGGTCCCCCTCATCCGTCGATACGGTAGCCGACGCCCCACACCGTCTCGATCGGGATGCCGTCGAGCTTCTTCCTCAATTGCCGGACGTGAACGTCGATGGTGCGGGTCTCGCCGAAGTAGTCGTAGCCCCAGACCGCCTCGAGGATCTGGTCTCGCGACAGGACAAGGCCGGGGTGTTCCGCCAGGTACCACAGCAGGTCGAACTCCCGTGCCGTTGGACGGGTGACCGTCCCGTTCGGCCCGATGATCTCGCGTCTCCCGCCGTCGATCGAGAACCCCGCGACCTCGATGATCGAACGTTCGACCGGTGCCTCTTCGCTCCTCCGGAGAACCGCCTTCGTTCGTGCTACGAGCTCGCGAACGGAGAACGGCTTCGTGACGTAGTCGTCGGCGCCGATCTCCAACCCGACGATCGTGTCGATCTCTGTGTCTCGAGCGGTGAGCATGATGACCGGGACATCCGAGCCTGACCTGATCCTTCTGCAGACCTCGAATCCATCGATGCCCGGCAGACCGACATCAAGCAGCACGACCCGTGCGTCACGATCGCGTAGCCGCTCGAGTCCCGACTCGCCGCTGGTTGCGTGGATGAATCGGAAGCCCTCACGCTCGAATGCCATTCGAAGGAGCTCAGCGATCTCCTCTTCGTCTTCAATGAGCAGCACTGTTCCGCCGTTGGTCACGTCTTCCTCGCTCGAGCTGGATCACAGCGTCGCACGGTTCTGATCGAGAACGGTAAGGATTCCGTGAGATGACTCTGACTCATCTCAGGTGCGGTGCCGCAGCGATGGCGGCGAGCACGGCGGCCGCCTTGTGCACGCACTCTCGGTACTCGGATGCTGGCACGCTGTCGGCAACGACCCCCGCACCCGCCTGCACCCACGCCTGGTCTCCATCCGAGATCATCGTGCGAAGACCGATCGCTGTGTCGAGATTGCCGGCAAAGTCGATGTATCCGATGGCACCGGCGTACGGTCCGCGGGCGTTCGGCTCGAGGCCGTCGATGATCTCCATCGCCCTGATCTTCGGCGCCCCGGTCACCGTGCCATGAGGGAACGTCGCCCTCAGGACGTCAACGGGTCCCAAGCCCTCACGCACCGTACCGGAGACCCCTGAGACGATGTGCATGACGTGCGAGTAGCGCTCGATCACCATGAGGTCGTCGACGGAGATACTTCCGAATTCACAGACGCGACCAAGATCGTTCCGCGCAAGGTCGATCAACATCACGTGCTCAGCCCGTTCCTTCGGATCTGCGAGAAGTTCGGCTTCGAGCACCGTATCGGCTTCGGGACTCTCTCCGCGTGGACGAGTCCCAGCGATGGGACGGCTGTATGCGATCCCCTCTCGCACCCTCGTCATGAGCTCCGGCGACGAGCCTGCGATTGAGATCGATCCATGCCGAACGAAGTACATGAACGGTGATGGATTGACAAGGCGCAGTGCCCGGTAGACGGCGAAGGCGTTCCCATCGAACTCCACGTCGAAACGGACCGACGGCACGATCTGGAACGCATCGCCGGCGTTGATGTGGTCGATCGCCAGCCGAACGCCCGCTTCGTAGTGCTCCTGGCTCGTGTTGGCTACCGCCCCTGCCACCTCGTCGAAGAGAGGACGAGTTCCCAGAGAACGGTCGGTCACTACCGAGAGACGCTCTACGTCGTCTTCGATCGACTGGATTGCGTCGTCGTAGGCGCGGGCCGGATTGTCGTCGATCACGATATTTCGGATGATCAGGATCGTATCCCGGAGTCGATCGATCGCGGCCAATCCACCGCCGACGTGCCACACCATCTCCGGAAGTCCACGATCATCATGCGGCGCCTCAGGCAGCGCCTCGACATATCGCACGACGTCATATGCCAGGTATCCCACGAAGCCGCCGTGAAGCGGCGGCGTCTCCCCGGGGAACCCGCACTCGGGGCCATCGGGTGTGCGGAATCGCGCAAGGAGCGACTCCAGCACCTGAAGAGGGTCACCATCGGGAAGATCGATATCGGCACCGACCGCCTCGGTCACACCGTTGAGTGCGACCAGCGTGAACACCGGGTCCCAGCCGACGAACGACCAGCGGGCCCACCGTTCTCCACCCTCGACAGACTCGAGAAGAAAGCCGTCCTCATCACCGACGAGGGCTTCGAACACCGACACCGGTGTCTCGCGATCGCCGAGCACTTCAGTCGCCAATGGGACCACCGAGAACTGATCGGCGAGTTCGAGGAACCGTTCTTTCGTCAACGAGATCTGCATGCGCCCACGTTAGGGCTGTTGCATCGTCCGCAGCGACGCAGAGGACACGCCGGCTAGGACGAGGACAGACTCTCGAGTCCGAGCCAGTCGAGCATGTCCGAGAAGAATCCAGAGAGGTTGGCGATCCTGCCGGTCACCATAAGCAATCCGAAGACAGCGAGAGAGAGTCCCGAAACAACCGTGATCACTGTGAAGTGACGCTTCACCCAGTCGAATGCGGAGAAGGCCTTCACCAGCAGCAAGGAGGTGAGGAGGAAGGGGATTCCGAGACCGAGCGAGTAGAAGAACAGCACAAGCATGCCTTGACCGACCGTGTCGGACGTCGACCCGAGCAGTAGCGCCGATGCGAGGAACGGACCGATGCAGGGCGTCCAACCGAACGCGAACGCGGCACCCATGATCGGCGGTCCGAAGTAGCCGAATCTTCTGGCCCCATGTGATTCCACCCTCCGCTCGCGCATCACGGGGAGGAGCCAGGAAGGCGTCCACACAGCCGTGATGGCAATGAAGAGTCCCATGAGCACGATGACCCACCCGGCAATGGTGCTGAATATGGGACGAGCCAGCAGAGACGAGATCGATGTCGCGGTCGCCCCAAGACCGACGAAGACCGCAGTGAACCCGAGTACGAACAGACCGGTCATACCGACGACTCGTCTCATCGACACATCGCCCTCGGCCAGTTCCTGCATCGAGTAGCCCGACATCAACGAGATGTAGCCAGGAAGAAGAGGGAGGACGCACGGCGACAGGAACGACGCAGCACCTGCGAGTACCGCGGCGACAAGATTGACTTCGCTCAAAGGAACCTCCGGATGACCACCGTGAACGAGAACGGTAATCGTCCCCGAATTCTTCCCGGTCGGATTTCGGCGGTTCCGGCGGTAGGCTCCTCCACGCCCCTGATCCCGACCCTTTCACGAATGTCACTCCCACAGTTCCTCAATCCGACAAGCCCGTTCTCGCCGACCGATCGCCGGATCGTGTTTCTGCTCGGGATCGTCGCGTTCGTCGCGGGATATGGCGGGGCGCAGATGGCTCACACACTCCCGTACGCTCGACTCTCGCTCGGCATGACCGAGGGAAACATGAGCGTGATCTTCGCAATCGTGCGAGCCGTCTCCCTGCTTGGAGTGGGTTTCTCCATCGTGGCAGATCGAAGGGGCCGCAAGGATCCCCTGATCGCCGCGTTCGGCCTCCTCGCCCTCGGAAGCCTCCTCACGGCGTTCGTACCGTCCACCGCCGTGTACGTCGCTTCCCAGTCGATTGTCAGGGTCGCGGTCATCGCCGTCGCCGCACTGGGGATGGTCCTTCTCGCCGAGGAACTCACCCCGGGTATACGCGCATACGGAATCGGCCTCTACGGACTCGCGGGATCGCTGGGTGTCGGCACCGGACTGCTCCTCCTACCGATCGCAGAGCGCGCAGACACCGGATGGCGTCTCCTCTTCGCTCTCACCGGGCTCGGCCTCCTCGCGATCCCGCTGCTCAGTCGTTTCCTCCCCGAGAGCAGGGCCTACCAACCGGGCCGCCCGATCTCGTTCATCGCATCTCTCAAGATGGGTCTCGGACGACACTTCTGGCCCCTCGCCGGTGTGTCCTTCTTCGTATCCGCGTTCTCCGCTCCGGCGTTCGATTTCGTGCTCGAGCGTCTGATCAACGATCTCGCTTGGGAAGCGAGCGCCGCCCGCTTCCTGCTCATCGCGGCCAGCGGTCTCGGGGCAGTCGGCCTCCTCGTCGGGGGACGCATGGCCGATAGCACCGGTCGTCGCCCGACAGCAGCTCTCTCGCTTGCCATCGGACTCGTCGGTGGACTCGGCTTCTACCTTCTCGACTCCGGATGGTTCCTGGCGATCTCGATCTTCCTTGCGACGCTGGGCGCCACGATGCTGACTCCCTCCCTCGGTGCGCTCAGAGCAGAGTTGTTCCCGACGCGGGTGCGAGCAACGTCCGCAGCCTGGGTGACGAATGCCGCGATTCTCGGAAGCATCACCGGCTTCCTCATCGGTGGTGTACTCATCGACCGGATCGGGCTGTCGATGACCGTCGCCGCCCTCGGTTCCGGCCTCGTGATCTCGATCCTTCTTATCCTCAGACTGCCGGAGACGAAGGGGATGGATCTGGTCCGGTCCTCGCAAAGCGGTTCACGTACCACCACCACAGAGTTGTAGCCCGGACGAGCATCAGAATCACGATCGCCGTCCACACTCCGACGAGGCCCCATCCCATCGGCAGGACCGCCAGGAGAAGGCCGATCGATGCCACCCCTGCCGCGAGCGTGCTCCCGGCGAGGAAACCGAATGCCGCGCCCCCAATGGCAACGCCATCCCAAACGAAGACCAGTCCGTTGATGGGTTGCATCACGACAAGGATCGGAAGGATCGATGCGAACGCGATGATCACCGCTTCATCCGTTGTGAACAACGATGCCAGCCACGGCGACGACACTCCGAGTGCCACCGCGAGTACGACGCCGAACAAGAGTCCTAGAGCCAGCAGCCGGTTCGAGACTTCCTTCGCTATGGACGGGTCCCCCGCGCCGAGTTCCTTTCCAACGATCGCCTGACCCGCGATTGCCAGGGCGTCGATTACCAACGCGAGGAAGATCCAGATTTGGATCGCTATCTGGTGGGCTGCCACCGAGGCCGTTCCGACACGGGCAGCGACCATGGTGGCTGCGGTCAGTGCCGCCAGCAGCGACGCGTTGCGGAGGACCATCGCCTTCCCTGCACCGAACAGCGGGCCAAGCGTGCGGCGCTGAGGTCGACCGAACCCGATACCCAACTCAGCGCGGCGTGTCCAGAAGAAGAGAACGACGAACCAGACCGCACCGAACCACTGTGCCGTCACCGTCGCCCATGCGGCACCGGCGATCCCCCAACCCAGGCCGAAGATCAGGACCGGGTCGAGCACGAGATTCACAACGTTCAGACCGAGCGTGACCACCAACGGCGTTCGCGTGTCTTGGTAGCCGCGGAAGGCACCGTGGCCGACGAGGATCACGAGCAGGGCGGGAACGCCGAGTGCACGGATGCGGAGGTAGGTTGCGGCGCCCTCGAGCACCTCGCTCTCGGCACCGAAGGCACGCAAGAGAGGTTCGCCCGCGACGATCAGCCCGAACGCAGCGATCACTCCGGCGACGGTCGATATGGCGAGTGCCGCAACGGTGAAGCGACCCGCTTCGCCGCGATCGCCTGCACCTACCGACTGGGCGACAAGCGGTGTGACGGCGTACCCGAGGAAGTTGAAGATGGCGAACACCGCTAGGAAGATCGCCGAAGCTATTGCGACGGAAGCGAGCGCCGTCGCACCGAGCCTCCCGACGAACGCCGTGTCGATCAGCGACACCAACGGATCTGCTGCGAGTGCACCGAGTGCAGGGAGACCGATCCGAATGATCTCCCTGTCGTATGGGGTTCGTCGGAAGGCTTCGATCATTCCCGCGTCTTGTCGGGATACAGGCAGCGGTCGGCCAGCGGGCATCCGACGCAGGCGGGTCTCCTTGCGTCGCACACGTCTCGACCGAACTGGATGAACCGCATCGAGACGGGCTCCCAGTCCTTCTCGTCATAGAGGGCCTTCAGTGCGCTTTCGATCTTGACCGGATCCGACGCTGACACGAGGCCGAGCCGGTTCGAGACTCGCTTCACGTGCGTATCGACTGCTATCGCCGGGATGCCGAAGGCTTCCGCGAGCACCACACTTGCCGTCTTTCTGCCGACGCCTCGGAGCTTGACGAGTTCATCGAGATCGGCCGGTACGACGCCGTCGTCACGCTCGATCAGGTCGGCAGCCAGCGAGATGATGGACTTCGTCTTTTGGCGGTAGTACCCGGTCGAGAAGATGACCTCTTCGACTTCCTCGGGCTTCGCGGCTGCGAGGTCCTCGGGCGCCGGCCAGCGCTCGAAGAGTCCGGGCGTCACCTTGTTCACGTTCGCGTCCGTCGTCTGAGCCGAAAGAACGGTCGCGACCAGAAGGTTCCATGGATCCACGTAGTCCAGAGCGGTCGCGATCTCGGGGTAGCGCTTCTTCAGCCGGTTCAAGATCACTCGGGCGTTCCGACGTTCTTCGGTCGTGGGTACAGCCATAGGGAGACAGTAGGCCCGCCACCGACGGCACACGCCCTCTGCGACGATTCCACGACTGCAACGGCGGTATGACATCAGAAATGCTTCTGAGATTTCTTTTGGGGTGTGGTGTTTCGTACTGTTTTGTGTCTTATCCGGTTGATACGTTGTTGGTATGTTCAGTTCTAGTCATCTATCAGTCGAGAAGCGCAAAGTGTTGTGTGAACTCGAGGCGCAGGTGTCGCATATTCGTCTTTGTCAGGCGGTGATCGTCTCCGATCTGGATAAGGGCAGCATCGCAGCCGGTGATGGGTATCGGTCGATGACGGATTGGGTGAGTGCAGAGATCGACGTGTCCCACACAGCAGCATCGGATCTGGTGTCCGTATCACGTCTGTTGGCGAAGCATCGTTGGGTCAACTATCGCCTCGCGGAGGGCGATGTCACGTTCGATCGTGGGCTTTCGTTGATGCGTCTCGCCCAAACAGGTGCCGATGAAGCCACCTTGACCCGTTCCGAGACTATGGATCTCACTGGTGTGCGACGTTTGACGGCCCGTCAGCGTCGTGTGACCCGTGTCGACGAACAGACAGCGTTC
>CAXMQQ010000010.1:0-6135 GCA_964195545.1 uncultured Acidimicrobiia bacterium | reverse complement strand
CGATCCGACTTCGCTCAATCTCCGAACGCCGGTCCTCCCTGAGTCCGGGCAGATCCCCGACCTGAACTGGATCTTCACAACGCTCGGTATCTCCGAGCCCCGTGGAATCACCCTCCACGGTTTCCTTTTCGTCGCCGTGGGTGTTGGCATCTTCTACTACATGCTGGTCAAACGCACGACGTTCGGATTTGAACTCCGAGCATCAGGAATGAACCCGGGAGCGGCTCGCATGTCGGGTGTCGCCCCGAAGAAGATGGTTCTCGTGACGATGCTCATCTCGGGAGGCGTGGCAGGTTTGGTAGGTCTCTCGACGATTTTCGGTAGTCTGCACGGGTACACCCAGGACTTCCCGAGAAACCTCGGATTCACAGGCATCGCGGTGGCGCTGCTCGGCCGAAACAGTGCGGTCGGGATGGCGCTCGGAGCGCTGCTCTTTGGATTCATGGAACGGTCGGCGCTGATCCTCGACTTGGAGGACACTCCGAAAGAGGTTGTCCAGATCATGCAGGGCGTTGTCGTTCTCGCCGTCGTCATCGCCTACGAGGTCGTCAACCGGGTCATCGAGAAGCGAGAGATCAAGGCTGCCGCGGAAGCGACACGAACACTTGATACAGCAGAGGAGGTGACAGCATGACCGGCCGTCTCGACGACTCCAACACTCGGATGCCCGACTCCGCAGAGTACGAGCCCGCTGTCGACGCGAAGCCGTCGCTGCTCGAATCTCGCGCTCTGCGGTACACCGCATTCGCACTCGGCGGTCTGCTCCTGCTGTCGATCGTTCAGGCGATCAGCGGCACGACTGAGTTGACCTCATCGGGAACGTGGGCGGCCGCCATCCGTCTTGCGATTCCGATCATGCTCGCCGGCCTCGGCGGGTTGTTCTCCGAACGTGCCGGCGTCGTCAACATCGGTCTCGAAGGGATGATGATCGCCGGTACGTGGTTCGGCGCCTGGGCCGGATGGTCGTTCGGCCCATGGTACGGCGTACTGTTCGGGATTCTGGGCGGTGCGATATTCGGTCTGATCCACGCCATCGCCACCGTCACGTTCGCTGTTGATCACATCGTGTCAGGGGTCGCGATCAACATCCTGGCCGCCGGATCGATGCGCTACCTATCGGTTGTTACCTACAGCCCCGAGTCCGGCGGTGGAGCCACCCAGTCGCCGCGGATTCAGTCTCCGATCGGCACGTTCGACGTTCCGTTGCTCTCCGATGTCTTCGGCTGGATCGAAGATCAGGCGATCTTCTTCATCTCGGATGTGGCGGGTTTGCTTGCAGGTTTCACGACGCGAATGTCGTGGTTGACGCTGGTGGCCCTGCTCATCGTTCCACTTACGTGGTGGGTGCTGTGGCGCACCGCATGGGGGCTGCGCCTGCGTTCATGCGGTGAGAACCCGTATGCCGCAGAATCGCTCGGCGTCTCAGTGCTGAAGATGAAGTACTACGGCGTTGTGATCTCCGGTGGGCTCGCCGGCCTCGGTGGCGCCTATCTCGTCGTCGTCCAGGCCGGGATCTACCGCGAGGGTATGACTGCTGGTCGTGGCTATATCGGTCTGGCATCGCTCATCTTCGGAAACTGGTATCCGTTCGGAGTCGCAGCGGGCGCCTCTGTGTTCGGGTATGCCGATGCACTGAGTCTTCGCCAGGGAACAGCCGTCCACGCCCTCCTGCTCGTGGCCGCGATAGCGCTGGCGCTGCTGACCGCGTGGTCGATCACCAAGAAGAAAACCACGGCGGCGATCATTCAGGGTGTCGCTGCGGCGTTCTTCCTTGTCTGGTACCTGATGACCGACACTGTGGCTACACAAGTGATCGCCGCTTTGCCGTACATCGTGACCCTGCTGGTCCTGTCACTCGCAACCCAGCGTCTGAGAATGCCGGCAGCAGACGGCTTGAGATACCGCAAGGGCGAAGCGATCTGAGAGCACTGCGTGTTCGGTGGACCCGGCATCGCCGGGTGCCTTCGGTATCCGGTATTTGGAGGACGCGCGGATAGGGCACGACGGTGAGCGATTCTCTTCGTCCCCATCAGGGGGAGGTGCCGCCCGCAGGGCGGAGGAGGGGGTCAAGGCCCGCAGTTGAACGGAACCGTCTGACCTCTCCCGTCAGTGCCTGAAGGCGCTGCCACCCGACCTTGAGGAGAGGGAGTTTGAGAGAGCCCTCTCAGACCACCGACTACCGGCTACCGGCTACCCAGCCGATTGCCCAGCAAGCGGCTGCCTGCGCTCATCCGGCGCTGCCGAACACTCTCACGCTCTGCAGCGCCAACTCGTTGAACGGTGGGCGGTCGCCGGCCGGCTCTGCCGGATAGGTGCTCTTGACGGCGATCGTCAATTCAGTCGTCCCGATGCTCGCTATTGGCACTCGCTGAGCATCGTTCGTGTTGGCGAGTCGTCCTGAGATCTCGATCGTCAGGTCGTCGGTGGTGATCAAGTATCCCTGGATCTTGTAGTTCTTCTTGAAGCGGTCGTCGTCAAAGAGGTTCTGGAGTTCGATTTCGGTGATCCTCACCGGTTGCGAGAACGAGATCCGAAGCCACGCGTCGACGCCCCGGGCGCCATCGTCGTTCCAGTCAGTCTCCGCATCCCCATCGATTAGATGCTCAGGGTCGTGGCCGTTGAGGAACGAACTGGCTTCGACCGAGGACGGGAACAATTCGACGGCCGCCACGGGGATCGTGGTAGCCGACGACGTCGTGGTTGAACTCTCGGCGACGTCGTCCCCGCCGCTGAAAACGTTGAATATCAGCGCAGCGAGAGCGACAAGGAGAATCACCACGCCGAGTACGCCGAGAGCCCGTCCACCGGGTGATGTCCGGAGGTTCGGTGCCGGAGCAACAGGGAGCGGATCCTGACTCAATCGGGCTCCACACTGTTCACAGTGGCGGTTGAATTCTGGGTTGCTCGACCCGCACGATGGGCAGGGAACGGTCGGCACGTCCGAGTTGACGGCGTGCGTTCGCGTCGATGCTGCCGGGGTTTCCGGCGGCGGTGGCCGGCGCCGTGCCGCCTCCGGCTCTGGTGGGGTCTCTCCGAGCTCAAAGGGTTCGAAGAGATCGTCGAAGTCAGTCTTGTCCTGGTCCATCCGTTAACAATCTTCCAAGGGGGGCGTGTTCCGGTATTGTGGCACGAATGTCGTGTATTGCGTTGGTTCGTGTCGCTGAGCCGTGGAGCTTCTGGAATATTATTGGGGCGCTGTTCCTCGTTGCCGTTGTCGGGTTGATTGTCTACTGGGCAGTCCGCCGCCGCTGAAGCAGCGGACAGACGACAGTCAACCGACAACGACAGACGGCCAAACGAGACGGCCCAGCGCACGGCACTCATGGCATCGTCTGTGCTGCCCGATGTCTGCTTTCCTGTCCCACCCGCTCCCTACGGTGCAGACCATGGTTGATTATCGATGCACCGCATGTTCACACCGCACGAGTCGTTGGATGGGGTTCTGTCCGCAATGTCGCGGCTCGAGCACCCTCCTTGAATCGGATGTCGACGACTACAAGGTCGGTGCGCCGACACCGGTCGCGAGCATCGTCGGCGACCGTTTCGAACGGCTTCGTACAGGAATCGACGAGTTCGATCGTGTCATGGGCGGTGGCATGGTCCCGGGTTCGGTGGCGCTGCTCGGTGGTGCGCCGGGTGTCGGGAAGTCCACGCTCGTTCTGGAGGTCGGATCGGCGCTCGCCGAAACTGGTGTCCGGGTGCTTGTAGCCACGGGAGAGGAATCGCGACCACAGGTGGGCCTGCGGGCGCAACGGATCGGATCCCTCTCGGATGGACTCCTGATCACCACGGAGTCCGACGTCGGGCACCTCACCGATCTCATTCGTTCCGGTGTATATCGATTCGTGGTGATCGACTCGATTCAGACGGTCACGGGTGTTGCGGGGGAGAGCGGGGCCGGGAGCATGGTGGCGATTCGAGATTCGGCAGCCAGATTGATCGCGGCGGCGAAGGAGGCCGATGTGGCAGTTCTGCTCATCGGACACATCACGAAAGACGGCACGATCGCAGGTCCGAAGAGCCTTGAACACATGGTCGACGTCGTGCTGTCGCTTGATGGAGATCCACACCGAAATCTCCGATTCCTGCGGGGCATGAAGAATCGCTTCGGATCGGTCAATGAGATCGGTGTCTTCGAGATGACCGGGCGGGGTCTCGAGCCGATGAGCGATCCGAGTGCCACTCTTTCGGGTGATAGAGACGGCACGTCGGCCGGGAGTGTTCTGTTCCCGGCGCTTGACGGACGCCGGTCCCTGATCGTTGAGATCCAGGCCCTCGCCGTCCCCACACGTTCCGCTCAGCCTCGGCGGAGTGTCAAGGGGTTACCAACGTCGCGTGTGCATCAGATACTTGCCGCACTGGAGCGGCACGGCAGGTTCAAGATGGGCGGACTCGAGGTCTACGTATCGGTGATGGGTGGCCTTTCGATCAGTGAGCCCGCAGCCGACCTGCCAACGGCCCTCGCTATCGCCTCGGCGGTTGCCGGTGTGCCGCTCGGATCGTCCGCCGCATGGGGAGAAGTGGGTCTGACTGGAGAGGTCCGAAGGGTTGAGCAGGCAGACCGTCGCCGGGCAGAGAGCCGCCGACTCGGGATCGGCCGGACCGTTGAAGCAACCGACGGGCAGAGACTCGATGACATTCTGTGTGAGTTGGCATTGAGTCCACCGAGCGGGGACACTCGAACCGCGCTGAGCGTGGTTCCTTGATCGACCCCAACCGGCGATATGTTGGACTACCCTGCAGCCTGGATGACACCGAAAGCGCCACCACCGCTCGATGTGCTTCGTCGGTTCGCCCCCGGCTCGACGTTGAGGGATGCCGTGGAGTTGGTCTTTCAACAAGGGACCGGGATGCTCATGGTGCTTGCGTCGAGCACAGAGTTCGACGAACTGTGCACCGGTGGTTTCCGGTTCGTTGATGTACCCGTTACTGCTCAGCGGATCGCCGAGCTGGCCAAGATGGACGGCGGGATCGTGATCGATGATGTAACGAAGACGATCTCTCGTGCAAACGTGCACTTCATCCCCGACCCGAGGATTCCGACCGACGAGACCGGGACACGATTCCGGACGGCGGATCGGCTCGCATCACAGACGGACCGACCGGTACTCGCGGTAAGCGAGGAAGGTCGCGATCTTGCGGTCTTGTACGTTGGAGAACAGCGATTCACACTTCAGGCACCGACGGCATTGTTCGCTGAGGCCAACCAGCGACTCCAGTCGCTTGAGAGGTTGCGTGCTCGTTTGGACGATGCGGTGGAGCGCCTCTCGCTCTACGAGATCGACGACATCGTCACCATGCGTGACGCCGTGAAAGTCATTCAGCGAGCGGCCTTGGTCCTCCGGCACGTGGAAGAACTTGAACTCGTCGCCGTGGAGCTCGGAGATGAGGCTCCGCTCGTACGCTTGCAGGCGACCGACGTTGCCGAAGGAGTCCCCGGGCTCGTCGATCTGGTGAACGCCGACTATCAGCCACGCAAGCCGCGCCGAGGCACGTCGATCGTTGTCAGGCTCAGTGAGATACCGACAGAGGATCTCTACCACACAGCGAAGGTCGGTGACCTGATCGGTCTCGCTCCTCTCGACGAGGAAGTGAGCCCCCGAGGTATGCGAGCTCTTGCTGCGGTTCCACGCATACCCGACTCAGTGAGGAACCGAATCCAGAAACGGTTCGGGACGTATCAACGGCTGCGCACTGCAACGACCGAGGAACTTGATGCGATCGACGGTGTCGGACCGAAGCGTGCGTCGAGAATCCGTGCGTACCTCGATCAAGGGAACGGCATTCTCACCCCGCACCTCGAGGACTAGCGTCGCTCGCGATCGGCGGGGGAACTGTAGGCAGTGAGCTTTGGGCAACAAGGCGCGGTCTTCACCGGATACCGATTGCCGGACACTGACTACCGACAACCTTCCCTCAACCGGTACACTCGCACTTCAGCTACCCCAGGTGACTTTTGGCGACGAAGAAGACTGCTGCGAAGACAACGGCGAAGAAGGCTCCTGCCAAGAAGGCCCCCGCGAAGAAGGCTCCTGCCAAGAAGGCCCCCGCGAAGAAGGCGGCGGTGAAGAAGGCTCCCGCGAAGAAGGCGGCGGTGAAGAAGGCTCCCGCGAAGAAGGCGGCGGTGAAGAAGGC